>CANCSY010000243.1 GCA_947380915.1 Beijerinckiaceae bacterium
GTCGGCGACTTCGGCTATTCCTATCAGCACGATCAGGGCCGTATCGCCATGCAGAAGGCGCTCGGCGACAAGGTCGAGACCACCTTCCTCGAGAACGTGCCCGAGACCGACAGCGACCGCTCCATCGAGCAGCTCGCCCGATCCGGCCACAAGCTCATCTTCACCACCTCGTTCGGCTACATGGAGCCGACCCTGCGCGTGGCGAAGAAGTTTCCGGGCGTGAAGTTCGAACACGCCACCGGCTACAAGCGTTCCGATAACGTCGCCACCTACACGGCGAAGTTCCACGAGGGGCGCTACGTGATCGGCCAGATCGCCGGCAAGATGACCAAGACCAACACGCTGGGCTATGTCGCCTCCTTCCCGATCCCGGAAGTGGTGGCCGGCATCAACGCCTTCATTCTGGGCGCGCAATCCGTGAACCCGGCCGTGAAGGTCAAGATCGTCTGGGCCAACACATGGTTCGATCCGGGCAAGGAAGCTGACGCCGCCAAGGCCTTGCTGGCCCAGGGCGCCGACATCATCACCCAGCACACCGATTCCGCCGCTCCCCTGCAGGAGACGGAAAAGGCGGGCAAGCTCGGCTTCGGCCAGGCCTCCGACCAGGCGCGCTTCGCCCCCAAGGCGCAGATGACCTCCATCGTGGATGATTGGTCGAGCTACTATATCGAGCGCACCAAGGCCGTTCTGGCGGGAACCTGGAAGTCCAAGGACACCTTTGGCGGCATGGACGCCGACATGGTGCATCTGGCGCCCTACGCCAACATCCCCGACGACGTGAAGAAGATGGCGGAAGAGACCGCGGCCGCCATCAAGGCCAAGAAGCTCAACCCCTTCAAGTGCCCGGTCCTTGACCAGGACGGCAAGGCTGTCGAATGCAAGGACGGCAAGGCCCTCACGGACAAGCAGATCACCAGCATGAACTGGTATGTGAAGGGCGTTGACGACAAGCTGCCCAAGTAAGCGCAAACCGATCCGCGAGCCCCACATGAAACGTGATCATATCAGCTTCATCTTCCGGGGCTCGCGGGTCGATCTCGCGGGCTTTTCTCCCCATGCGACCCTGCTCGACTGGCTGCGGCTCGACGCCCACGCCACCGGCACGAAAGAGGGTTGCGCCGAGGGAGACTGTGGCGCCTGCACCGTCGTTCTGGCGCGTGAAATCGACGGCGAACTCGATCAGCGTCCCGTCAACGCCTGCATCCTGCTCATGGGTCAGGTGGACGGGGCGGAGATCCTGACCATCGAGGACCTGGCGGAGGGGCATGCGCTGCATCCCGTCCAGCAGGCCATGGTCGACCATCACGGCTCCCAATGCGGCTTCTGCACGCCGGGGATAGTGATGAGCCTTTTCGCCTTGCAGCAGGACGCGCAAGGCCCCGTCACGAGGCCGCAGGTCGAGACCGCCCTGGCGGGCAATTTGTGCCGCTGCACGGGCTATCGCCCCATTGTGGATGCTGCCATGGAGGCCTGCGCCGGGCCAGCGCAAGACCGTTTCGCGGCCGCCACCGCCGCGCGCATGGCGGCGCTGGCGGGCATCGACGATGGCGCGGACCTGTTCATGGGAACGCCCGCGCAATTTTTCGCCGCCCCCGCAAGCGAGGACGCGCTGGCCGCGCTCTACATGGAACATCCCGACGCGCTGATCCTGGCGGGCGCAACCGATGTGGGCCTGTGGATCACCAAGGCGCTCCAGACACCGCCCAAAATCATCTGGCTCGGCCGGTTGCGCGGCGCCTTCACGGCCATTGATGCGGGGGACAAGGCGCTGTCGCTGGGCGCTGGCCTGACGCTGGCGGACGCCATCACCCCGCTCGTGAGCATCCATCCCGATTTCGCCGAGATCATGCGCCGCTTCGGGTCGGCGCAGGTGCGCGCGTCCGGCACCATTGGCGGCAGTCTGGCCAATGGCTCGCCCATCGGCGACCTCGCCCCCTGTCTCATCGCCCTTGGGGCGGAGATCGAACTGCGGCGTGGCAGCGATTTGCGCCGGTTGCCGCTGGACGCCTTCTTCATCGCCTACAAGAAGCAGGACCGGCGGCCCGGCGAATATCTGCGCCGCATCATCATTCCGCCGCCCGCGCCGGACCGGGCGTTTCGCGCCTACAAGGTCAGCAAACGCTTCGACGAGGATATTTCAGCCGTTCTCGGCGCCTTCCATATCGGTCTGGCGGGACGGCATGTCATCTTCGCCCGCATCGCCTTCGGCGGCATGGCGGGAACCCCCGCGCGCGCCCTGCAAACGGAGATGGCCGCTATCGGCATCGACCTCGACGAGCCCGCCACCTGGGCCGGGCCCCTCGCCGAGATCGGCAATGACTACGCCCCCATCGACGACGCGCGTGCCTCTGCGGGCTATCGCAGCCTGATCGCGCGCAACCTTTTTCTGAAAACCCTGATGGAAATTGCTGGCATACCAGCCGAAATAACCCGGATATCCGGCTTTGAGGTCCCTCATGCCGCCGAATGACCAGGCCCACGAACCCCTCGCGGTGGTGAGCCAGCCGGTGCGCCACGATTCTGCAGTGCTGCATGTGCGCGGCGCTGCGGCCTATATCGACGATATCCGCGAGCCCCAGGGCACGCTGCATGTGGCGCCGGGCCTCTCGCCCGCCACGCGCGGCCGCATCAAGCTGCTGGACCTTGAACCCGTGCGCTCGGCGCCCGGCGTGGTCGCGGTGCTGACGGGCGCCGATGTGCCCGGCCACAACAACACCTCCCATTTCGATGACGACCCGCTGATCGCCGATGGCGCCGTGGTGTTTCGCGGTCAGGTGATCTTCGCCGTCGTCGCCCGCACACGCGACGAGGCCCGCCGCGCGGCGAGGCTGGCGAAGGTGGAGATCGAGGAGGAGACGCCGATCCTCACCATCGAGGATGCGCTGACGGCGGATGTGAAGGTGCTGCCCGACTATGACTTCAGGATTGGCGATCCCGCGCCCCTGATCGCCTCGGCGCTCCACCAGGTCGAGGGCATGCTGCGCATTGGCGGGCAGGAGCATTTCTATCTGGAGGGGCAGGCCGCCTTCGCCTTTCCCGGCGAGTCCGGGGAGATGCTGGTCCATTCCTCGACCCAGGACCCGACCGAGTTGCAGAATGTGGTGGCTGGCGTGCTCGCCATGCCTAACGCATTCGTCACAGTGGAGACGCGGCGCATGGGCGGCGCCTTTGGCGGAAAGGAGACGCAGGCCGCCCAGACCGGAGCGCTGGCCGCGCTGGCGGCACATGTGACCGGCCAGCCCTGCAAGCTGCGCCTCGACCGGGACGACGATTTCATCATCACCGGCAAGCGCCATGACTTCCGCGCCGACTGGAAGGTGGGCTTTGACGACGCTGGCCAGATCACCGCCTATGAGGTGGCGCTGAACGCGCGCTGCGGTTGTTCGGTGGATATGTCGCCGGGGGTGGTGGATCGGGCCATGTTCCACGCGGCCAACGCCTATCACCTGCCCGCCGCCAATATCCTGAGCCGCAGGCTCTTCACCAACACGGTCTCCAACACCGCCTTTCGCGGCTTCGGCGGCCCCCAGGGCATGCTGGCCATCGAGCGCGCCATGGATGCCATAGCCCATGCCACGGGCCGCGATCCCCTCGATGTGCGCAAGGCCAATCTCTACCGCCCCGGCGCCGACGAGACCCCCTATGGGCAGACCGTCGAGGACCCCGATGTGCTGGCGAGCCTGATCGACAAGCTCGAGGCCTCCAGCAATTACCGCAAGCGGCAGGCTGAGATTGCGACCTGGAACGAGACCAGCCCCATCATCAAGCGCGGCCTGTCCCTGACGCCGGTGCAGTTCGGCATTTCCTTCACCTTGCAGCACCTCAACCAGGCGGGCGCGCTGGTGCATGTTTATCAGGACGGGTCCGTTCACCTGAACCATGGCGGCACGGAGATGGGCCAGGGGCTCTTCACCAAGGTGGCGCAGGTGGTGGCCGAGGAGTTCGGCATTCCCCTGGACTGGGTGCGCATCACCGCCACCAACACCGCCAAGGTGCCCAACGCCTCGCCCACGGCGGCGAGCGCTGGGTCCGATCTCAATGGCATGGCGGCGCAGGCGGCGGCAGCTGAGATCAAGAGCCGCATGATCGCTTTCGCCGCGCAGACCTATGGCGTCGCGCCCGAGCAGATCCGCTTCCGCGACGGGCTGGTGGTGATCGGCAACGCGACCGTGCCTTTCCCCGAACTGGCGAAAAAATGCCGCCAGAACCGGGTGCAGCTCTCCCATGCGGGCTTCTACAAGACCCCTGGCATCCACTGGGACAGGGCGGCGCGACGGGGCAAGCCTTTCCTGTATTACGCCTATGGCGCCGCCTGCGCGGAGGTCGCCATCGACATTCTCACCGGCGAGAACAAGGTGACGCGGGTCGACATTCTCCATGACGCCGGCCGCTCGCTGAATCCGGCGCTGGACATCGGCCAGATCGAGGGCGGCTTCGTGCAGGGCATGGGCTGGCTGACGACGGAGGAGCTGGTCTTCGACGCCAAGGGCCGCCTCGCCACCCATGCGCCCTCGACCTACAAGATCCCCGTGGCCTCCGACGTGCCCGCCGATTTCCGGGTCGCGCTTCTGGATGAGCCCAACCGCGCCGCCACCATCTACCGTTCCAAGGCCGTGGGCGAGCCGCCGCTCATGCTGGCGATCTCGGTCTATTCCGCCATGCTGGACGCCCTGCATTCCATTGCGCCGGGCAAGCAGGTCAGTCTCGACGCCCCCGCCACGCCGGAACGGATCCTGATGGCGGCGGAGGCCATGAAGAGCGCCCAATGACCGCCTTCAA
>CANCSY010000244.1 GCA_947380915.1 Beijerinckiaceae bacterium
GGCTTCGACGTGCCCCTGCTCATCGGCGGCGCCACCACCAGCCGCGTCCATACGGCGGTGAAGATTCACCCCAATTATGAGCGCGGTCAGGCGGTCTATGTCACCGACGCCAGCCGCGCGGTGGGCGTGGTCTCGGCGTTGCTCTCGCCCGATACGCGCGTGAGCTATGTGGAGACCCTGCGCGCCGAATATCGCAAGGTGGCGGAGGCCCACGCGAAGGCCGAGAGCGACAAGCAGCGCCTGCCGCTGGCCCGCGCCCGCGCCAACGCCATGCGCACGGACTGGGCTGCTTATCAGCCTCCCAAGCCGCTCTTCACGGGCACGCGGACCTTCCGCACTTACGATGTCGCGGAACTCGTGCCCTATATCGACTGGACGCCCTTCTTCCAGACCTGGGAGCTGAAGGGCCGCTATCCCGCGCTGCTCGACGATCCCCGTCAGGGCGAAGCCGCGCGGCAGTTGTTCGATGACGCCCAGCAGATGTTGAAGCGCATCGTGGACGAACGCTGGTTCAACCCCAAGGCTGTCATCGGCTTCTGGCCTGCGCAGGCCGATGGCGACGACATCCAGCTTTACACCGGCGAATCCCGCAGCGAGCGTCTCGCGACGTTCCATACATTGCGCCAGCAATTGCTGCGGCGGGATGGGCGTCCCAACATCGCTCTATCGGATTTCGTGGCGCCCATCGGCGGGCCCGCCGATTGGGTCGGCGCCTTCGTCGTCACGGCGGGCGCGGAGGAGGAGAAGATCTCCGCCCGCTTCGCGCAGGCCAATGACGACTATGGTTCGATCATGGTGAAGGCGCTGGCGGATCGCATCGCCGAGGCTCTGGCCGAGCGCATGCACGAGCGCGTGCGCCGCGAGTTCTGGGCCTATGCGGCGGATGAGGCGCTGACGCCCGAAGAAGTCATCTCCGAAGCCTATCGCGGCATTCGCCCCGCGCCCGGCTATCCCGCCCAGCCCGATCATACGGAGAAGCGGACAATCTTCGATCTGCTGGGCGCCGAGCGCCGCACGGGCGTGACGTTGACGGAGAGTTTCGCCATGTGGCCGGGGTCATCGGTGAGCGGCCTTTATTTCTCCCATCCCGAAGCGCATTATTTCGGCGTGGCGAAAGTGGAGCGCGATCAGGTGGAGGACTATGCCGCCCGCAAGGGCATGAGCATCGCCGAGGTCGAGCGCTGGCTGGCGCCAGTGCTGAATTATGATCCTGCCCGGATGAACGTGGCGGCGGAATAGAGCTTCCGCCGCCCTCGTTTCCTACCGCCCCATGCCCTTCTTCACCCGCGCCACGATGGCGGGCGAGGTGGCGTACATGTTGGCGATGATCTGCTGCAGTTCCGCGCCCGAGGTCGGCACGGCCTCGATATTCATCTTGCGGGCGTCGGCCTGCAGCTCGGGGTCTGCGATGGTCTCGAGGAATATCTTGCGCAGGGCCTCGACGCGATCGGCAGGCACGCCCGGCGGCAGGATGAAGGGGCGGCTGAAGGCGTTCTGGGCGTAGAACATCTGCAGGGCCTGCTTGTCTTCGTCGGTCTTCGCCAGCGAATAGATCAGCGGCACGTTCTGCGCGTTGAGTTCGGGATGACCTTTCAGGTCTTCCTGCGCGAAGACGGTCGCAAACATCTCGCCTTTGAGAATGTCGGGATATTGCACCTTCACGGTGGACCAGCCCAGACCGCAGATGCCCTGCACCTCGTTCTTCTCGATGGCGAGGGTGACCTCGCGCGAGCCCTGATAGCCCGTCACCAGACGGAACTGCGCGCCCAGCAGGCCCTTCACGATCATGGGGAAGTCGGCGGTGGTGCTGCCGGGCGCGGTGGCGCCTATGATGATCTGCGCCTTCATGAAGTCGTCGAGGCTCGTCAGGCCGATGTCGCGGCGCAGCAGGCACACCAGCACTTCGGCGTTAGCGTTGCCCATGTAGTTGAACTTGGTCGGGTCATAACCCCTGTGGTTTTCGCTCAGCAGGGGGTCGATGATCACGCTGGGAAAGGTGATGCCCATATAGGTCCCGTCCTTGGGGGCGAGCGTATAGAGATTGTTGGCGAGCACATTGCCGCCCGCGCCCGGCACATTGGAGACGACCACATTGGGCTTGCCGGGAATGTGCTTGCCCATGTGGCGCGACAGCAGGCGCCCGAAGGTGTCGAGCCCGCCGCCGGGGGAGGAGCCCACCGCGATGGTCACGCTCTTGCCCGTGTAAAATTTCGCCAGCGCCTCGTCTTCGAGCGCCATGGCGCCGGAGGCTGCGCCCAGCAGCATGGCGAGCGCCGCAAGCCCGCTGCGTAAAACCATTGAACCCATCCAAAAAGCTCCTGCATGATCCGCGTCGACCGCGATCCGTCCGTTCGGCGCATGCTTACAACAAATCGCCCAAAAGGGCGTCGCGAAAATCAGCCCTGTGGAATAGTGGGCAGGGCCGCGATGAGGTCGCGCAGGGTGGTGATGGTGGAGGCGTCGGCGATACCGTCCACCAGCGCGGGGCGGAAGCGGCGCTGGAAGGCGGCGACCACGGCCGCAGTCTCCTGAGCATAGAGCCCGGTCTGGGGGCAGGGATAGCCATAGAGCGCCAGCATGGCCTGCAGGGCCTCCACGGGGCGCCCCTGCTCGCCGGGCGACAGGAAGCGCCCGCCAGCGATAGGGGCGGGCGGGACCCAGTGGCCGACGCCAAGTGCGTGCAAAGTTCCCCAAGGGAAATGCTCGCCCGGGTCGCGCTTGCGGCCCGGCGCAATGTCCGAATGGGCGAGGATGCGCTCGGGGGCGATGGCGTGGCGGGCGGCGATGTCACGGCACAGGGCGGCCACGGCCTCGATCTGGGCCAGCGGATAGGGCGGCAGGGCGCCATCGTGGCCGGGGTTCACGATTTCGACGCCGATGGAGCAGGAGTTGAGGTCCGTATCCTCTTTCCAACGGCCAGCGCCCGCATGCCATGCTCGTCTCGCCTCGGGCACGAGTTGCAGGATGCGGCCATCCTCGAAGACCAGATAGTGGGAAGAGACCTCGGCGGCAGGATCGCAAAGCCGGGCCAGCGCGCCCTCGCCCGTGGGCATGCCGGTGTAATGGAGCAGGATGCAGTCAGGCGCCCGCCCGTCGCGCCGCTCGCCATGGTTGGGAGAGGGCTGGACGATGGCGTTCGGATGATCGGGGCGGAAAGCGCTCATGCGCTTGGTCTATCCCGCCGCCGCAGGAAATTGAAGGCCCGGCTTTTGGCCGGGCCGCCCTGTGTCAGTAGTAGTCGCGCGCGAAGCGGGCGCAATAGCGATTGCCATCATAATCGTAGCGGAAGACCACGCAGCGACGGCGCGGTTCCGGCGCAGAATTCGCCCCGAGAATACCGCCAGCCGCAGCCCCGATGATGCCGCCTGCAAGGGCGCCGCCTGCGCGCCCGGAGGCTGCGCCGCCGATGATGGCGCCGGTTGCGCCACCCAGCAGGGCGCCGTTGACGGCCCGGTCTTCGCGGGTTTGTCCGCAACCGCCCAAAGCCATGGCCGAGGTCAGGGCCAGGGTCAGAAGCAAGGTCTTTTTCATAGGGTACCTCCATACCGCCGTTCTTCGCAGACATGCGCCTGAACGCATCGCAAAGCTGGCGACATAGAACCATGCTGAGGCTGAGCCGTCTATGAACGGAAAAGACACACTCATTTTTTATTTCGTATTTCCATCGACGCCTTGGATCGTTGGTTCGTTCACAAAGTGATCGTTTAATTATCTAAACAAAGTTTAATGATGCGTCGATCAGGCTTCGCTAGAATATATAGCCTATGAATAGGAGGCTATTTTTGTTCAATTTGAAATGGAACTAATTTCACAATTCAAACTATTGGCTCGGCGGCGCCCGGTTATGGCCTCATTATCCCGTATTTTACGCATCACGAAACAAATAAATCACAAGGAACCTGCATTTATGACGAACAAGACATTCGCTTCCGCCCTTTCTCTTGCCGCCATTCTCGCTCTGGGCGCCCTCACTGCAGCCCCCGCCGAGGCGCGGACCCGCCATCACCGGACTCATCATCAGGCCGCCGGAAGCCTCGCCAGCGCCGTGGATGCGCAGCCCTCTCTGGGCGCGAGCGCCGACCGTGGCGGCCTTCGCGCCATGGTTGCCCGTCACGCCGCCGCAAACGGCGTTCCCTTCGCCATCGCCGACGCCGTGGTGAAGGTGGAGAGCAACTACAATCCCCGCGCCACCAACCGCAGCGGCGCCATGGGCCTCATGCAGATCAAGACCCAGACCGCCCGGGGCGAGGGCTTCTCGGGCGGGCCTTCGGGGCTCCTGAACCCTGAGACCAACATCCGCTTCGCCATGCGCTATCTGGCGACGGCCTATCGCATGTCCGGCGGCGACCTCTGCGGCACGGTCATGCGCTACCAGCAGGGCCATGGCGCCCGCCACATGTCGGCGGCCGACCGCAGCTATTGCGCCAAGGCCAAGGGCCTGATGGCCTCCAACTGACCCATTCGCGAGCGCGGGGCCGGGTTCGAACCCGTCCCGCGCACGGGGCCGCGCAAGGGGGCGGAATCCGAAAGGGTTCCGCCTTCTGGCGTTTTGGCTCTTAATTGATTGACCCCGCAGGGCGCCTGCCCCTATGTGAGGCTCGCCAGTCGGCTGGACGGTCGCTTTTGCAGGACACTGCGGGAGAGGAAAGTCCGGGCTCCATGGAGACACGGTGCCGGATAACGTCCGGCGGGGGCGACCCCAGGGAAAGCGCCACAGAAAGTAAACCGCCCATCCTTGGATGGGTAAGGGTGAAAGGGTGCGGTAAG
>CANCSY010000245.1 GCA_947380915.1 Beijerinckiaceae bacterium
CCGCGAGGGGCGCTCCTTATTTTTGCGGGGTGGATGATCAGATGGGGTTCAGGCGCCGACCCCCGGCGCCTTGCGCCCCAGTCCGTCGAACAGGTCCAGCATGCGCTCGCGCCAGGCGTAGACAGGATCGGCTTCGGCCAGGATCTTCTTGGCCGAAACGCCGCGCACCCACATGAAGCCGCCGAAGAGGCAGTAATCGGCGAAAGCGGGCGCATCGCCATTCACGAAAGGTTGCTCCTGCAAGAGCGCGCGCAGGGGCGCGAGCGCAGGCCGCATCTGGGCGCGCGCCTCATCCTCGTCGATGGCGAAAGCCTCCAGCGTCTTGCCCACCCTCGCCTCGCGGCTCTGGCGGAAATAGGGCCGGTCGCCTTCGTCGATCACGTTGTAGATATCGAGGATGACAGCCTTGAAGGCGATGGGCGCGAAGACGGCTTGCGAGAAATGCCGGGCGAAATTGGCCAGCGCCCTGCCCTGCGGCCCGTCCATCAGCGCGGGCCGATCCCCATAATGCGCATCGAGATAGTCTGCGATGGCCCAGGAGTCATGCAGCACCGTCTCGCCGTCGCGGATGACGGGCACAGCCCCCTGCCCCGAAAAGGAGATCGCGCTCTTGTCGGAGAAGCGCCAGGGGATCGTCTCCACCGGCAGCCCCTTGTGGGCCAGCGCCATGCGGACGCGCCAGCAATAGGGGCTGAAGCGAACCGCAGGGTCCGCTCCAGCCAGATCATACATGTGAATGCTCACATCGCCCTCGCAAGATGCAGCGGATCTTCCGCGCCCGAGCCCAGATGAATGGCGTCGCCACTGTCGAGCGCCGCCTGGATGCGGCGCACGAGTTCGCGCGCCGAATCAGCCGAAAGCTCCACGGCCACCCGCTCTTTCGAGCGGGAGTCCACGAAGTCGATGTTCAGCGCATGGTCGAGGGGCACATGCACCGGATGGTCGTAATAGACCACCGCCGTATCGACGCGCATCCAGCCTGCGCGGCCTTTGGCGCTGCCGAAGATCGGCGCCTTTTCAGTGATGTAGGAGCACATGGCGGGGCCTCAGCCCAGGTTGTGATGGAAGAAGTCGAGAACCTTCTTCCAGCCGTCCATCGCCTGTTCCGGACGATAGCTGGGGCGGCTCCAGTCGAAGAAGGCGTGACCGGCGCCATCATAGCGATGGAACTCGAAGGTCTTGCCCAGATCCTTCAGGATGGCCTCGGTCTTGTTGACCTGCTCGGGCGCGGGCTCCTTGTCGTCATTGCCGAAGAGGCCCAGCAGGGGGCAGTTGAGATCCTTCGAATAGTCGATGGGCGCGACCGGCTGTTTGGCGGTCAGCGCGGCGGGATCGGCCATCACGCGGCCGCCCCAGCAATCCACCGCCGCGTTCACATCGGGCAGACGGCAGGCGGAGAGATAGGTCTGGCGACCGCCCGAGCAGAAGCCGATGATCCCGACCTTGCCATTGGCGTTGCTCTGGGCGCGCAGGAAGGCCATGGCGCCGGCCACGTCGCCCAGCATCTGCTCGTCGGAAATGCCGCCCTCGGCGCGGGCGCGGGCGCCGATGTCATCGGGATCGCCATCGCCCATGCGGAAATAGAGATTGTTGCAGATGGTGGCGAAGCCATGATGGGCGAGCTTGCGCGCCGCCTCGATGCAGAACTCGTTCCAGCCGGGAACATGATGGATCAGCACAACGCCCGGAAAGGGACCGGGGCCTGCGGGCCTCGTGTAATAGGCCTCGCCCTGCTCGCCATTATGGCCGGTGAACTGCACCACTTCGCAGGTGATGTCACGATAAGTCATTCAAACCTCCCCTTGTTGATCGAACTCAGGCGCCCACTATACAAGAAGCGGAGCCTTTGGGGAGGGGGCGCCGCGACATCGCGCATGCTGCCCACAGGCCTGACCTCTGGCGCTGGTCTTTTGGGGCTTGCGCCCGCGCCCGCCCCTGCCACAATGGGGGGGAACAGGGAGAAAGCTCATGCGCAGCCCACAGGACATCGGCGGCCTGCCCGAGGGGCCGGTCGATCCATCGGAACACACGCTGAACTTCTGGGAGAAACAGGCCGATGGCCTGCGCGCCGCCGTGGGCTCCAAAGGGCTCATGTCCAGCCACGAGAGCCGCAGGGCCATCGAATCCCTGGGCGAGGACGCCATGGAGCGGCTGACCTATTACGAACGCTGGACCGCCGCCCTCTCCCTGCAGATGGTGGCGCGCGGCGTGCTCACCCAGGATGAAATCGACGCCAAGGTGGCGCAGGTGCGCCAGCGCCTCGCGGAAACCGGGGAACTCGAACTGGCGCCCGGCGAAGCGGAGAAGCTACCATGAGCCGCCTCAGCCCCGGCGCTGTGGTGCGTGTGCGCGCCGACTATCCGCCCGGCCATATACGCACCCCCGTCTATCTGCGCGGCAAGCAAGGGGTGGTGCAGCGCTATTTCGGCGCCTTCGAGAACCCCGAGCGCCTCGCCTATAACCTCACCGGCCCGAAGAAGGATCTCTACAAGGTGCGCTTCCGCGCCGCCGATCTGTGGCCCGACTATCAGGGCTCGCCGCAGGATGTGATCGAGGCCGACATTTACGACCACTGGCTGGAGACGATGGGATGAGCCAAGATCACCACAACCATCACCACGACCATGACCATGACCATGATCACGATCACCCCCACGCGCCGCCCCAGCCCGACGACAAGGTGCACAGCTACTATCAGATCCTCAGCATAGCCCTGAAGGAGCTGCTGATCGAAAAGGGCGTCGTCACCGCCGCGCAGGTGCGCCAGTTCATCGAGAAGCGCGATTCCATCACCCCCGCCCATGGCGCCAAGGTGGTGGCCCGCGCGTGGATGGACCCGGCCTATCGCGCGCGCCTGTTCGAGGATGGCAATGCGGCCGCCGCAGAGCTCGGCTTCCCCATTACCGGCACGAAGCTGGTCGCGGTGGAGAATACGGCCGACACCCACAATGTCGTGGTCTGCACCCTGTGCTCCTGCTACCCCCGCGATCTCCTGGGCCTGCCGCCCGCCTGGTACAAGAGCCGCGCCTATCGCGCCCGCATTGTGCGCGAACCGCGCGCGGTGCTGCGCGAATTCGGCACGGAGCTATCAGATGATGTGGCCCTGCGGGTGCATGATTCCACCGCCGACATCCGCTTTCTTGTTGTGCCGCAACGCCCGGCGGGAACGCAAGGCCTTGATGAAGACGCGCTGGCGGCCCTCGTCACCCGCGACTCCATGATCGGCGTGGCGCGGATCGACGAGGAGGCGCACTGATGATCGCCTCCGACATTCGCCTCGACGGCCGCGTGGCCATCGTCACCGGCGCCGCCGCCGGCCTTGGCCGGGCCATGGCCCAGGCCATGGTGCGCGCTGGCGCCAATGTGGTCTTCGCGGACATCAATGCGGGCGCCACAGGCGGCGCGGTGGCGGAGGTCGCCTTTCGCGAGGGCTGCGGAAAGGCCATCGGCATGCCCTGCGACATCACCCGCAAGGACGATTGCGAGCGCACGGTGGCCGAGACGCTGCGGCTCTTCGGGGGCCTGCATATTCTCGTCAACAATGCGGGCAAGGGCCCGGCCCATCTGGAACTCGCGCCCGGCACGAAGAGCATGCGTTTCTGGGAGGCCGACCCCGATATGTGGCGCCTGATCATCGAGACCAATGTGATCGGCACCTTCTTCATGTCGCGAGCGGCGGCGCCCGCGCTCATGGCTTCGGGCTGGGGCCGCATCGTGAATGTCACCACGAGCCTCTCCACCATGCAGCGGCGCGAGAATTCGCCCTATGGCGTCAGCAAGACCGCCATCGAGGCCGAGACCCTCATCTGGGCGCAGGACATGACGGGCACGGGCGTCACGGTGAATTCGCTGATCCCGGGCGGCGCGGTGAACACCGACTTCGTCAGCGACCACGGCAAGCAACAGGCGCGCGAGACCGGCCGCCCCCTGCTCGAACCAGAGGTGATCATCCCCCCCATGCTCTGGCTCGCCTCCACCCTGTCAGACGGGGTCACCGGCAAACGCTATGTGGGAAAAAACTGGGATCCGGACGCGCCCATCGAGGAGGCCCAACGCAGCGCGCTGGAGCCTGCGGTGCTGCGGGCGCCGGATAGGGCGTGAAAACAATCTAAAGATCTGAATTACCGCGCGAAATGCCAGCCGCTCCCCTCCCCCTCGTGGGGAGGGGCGGGGATGGGGGGCGAGCGCAATTTCTGGAATTAGCGTCTGTCACAACCACGCCAACGATCAACAGTCCCCGACCCCCACCCCGTCCCGCTACGCGAGCAGACCCTCCCCACGAGGGGTAGGGCATGGGTGTTCGCAGAAATTAATCCTTGACTTTTACCCTAATATCGCTCACATAATCCTCCATCCCCGCCCCATGAGGGACTGGACGCGAGCGGTCGTATTCGGGTGGGCGGGGAGCGGTTCCTGCGGGGCGGCCTACCGGAGGCCATCTCTCGGGCGATCAGTTGCAAAAGGCATGGGTTGCGAGCTGGCTGCTTGTGACCATGCCAATGGCCTCCGGGCCATTTGGCGGCATGCCCAGTCACCCGTCCGTCCGGCACTACGACCGGTCTGAGCCGATGAGGCTCACAAACCCAGGATGCGGACAAGCGGCGGCCCAGACGGGTCCCTTCGAAGCGTCGAGGCCTTCCCTTACCCCTCAGCCAGAGGCGGAGAGGACCAGGGCCAGGGCCAAGTACGGGAGCCTTGATCGAGAAATCCGCGCAGGGGGCGCCGCGAG
>CANCSY010000246.1 GCA_947380915.1 Beijerinckiaceae bacterium
AATTCCGTATCGCCGCCCTGCAGGGGGTTCTTCACGGAATAGAGCATGGTGATGCGGCAGGGGTCGGTCATGTGGGAGGAATCCGAATGCCAGAAGTCCCCGGCGTCCACGATGCCCACCTGCGACCCGTCGGGCCTGCGCTCGTTGGACAGGATCAGCACGTCATTGTCATCGGGGTGACAATAGGCGCTGCGGTCCTGGGATTCGAGGCTGCCCCACTGGCGGGCGAAGTCCGCCTGCGCCTTGGGGGTGAGATGCTGATCGCGGATGCACAGGATCGGATGGTCCCGAAAGGCCTGCTGGAGCGCGGCGAAATCCTCAGGGGAGGCGGGCGCGCCACAATCAAAGCCGATGATTTCGGCCGCGCCTGCGGGTGAAATCTGGTTCAGGGTGAAGGCCATGGATCCTCCGGATCGTTGCTGCGCGCCGCGCTCGGTTGCACAGACCCTAGAAGGGGGTGGGAAGCCCTGTCAATCGGTTGCGGCCGCCGGCTTTGACCGCGCCCCCATAATGGGGCGCCGGAGGGATCTGTTGCCGAGGATGCCTGCGTGAAAATGTGACCGCAACTTGTTTGCGTCGCGCCATCTCGTGATTGATACGCAGGGAACCGGGCTGTAAAAGGGCCACAGCCTTGGGCCTTCGCCCAACAGGAGAAGTTTCATGTTCCCCATCCTGCGCCCGCTGGCCCTCGGCCTCTGCGCCGCCCTCATTCCCGCTGCAAGCTTCGCCCAGAGCGCCGAGCAGTTCTACAAAGGCAAGACTGTGGGCGTCTATATCGGCTTCTCGCCGGGCGGCACCTATGATCTCTTCGGCCGCCTCGTCGCGCGCCATATCGGCAAGCATATTCCCGGCAATCCCACGGTCGTGGCCCAGTCCATGCCGGGTGGCGGCAGCTTCACCCTCGCCAACTGGATGTATCGCGTCGCCCCCAAGGACGGCACGGCCTTCGGCATCGTCTCCCAGACCATAGCCATCGAGGAAATGCTCAAGACGCCGGGCGTCAACTACAAGGCCGCCGAGTTCAACTGGATCGGCCGCGCCACCTCGAATGTGGAGATCACTCTGGTCTCCAGCACGGTGAAGGCCCAGTCCATAGAGCTGGCCAAGACCTTCGAGACGACTCTCGCCTCCACCGGCGCGGGCTCGCCCGGCGAGGGCTACCCGAAGCTGATGAACGGAACCATCGGCACCAAGTTCAAGCTGGTCGGCCCCTATCCCGGCTCGACGGATGGCCTGCTGGCCATGGAGCGCGGCGAAACGGACGGCGCCTTCACCTCCTGGAACACACTCAAGACCGCCAAGCGCGACTGGCTCGAGCAGAAGAAGGTGACCATGCTCGTGCAATACGCCCTCGAGCGTCTGCCCGAGATGAAGGATGTTCCCACCATGGTCGAACTGGCCAAGACGCCGGAAGACAAGGAACTCTTCGCCTTCTATGTGAGCGGTGGCGAGGTTGGCCGGGCCTTCATGGCGCCTCCGGGCATGGCGCCCGACCGGGTCGCCACCCTGCGCAAGGCCTTCGACGACACGATGAAGGACCCGGAATTGCTGGCCGAAATCGAAAAGGCGAAACTCGACTTCGTCCCCGCCACCGGCGAGCAGTTGCAAAAGCTCATCGCCCAGACCGCCGCCGTGCGGCCCGAGGTGATCCAGCGCATGCAGTCGATCCTGCAGAAGTAGGACAGAATGGAGCGCGGCGGCCCCGCGCTCCGCTTGCTCCGCGGGGGAGGCTCCGTTAGCCTCGCCTGATCTTTTGGAGCATCCCATGACCGCCCAGGTTCATCAGTTTCCCTGTCTGACCGACAATTTCGGCGTTCTCGTCCATGATCCCGCCACCGGCGCCACCGCCGCCATCGACGTGCCGGAGGCCGCGCCCGTCCTGAAAGCGCTGGAGGAAAAGGGCTGGACCCTCACCGATATTCTGGTCACCCATCGCCATGGGGACCATGTGCAGGGCATCCCCGAGGTCAAGCAACGCTTCCCCAAGGCCCGCGTCACCGCCCCTGCAGGGGAGGCCGACCGGGTGCCCCTGGTGGACGCCACCGTGAAAGAGGGCGACGTGGCGAGCGTAGGCTCCCTGCGCGCCAGGGTCATCGAAACCCCCGGCCACACCATCGGCCATATCGTCTACTGGTTCGAGGCGGACAAGCTGCTCTTTGCTGGCGACACCCTCTTTTCCATCGGTTGCGGACGGGTCAACGAGGCGCCCATGGGCGTCATGTGGAATTCGCTGCTCAAGATCGCGGCGCTTCCCGAGGACACCGCCATCTATTGCGGCCACGAATATACGCTCGCCAACGCCCGCTTCGCCCTGACCATCGAGCCGGGCAACGCCAGGCTCATCGCCCATATGAAAGAGGTCGAGGCCCTGCGGGCGCGCGGCGACTATGCGCTGCCCACAACGCTGGGGCTGGAACTCGCCATCAACCCCTTCCTGCGCGCGGAAGATCCCGGGGTGCAGGCGCAACTGGGCATGGTCGGCGCCGCGCCCGCCGATGTCTTCGCCGAGATCCGTGAACGCAAGAACAGGTTCTGACCCATGGGCGCCGCCTATCTCCACGACGGCATGAGCGCGGATGAGGCCGTGCGCCTGCTGCGGCTCACACCCCATCCCGAGGGCGGCTTCTACCGCGAGACCTACCGGGATCCGCGCACGGACGCGCAGGGCCGATCTGTCTCCTCGCTGATCTATTTCCTGCTGGGGACCGGGGACGTCTCGGCATGGCACCGGGTGGATGCGGCGGAGGTCTGGCACTGGTATGCGGGCGCGCCGCTCTCTCTCACCATCTGCGAGAATGGCCACGACTGCCAGTCAGTCCATCTGGGCGCGGATCTGAAGGCGGGCCAGCGTCCGCAATTCGTGGTCCCCGCCAACTGGTGGCAGACGGCGACGAGCCTGGGCGCATGGACCCTGGTGGGCTGCACCGTGGCGCCCGCCTTCGACTTCGCCCATTTCGAGCTGGCCCCGCCGGACTGGCGGCCCCAGCCTCGCGGCGGGAGCGTATAAAACGCCGCGCGGAGTGGGCGACAAGAACTAGCCCGCCACCTCAGCCCTTGCGGCCGAGGCTCTCGATCTGGCGCTGCATTTCCGCGATCTGCCGCTTCATCTCATCGAAGTCCGGCGCAGCGGCCTGGGGCTTGGGCGCAGGCGCGGCGGCTGCCTCCGCTTCCGCCTCCGTGGGCTGCACGGTCGTGGTGAAGGGGGCGAACATGGTCAGCGCCTGACTGAACATGGCGATGTTCTTGCGGGCCTGTTCCTCCATGGCGCTGAAGATTTGCCCGGCGGGGATATCCTTGCCGCCCATGGCGCCCACGAAATCCTCCCGGATCTTCGCCTGATCGTTGACGAATTTGCCGATGGAGAATTCCAGGAAGCTCGGCACGACCATCTGCATGCTGTCGCCATAAAGGCGGATCAACTGCCGCAGGAAGGTGATGGGCATGAGGGACTGGCCCTCCTTGCCCTCCTGTTCGAAGATGATCTGGCCAAGCACGGCGCGGGTGATGTCCTCCCCGCTCTTGGCGTCATAGACCAGAAAATCTTCCCCCGCCTTCACCATTCTGGCGAGGTCCTCCAGCGTCACATAGGCGCTGGTTCCGGTGTTGTAGAGACGACGGTTCGCGTATTTCTTGATCGTGATCGGTTTCTTTTCGCTGGCCATTCGTGAAACCCTGCCCCGCTGGACGCCATGCCCTATGCTCACGATAACCGCCCTTTGTTCCGGCGGAAACAGGTTTGTCACGAAATAATGCGATATGGCGCCCGATATGCTTCTCGTCCTTTCGGATATGTAGACGAAATTGCATGTTCCGGGGGCCACGTCAGCGCTTGACCGGCGAAGGGCGGACGGGTAGCCGGGTAGTGAGACGGCGCACAACAGTCCTGCCGGGGCAGAACGCGGATTTTCACGGGGCGCAACCAGCTCCATATCAGTCGCAAGAGGAGTTTCCAGATGGCATCCGATATCGTGATTGTAGGCGCCGCGCGCACGGCGGTGGGTTCTTTCAGCGGCGTCTTCGGCGCCGTGCCCGCCCATGATCTGGGCGCTGTGGCCATCAAGGCCGCCCTCGAGCGCGCTGGCGTCGATCCCGGCGATGTGGACGAGGTGATCCTCGGCCAGATCCTCGCCGCCGGCCAGGGCCAGAACCCGGCTCGTCAGGCTGCCATGAAGGCTGGAATTCCTCAGGAAAAGACCGCTTGGGGCCTCAACCAACTCTGCGGCTCGGGCCTGCGCGCGGTGGCGCTGGGCATGCAGCAGATCGCCAATGGCGACGCCTCCATCATCGTGGCGGGCGGTCAGGAATCCATGTCCCTCTCCCCCCATGTGGCGCATCTGCGCAATGGCCAGAAGATGGGCGACATGAAGTTCCTTGACTCCATGATCAAGGACGGCCTCACCGATGCTTTCCATGGTTATCATATGGGCACAACGGCTGAAAACATAGCAGCCCGCTGGCAGCTCAGCCGCGAGGATCAGGACCGTTTCGCCACCGCCTCCCAGAACAAGGCCGAGGCCGCGCAGAAGGCTGGCCGCTTCAAGGATGAGATCGCGCCGGTCACCGTCTCCACCCGCAAGGGCGACGTGGTCGTCGATCAGGACGAATATATCAAGGCTGGCACCACCCTCGAGTCCCTCGCCAAGCTGCGCCCCGCCTTCTCCAAGGACGGCACGATCACGGCGGGCAACGCCTCGGGCATCAACGACGGCGC
>CANCSY010000247.1 GCA_947380915.1 Beijerinckiaceae bacterium
GGCATGGTCCTGTGCCAGCATGAGGATCACTCGGTCGCCATCGCCCATGGCTACGCCAAGGCCACCGGCGAGCCCATGGCCTGCGTGCTGCATTCCAACGTCGGCCTCATGCATGGCATGATGTCCCTCTACAACGCCTATTGCGACCGCGTGCCCATGTTCGTGCTCGGCGCCACCGGCCCGGTGGATTCCGCCCAGCGCCGTCCGTGGATCGACTGGATCCACTCCACCACCGACCAGGGCGGCATGGTGCGCGACATCGTGAAATGGGACGCCCAGCCCAGCTCCCCCGAGGCGCTGATCGAGGCCATGTGCCGCGCCAATCTGCTGACCCGGGCCGATCCGCCCGCCCCCGTGTTCATCACCCTGGACGCGGGCTTGCAGGAAGCCTCGCTCGAGCGCGAGGTGGTCTTCCCCGATCTCGCCCGCTTCCAGCCGCCCGCACCGCCCCGTCCGGCCAAGGAGGCCATCGCCAAGGCCGTGGCCCTGCTCAAGGGCGCCCAGCGTCCGCTGGTGCTGGTGGGCCGCTGCGGCGTCTCCGTGGAGGCCTGGAACAAGCGTGTGGAGCTGGTCGAGCGTCTCGGCGCCATCGTCATGTCCGACCTGAAGCTGCGCGCCTCCTTCCCGACCGACCATCCGGCCCATGTGACCGAGCCCTTCAACCAGTTCAACCCCGCCACCCGCGCCATTGTCGCGGAAGCGGATGTGATCCTGGCGCTCGACTGGGTCGATCTGGGCGGCGCGGTCGGCGCCCTCAAGGGCTCGCCCGCAGCCCCCGCCCGCGTCATCGCCAACAGCCTCGACCAGACGCTGCACAATGGCGCCCACGCCAACCACATGTCCCTCGCCCAGATGGACGTGTTCATGGCCGCAACGACCGAATCGGTGGTCGACGACCTGCTGGAAGCCCTGCCTGCGGGCCACAAGGCTCCCTGGCGCGGCAAGCTCGAGAAGAAGGCCAAGCCCGCCGGCGATCCCGAGCGCATCACCATGGACAAGATCGGCAGCCTGCTGCGCGCCGCCTTCCCTGATCCGGACAAGGTGACGCTGGGCGGGTTGTGCCGTGGCTGGAACTGCGACCTGTGGCCCTTCCACAGCCCGCAGGCCTATACCGGCAAGGACGGCGGCGGCGGCATCGGCTCGGGCGCCGGCATCTCGGTCGGCGTCGCCCTGGGCATGCACACGCGCGGCCGCCAGACCGTGGCGGTTCTGGGCGACGGCGACTTCCTGATGGGCGTCAGCGCCGTCTGGAGCGCGGTCCACGCCAAGGTGCCGCTGTTGATCGTCATCAACAACAACCGCTCCTATTTCAACGATGAGTTGCATCAGGAAACGGTGGCGCGTCGCCGCAACCGGCCCGTGGGCAATCGCTGGATCGGCCAGCGCATCGCCGACCCGGAAGTGGACATCGCCGGGCTCTGCACCTCCTACGGCGCGGTCGGCATCGGCCCGGTGAAGGGCGTCGCGGCGCTGGAAGCCGCCCTCGCCAAGGGCGTCGCGGCCTTCAATGAAGGCCATGTGGTTGTCATCGACGTGCATGTGAACCCGGGCGAGGAGCGCAGCGCGCGCTCCACCATCGAGGATCGCAAGACCGATTGATGGGCTGACGCCAGCCTGACGACATCGAAGCGCGGCTCGAAAGGGCCGCGCTTTTTTGCGCCTGCGCGCCAGCCTGCTACACTGAGTCCGCAATCACCCGAGGGCCAGCCCGTGCAACGTCTCACCATCAGCCTCGACGACGCCATGGCGGACGAGATCGACGCCTTCATGGTCAAGAACGGCTATTCCAACCGTTCCGAAGCCATGCGCGATCTGGTGCGCGACGCCCTGGTGCGGACCAGCTCCACAGGTGTCGCCACCCAGAACTGCGTCGCCGCCGTCTCCTATGTCTATGACTATGACGGAAGGGATCTGGCCCTGCGGCTGGAGCGCGCCCAGCATGAGCATCACGACATCACCATCAGCTCCATGCGCACCCGCCTCGATCACCGCCATTGCATGGAAGTGACCCTGTTTCGCGGCCGCACCGAGCGGGTGCGCCAGATCGCCGAAAACATGATCGCGGAAAAGGGCGTGCGCTTCGGCCAGATCAATCTGGTGCCGATCCGAGCCGACGCCAGCCACCACAGCCATGGGGATGACGGACATCATCATCACCATGATACGCCTGCGCTGTGAGGCGGCATTCGGCATTCGGCAGTCGGCAGTCGGCAGTCGGGGAGTTCGACACGTGCCGCTCTTTATCGACTGCCGACTGCCTAATGCCGACTGCCCCCTATTCGATCAAAGGCCGCGCCCGCGCCTTCACGGCGGCGGGCAGGGCGATCAGCTCCTCGGCGATCTTCTGCATGCGCAGCCCATCCACCGGATCGACCTCGAAATTCCCGGCCTCCGCCTCCTTCACGAAATCGGGATCCTTCATGGTGGCGAGAAAGGCGGCGCGCAGGGCGGCCATGCGATCGGCGGGCACGCCGGGAGGCGCTGTCAGCGGGCGCCCGAACAGGGTGCCTGCGGTGATGAGGCGAATGGCCGCCTTGTCCTCGTCGGTCTTGGCGAGGTCCTGCACGGAGGGCACATTGCCCATGTCGGCGGGCTTGGGGCCTTCATAGGCGAGAATCGAGATCTTCTTCTCGTCCAGCCAGCTCTTTTTGGTGACCTTCCAGCTCGACCAGGTGTTGTTGCGCCCGGCCACCTCGCCGCGCTCCATGGCCAGATTGACGTCGTTGCCGCCGGGATAGCCCACCACGATCTTGAATTTCGTGCCCGCGAATTCGTTGATCATGCGCGGGAAAGTGTCGGTGATGCCGCCCTTGCCCACCGCGCCGATCACCACTTCGCTCTGGCGCGCCTGCTCGATGGTGGTCACGCCGCTGGAGGTCCAGACCGCCAGGGTCTCGACCGTTGCGGCGATGGAGCCGATCCACTGGAACTTGGCCGAATCGAACTGCGGCCCGGGCAGGCCCACCGCCTGCATGACCGGCAGCGCGTTCTGGATCATGCCGATATAGGTGCCGTCCTTGGGGCCGACATTGTAGAGCCAGTTGGCTTCCGTGAGGCCGCCTGCGCCCACCATGTTCTGGGCGACCACATTGGGATTGCCGGGAATGTGACGGCCGATGTAGCGGGCGATGAGCCGGGCCTGCAAATCATATTCACCCCCGGGGCTCACCCCGATGAGCACCGTGACCGTCTTGCCCTTGAAGAAATCCGCTACGGGATCGGCGGAGGCGGGGCTTACGCTGGCGGCCAGCGCCAGCGCCAGGAACGAGCGGCGTGCGAATCTCATGGTTTTCTCCCTTGCGCGCGAGGCGCGATTTGGAAGCAGTGTAACGGTTGCGCGCAGCAAAGGGAACGCTCCCCGCCCGGCCCGCATTTCCCTCCATCATGGAGGCGGCGATGGATGGACGAATCAGGCGCGTGCGCGCCAAGGCCCGGCATCTGTGGGAGGCGGCGGGCAAGCCGACCAACCGCAAATGGGAAGATTTCCTCGACGAAGCCGGAGAGCTGGTGGCCATCGAGGACAGCCAGATGGACACGCTCAAGCCCAACCCCCTGAGGGATCAGGAGCGGCAGCCCTTCGGCGAGCCGGTGGAATCGCAACTCACCGCCGAAAACCTCGGCGAATTCCCCGACCTCACCGATCAGGGCGAGAGCAAGCCCTACCCGGGCTTCCAGAACCTGGAGAATGGCGCGCGCAAGCGTTAGGTCCGCCCTTGCCATTCCCCCGCCAAAGGCTAAATCTGCGCGCCATCATCTGGAGGAATTGGGCATGCGCGCAGGTTGGTTCGAAAAGACGGGTCCGGCGGCCGACGTCATCGTGGTCGGCGACATGGACAAGCCCTCGGCGGGCGCTGGCGAGGTGCTGATCCGCCTGCACGCCTCGGGCATCAACCCCTCGGACTACAAGCGTCGCGCCAATGTGAAGGCCTCCCCCGAATTTCCCCGCGTGGTCCCCCATTCCGATGGCGCGGGCGTGGTGGAGGCCCTTGGGGCGGGCGTCACCGGCCTTTCGGTCGGCGACCGGGTCTGGTGCTACAACGGCCAGTGGGCGCGGCCCATGGGCACGGCCGCCGAATATATTGCGCTCGCCCAGCGCTATGTGAAGCGCCTGCCCGCCAACACGAGCTTCGTGGAAGGCGCCTGTTTCGGCATCCCCTGCATGACCGCTTACCACGCGGTGCATCTGGCGGGCTCCCTCAAGGGCAAGACGGTCTATGTGCCCGGCGCCACGGGGCGCGTGGGCGCCTATGCCGTGCAGTTCGCCAAATGGCGCGGCGCGCGGGTCATCGCCTCGACGGGGAGCGGCGCGGCCAGCGTCAAGGCCCTTCAGGAGCTGGGCGCCGATGTGGTGCTCGACCGCAAGGCGGCGGATCTGCGCGAGCGCATCCTGGCGGAGACCGGCGGGCGGGGCGTCGATCATATCGTGGAGGTCGATTTGCCCGGCTCCATCGGCTTTGACGAGAGCATCATCGCCGAGCGCGGCTCCATGGTCTCCTTCGTCGCCGCCAGCGCGCCCACCATGCCCGTGACCCAGACAGGCCGCCGCGCCCGCAACATGAGCCTGCATTTCATCTTCGTCTACATGCTGGACGAGGAGACCTTCGAGGCCACCTGCGCGGGGATCATAGAAGCGGCGGAAGCGGGCGCCC
>CANCSY010000248.1 GCA_947380915.1 Beijerinckiaceae bacterium
TCCACGCGCAGCTCGTCGGGCAGCCATTGGTGGTGAATGCGTGGCGCCTCGGTGGCCTCCGCCGCGTTCATCTTGTGGTCGATCACATTCATGATGATCTGCAACACGATGTTGATGATGCGCGAGCCGCCCGGCGAGCCCGTCACCAGCCGCAGGGCGCCATCTTCGAAAACAAAGCTCGGGCTCATGGAGGACAGGGGCCGCTTGCGCGGGCCCGGCGCATTGGCCTCCCCGCCCGTGAGGCCGAAGGCGTTGGAGGCGCCTTCGCGGGCGGCGAAATCATCGAGTTCGTTGTTGAGCAGGACGCCCGTGCCCGGCGCCACCAGACCCAGCCCATAGGAGAAGTTCAGCGTATAGGTGTTGGAGACCGCGTTGCCCTGCGAATCCACCACGGAATAATGGGTCGTCTGGTCGCTCTCGTAAGGAGCCCCCGGCCCGATGTCGGCGGAGGGGCGCGCGCGCTCCAGCGAGATCAGGGCGCGCAGCTTTTCCGCGTAAGCCTTGGAGGTGAGCCCCGCGACGGGGACCTTCACGAAATCAGGATCGCCAAGATATTTCGAGCGGTCCGCATAGGCGAGCTTCATGGCCTCCGCCATCAGATGAATCGTCGCCGCCGAATTATGGCCGAGAGCGCCGATGTCGAAACCCTCAAGTATGTTAAGGATCTCGATCACATGCACGCCGCCCGACGAGGGCGGCGGCATGGAGACGATCTCGCGGCCCCGATAGGTCCCGCGCACGGGCTCGCGCTCCACGGCGCGATACTCCGCCAGATCATCGCGCGTCATGCGCCCGCCCGCGCCCTCCACGGCGGCGACGATCCTGCGTGCCGTCTCGCCCTCATAAAAACCCGTCGGCCCATCCTTCATGATGGCGGTGAGCGTCGCCGCGAGATCGCTCTGCACGAGCCGCTCGCCACGCCCCAGCGGAGACCCATCCGCATGCATGAAGATGGCGCGGCTGGAAGGCCAGCGGGCGAAACGGCGCACGGCGGAGGGGAGGGAATCAGCGAGGTCGTCATCGACGATAAAGCCATCGGCCGCCAGCGTCTGCGCGGGGGCGATGAGATCGGCGAGGCTGAATTTGCCGGAGCCATATTTGGCGTGCGCGAGCGCGAAACCCGCCACCGTGCCGGGCACGCCGACGCCAAGGCCGCTGCCTTGCGATTTCGAGGGCTGAAACTCCCCGGCCTCGTCGAGAAACACATCGCGCGTCGTCAGCGCGCCCGCCATTTCCCGGTAATCGATGGCGATGGTTTTCTTGGGGGTAGCCAGATGCACCAGCATGAAGCCGCCGCCGCCGATATTGCCCGCGCGAGGCAGGGTCACCGCCAGCGCGAAGCCCGTCGCAACCGCCGCATCCACCGCATTGCCGCCCCGGCGCAGAATGTCGACGCCGATGCGCGAGGCCTGGATCTCCTGGCTCGCCACCATGCCGTTGGCGGCCAGCACCGGCAGATTGCGCGCATAGCCCGCGATGATGGGATCATCGACCGCGCTGCTGCGCTTGGCCTGCCCAAAAGCGTCGCCCGCGAGCGCGAAGCTTGCGGCCCCAGACAATAAAGCGCGACGGGAAAGGGGAAAGATCAATTGCCCCATCTCTGCCGCCAGAGGGTCTCGCCGATTGTGCAGGAGATTCGCGGCTCCTTGGCTTGCGCGGGTATGAAGAGCGAAGGCTCGGGACCAATCGCCGGACCCGTGGCGATCTCGCGCACGAGCTTGGAGCGCGTCGCCTCCACGAAACTTCGGGTGTCGCGGATGGTCACCGAGAAGGCCTCGGGGCCGCCGATCACGCAATCCTCATAATAGATATCGAGATCCCTGACATCAGCGGGGCCGATCCACTGGCGGATGCCCACCAGCGGCAGTCCGTTGATGGTGATGCCCTGCGCCACTGCCTCATCGCGCGCCTCGGTCACGATGCGGCCATTGTTGTTCGGCCCATCGCCCGAGACATCGATGACAAGGCGCGAACTGTCGAAGCCATTCCCATCAAACATTTTAGCCGCCGCGTCGATGGCGCCGGAGATCGAGGTGCGCTGGGCGCGGCGGTAGGGCGCATTCTTCAACTTCTGCGCCACGGCGGCCGCGCTCTCGGGGCCATCGATGACCGTCCATGGGATGACCACATCCTGATCGCCATAGGAGGCCCATTGCAGATAGGCCACGGCGATCTTGCCGATGGCGTTGGACTTCAGGGCGTTGAGGAAATCGGGCGAGGTGAGGGCCTGCACATAGCCGTCCCGCTGCATCTCCTGCTCCACACGGTCCATGGAATAGGAAATATCCACCGCGAAGACGACCTCCGCATCAACGCCGACCGCCCCGCCGCGCGCCTGCGCGGGTATGGTCGCGCCGCCCCAGAGGGCGAGGGCGCAGAGGGTGGCGGCGGCTTTTCCTGCGGTCCTGTCTGAACGGGCCATGGGCGTCCCCAAGGGTGAGCGAAGCCCAGCATGCCACCGCTCAGGCCACTCGGCAAACGATTCAAGGCGCCGCGCGCGGGAACCTATCTTCGCCGCGCCGCTTCTGGCAGAATCAGCGCCAGCGCAGCCCTCTGCGCAGGGGACCCCATCATGGCGAACGCCAAGGCGCCGGACGATCTTGCCGCCCTCTTCGAGGCGGCGCTGCGGGCGCGGGACCATGCCCATGCGCCCTATTCGCGCTTCCCCGTGGGCGCGGCTCTGCGCAGCGCCTCGGGCGCGATCTTTGCGGGCTGCAATGTGGAGAACGCCGCCTATCCCTCCGGCATCTGCGCCGAGACCGCCGCCATCGCGGCCATGGTCTGCGCAGGGGAGCGCGAAATCGCCGCCATTCTGGTGCTGGGACAGACCGACGAGCCCCTGACCCCCTGCGGCGCCTGCCGCCAGCGGATCCTGGAATTTGCGACGCCCCATACGCTGATCCATTGCGGCAGCGCCGCAGGCCCCGGCGTCGCGCGGACCATGGACGAACTGCTGCCCCACGCCTTCGGCCCGGACCGGCTTTCGAAAGGCGCGCCATGACCAGCCCCGTAACGGCGAGCCTCGCCGCCCTCAGAGCCCATGGCGTCGATGGCCCCCTCGACGCCGCCGTGGTGCTGGGCACGGGCCTCAGCGGTCTCGCGGAGAGCCTGAGCGAGGCCGTGGCCATCTCCTATGCGGACCTGCCAGGCTTTCCGAGGCCCGGCGTCTCCGGCCATGCGGGGCGGCTCGTGGTGGGGCGCAGCCATGGACGGCGGATCGCCTTTCTGCAGGGCCGCGCCCATTACTATGAGAGCGGCGATCCCCGGGTCATGGCGGGGGCGCTGGAGTGCCTCTCGGCGCTGGGCTGCGGGGCGCTGGTGCTGACCGCCGCCTCAGGGTCGCTTCGGGCCGACCTGCCCCCGGGCGGGCTCATGCTGATCACGGACCATATCAACTGGAGCGGCCTCAACCCGCTCATCGGCGTGACGTCCGACGACCGTTTCGTCTCCATGGTGGACGCCTATGACCCCGCCCTGCGGGCGCGCTTTCAGGCCGCCGCCGCGCGCAGCGGGATCGCCCTGCCAGAGGGCGTCTATATGTGGTTCTCCGGCCCCTCCTTCGAAACCCCCGCCGAAATCCGCATGGCGGGCCTGATGGGCGCCGATGCGGTGGGAATGTCTGTCGCGCCCGAGGTGATCCTCGCGCGGCGCCTTGGCCTGCGGGTGGGGGCGGTGACCCTCATCACCAATTACGGCGCGGGCTATCAGGGCGGCGCGCCGACCCATGACCAGACCAAATCCATCGCCGCCATAGGCGCCCAAAGCCTCGCCATGCTCCTCGATTCATTTCTGGAAGGACTCGACACGCCATGACCAGCCGCGCCACGGCGCTACGCGCCCTCGCCTGCCTCGATCTGACAGATCTGAGCGACTCGACATTACAGGAGGAGGCGACCCGCCTGATCGCACGCGGCCAGACCGCCTTCGGCCCCGTGGCCGCCATCTGCATCTGGCCCGCCTTCGTATCGGGGGCGAGCCAGCGGCTGCGTGGCTCGAAGATCCGTCTGGCCACGGTGATCAACTTTCCTGCGGGGGGAGAGGATATCGAGCGGGCGGTGGAGGATACGCGCCAGGCCCTGCGCGACGGCGCCGACGAGATTGATCTGGTCATGCCCTGGCGCGCCCTGCTGGGCGGGGACCCGGCCCTGCCCCGCGCCATGGTGGAGGCGGTGGCCCAGTGCCTGCCCTCTGGCCATCGGCTCAAGGTGATCATCGAGAGCGGCGAGCTGGGGGACGCAGCCTTCATCGACGCCGCCAGCCGCATCGCCATCGGGGCGGGCGCCCATTTCATCAAAACCTCCACCGGCAAGACCCCGGTCTCCGCCACCCCTGCGGCGGCGCGGGTGATGCTCAACGCCATCAAGGACATGGGCAAGCCCGTGGGCTTCAAGGCCTCGGGCGGGATCCGCACGCTGGCTGACGCGCAGGTCTATCTGGACATCGCCGACAAGATCATGGGCCCGGACTGGGCGACGCCCGACACCTTCCGCTTCGGCGCCAGCGGCTTGCTCGACGCCCTGCTGGCGGCGCTGAAGGAGGACGGCGCGTGATCCCCCAGGAGATCATCCGCCGCAAACGCGATGGCGCGGTGCTGGAGG
>CANCSY010000249.1 GCA_947380915.1 Beijerinckiaceae bacterium
GTGGAGTCGCTGGCGGTGGCGGCTCTGGCGGTGCTGACGGGCTCTTCGGATTCGGTGGCGCCCGTGCGCTCGCTGGACGAGCTGCAAACGAAGTTCGACATCACCCACACCTCCCGCGGCGCCGCCAAGTTCGACCCTGCGGAGCTCGACGCCCTTTCCGCCCGCACCCTGCATGGCCTCGATTATGAAGCGGTGCGCGAGCGGCTGGCGGCCCATGACATCGTGGGCCATCGCGCCGAGCCCTTCTGGCTGGCGGTGCGCGGCAATCTCACGACCTTCCTCGATGTCGCCATCTGGTGGCGGGTGGTGGAGGGGGAGATCGCCCCCGTGATCGAGGACGCCGCCTATCTGACGCAGGCCCTAGCCCTGCTGCCCCCCGAGCCCTGGGACGAGAAGACCTGGAGCCAGTGGACGGGCGCCCTCAAGGAGGCCACGGGCAAGAAGGGCAAGGCCCTCTTCCATCCCCTGCGCCTCGCCCTCACGGGCCGCGATCAGGGGCCTGAGCTGGCGGTGCTGCTGCCCTTGATCGGGCGGGTGAAGGCGGTTGGGCGGTTGGGGTGAGGTTGAACTTCTGGGCGCCCTAGCCTATACATGTACAAGAAGCTGCACATGTATTCCAGACCAGAGAGCCTCCGCCATGCGCGTCGTGAGTTTTACGGATGTCCGCAACTGCCTGAAAACGGTCATTGATCAGGTTGTCGAAGATGCCGATTTCACGGTCATCTCCCGTCGCGATGCGCCTGACGCGGTGATCATGTCTCTTGATACGTTCAACAGCATGATGGAGACGTCCTATCTCCTCAAGTCGCCCGCGAACGCCAGCCATCTTGCGAAGTCCATAGAACAATATCGTAGGGGAAAGACGAAGAGTCGGCAGTTGCTGGATGACTAGCGATCTGCGTTGGACCCAGTCGGCCTGGAACGACTATCTCTACTGGCAAGAGCAGGATCGCAAGACGCTGAAGCGGATCAATCATCTGATCCGCGACACCATGCGCAGTCCCTTCGAGGGCATTGGCAAGCCCGAGCCCTTGCGCGAGAATCTGAGGGGATTCTGGTCGCGGCGAATAGATGAGGCAACCAGGCTGTTTTATGCCGTGGATGATGACTGTCTCATCATCATCGCCTGCCGGTATCACTATTGATCGCAGAGATCAGAGCGTCGGCCCCACAACCCTGACCTTGCGCGTGCCGGCCGCAGTGCCCTGATCGCGCACTTCGCCGTCCTTCAAGCCATAGACCTTGGCCGTGCCGCCCGTATTGGCGGCGATGCCTGCGGAATCATTGCTGGCGGTGGGCGCAGCAGCGTTGGCGGCCGCTTCAATGGCGAGGGTGCGATCCACCTCGGGCTTGGCGGGCGCGCCGGGTTTGCCGGGCGGGGTCTTGCCCGGTGGCGCCTTGGGAGCGGCGGTGGAGGCGCGGGAGAGTTCCTCCGCCTTCTCCGGCGTCACCACTATGTCCGAGCGCGAGCGCCCCAGCAGGGCCTCGGCCTCCGCCAGCGCCTGAACCCAGCTCTTGTCGGTCGGCTTGCAGGTGCAGGTGGGATCAAATTTCGTGCGGAACTTCAGAGCGTTGGGAAGCGACTTATAGGGCGTTCCATCGAGCGACACCGCCTGGTCGATGTCGGCGGAGGAGAAATAGGTATAGGGCTTGGTCTCCACATTGGGGCAGAGCGCCCGGCACATGTCCGCCATGCCCTCCGGCCCGCTGCGACGGGCGGAAATGGCCAGCGGGAAGAAGCCGCCGTCGCAGGTGCGCACGCAGACCAGTTTCGACCCGCCACGCGCTGGATCGTCGAGGGCGCCGAGGTCCATGGGGTCCGGCAGGATTTCCGGCCTGGGCTCGTTTCCAAACAGCCGGTCGACCAGATTGCCGCGCGCCTGGGTCGGCGCGGTCTGCTCCACCCGGCAGGTCGCATTGAAACGCGCCACCAGTTCGGATCGTCCGCCATCGGCCGCCCGGCGTTCCTGCGCCTGCATGGTCACGAGATTCTCGCGCATGCGCTGCATCTGGGTCTTGAGGTCGCCGCACTGGGCGGGCGGGGCGCTGCCGAAGAACAGGAACTGCTTGTTGTTGCAACCAATGGACTGTGCGTAGCTCTGGGTGCGCTCCAGTTCATATTGCTGCCTGCGGGCGGCGTCCGCAAAGCCTGCGGCCGCGCTGGCGTCGCCGGGGCCCATGCTGGCGATCTGCGCTTGCAGGCGAGAACATTCGAGCCCCTGCGCGACCGCCCCCGACAGGCCGCCCAGCAGGGCCAGGCCGGCCGCGATCAACCGCAAACCGTGGCCCGAGCGCAATGCAGTGAAAGAAACGGCCATGAAGTCCTCTACGTCATCCCGCGCCGGGACGGCTGCGATTCCCTTCGGAATCATACCCCCTTTTATCTCGCTCCCCTTCGTGACGGCAATGAGGCGAAACCGGCGCCGGCCCTTTGCGAGCCCGGGTCAAGCGACCATATATGCACAGGCGCAGCCATGCAGGGAGCCCATCCCATGAAACCTCTCTTGATCGCCAGCCTGTTTCTAGCCGCCGTCCTGCCGGGGGCCGCGCGCGCGGCCGGGGACGAGCCAGACCTCATCTTCCGCAAGTCCACGGTCTTCAAGCTGTTGACCCCCAACGATAAACTCGCCACCTACGCCATCGACGATCCCGAGGTGGAGGGCGTCGCCTGCCACTATACGGTTCCCGAAAAGGGCGGCATTTCCGGCGCTCTGGGCGTGGCGGAACAGGTGTCGGACGTGTCGCTGGCCTGCCGCCAGTACGGGCCGATCAAATTCACGGTGAAATTCGCCCAGGGCGATGTGGTGCTGCGCGAGCGCCGATCCCTGATCTTCAAGAAGATGCAGATCGTGCGCGGCTGCGACGTGAAGCGCAATGTGCTTGTCTACATGGTCTATAGCGACCGGCTGATCGAGGGCTCGCCCAAGAATTCCACCTCCACCGTGCCCATCATGCCCTGGGGTGGGCAGGGGGAGGCGCCCAGATGCGCCGACTGGCTCAAGGGCTGAGGCAGGCTCAATCGCTGCAGGTGATCAGCATGGCCTTGGGGTCACGGGCCACAGCGGTCTTGACGGCGCCTTCGATGGTGGCGGTGATGTCCGAGGCCAGCCCATAGGCGGTGGCGCGGGTGCGGCCCTGGGACTGGCACCAGGCGTCGGCCATGACGGGGCCGCAGGCGGCGCCCTGCAGGAAACAATCCGAGACGCCATAGCCGTCGGAGCCGCTGATGACGAAGGTCTCGCTCTCCTTCGCGCTGGCGGGGCTCAGCGTCAGCGCCGTCGCAAAAGCGATGGCCAGACGCAGGCTATGGGCGTGACGGAGGGGGAAAGATTGCATTTTGACGCTCTGACGCTGGAAGGTGAGCGCGAATTTGCCCTCGCATGATGAAAAAATGTTTAATGGAAGCTTCACATTCAGAAACGGCCTCCATGCAAACCACCTCTCGGAAAACCCTCTCCCGTGAAACGCTTGGCCTGCTTCTTGGCTTTTGCGGCATCTGCATGTTGGGCGCGACCCTGCCCATGACGCGGCTTGCGGTGCTCGATTTCGATCCCCTGCCCATGACCGCCCTTCGTGCGGCGCTGGGGGGGCTTGCCGCAGCGCTGGTGTTGATCGGCGCCCGCCGCAAACTGCCCGAGCGCCGCCTGTGGCCCAAGCTGCTCTATGTGACGGCTGCCGTGGGCACGGGATTTCAGCTCACCAGCGCCATGGCGTCCCTCACCGTTCCCTCGGCCCATGGCGGGGTGGTGCTGGGCCTGCTGCCGCTGTGCACCGCGCTTGCGGCCACCCTCTGGTCGGGCGAGCGGCCGAGCCTTGGCTTCTGGATCTGCAGCGTGGCGGGGGCGGCGATCATCGTCGCCTATGCCCTGCGGCAGGGCGGGGGCGGGCTCACCGTGGGCGATCTTTGGCTGCTGGGGACGGTCTTTTGCGCCGCGACCGGCTATGTCGCCATGGCGGAACTGGCGCGGCTGATGCCGGGCTGGGTGGTGATTTCCTGGGCCTTGGTCATCAATCTGATGGTGAGCATACCGGCGGCCATCTGGCTCTGGCCGGATGATCTGGCCCGCGTCACCCCGACAGGCTGGGGCGCCTTTCTCTATCTGTCGCTGGTCAGCCAGTATTTCGCCCTCTTCGCCTGGAACGCGGCTTTGGCCATGGGCGGCACCGCCCGGGTGTCCCAGATCCAGCTGCTCCAGACCTTCGTGACCATCGCCCTCGCCGCCCTGCTGGCGGGCGAGAGCATCGATGCGCCGACCGTGCTGACGGCGGTCGCGGTGGTGGGGCTGGTGGTGTTCAGTCGGCGGTTCCGGGTGGGGGGGAGTCGTGCGAAGGGGTGACCCCACCCTTGACGCCGCCTCGCCCCTGCATCATTGTCCCATCCCATGACGCGCCTGTTCCGCCTCTGCCGGACCATCATTATCAGCTAGCGATCTCGCTGGCCGGCGCCGACTTGTCCCCATACAAGTAGCAACCGAGCCAGCGAGGCTCGGGGAACCCATGTCTTTACGGCTTTACAATACCCTCACCCGCTCGAAGGAGGCGTTCCGCCCCATCGATCCCGC
>CANCSY010000250.1 GCA_947380915.1 Beijerinckiaceae bacterium
AGCCGTCGCCGCGAGAAGCAGCAGCAATATAACCTCGAAAACAACATCACCCCCGCCACGATCCGGCGCGGCATCCAGGACATTCTGGGCTCGGTCTACGAGCAGGATCACGTCACCGTGGACACGGGCCTCGCCGATACGCCCAAGGCCGGCCACAACATGAAGGCCACGCTCAGCGATCTGGAAAAGCGCATGCGCGAGGCCGCCGCCAATCTGGACTTCGAAACCGCCGCGCGCCTGCGCGACGAGATCAAGCGGTTGCAGGCGGTGGAGCTGGCCATCGGCGACGACCCCATGGCGCGGCAGGCGGAGGTGGAAGATCGCGCGGGCGCCTATGCGGGCGCGAAGAAATACGGCGCCGCCGCGAATTTGCCGAGCAGCCGCCCCCACAAACCCACTGACGACGACATGGGCCCCCACAACTTCGGCGGCGGGGAAGCGCGCCCACGCAGTTCGGCGGGCAAGAGCGGCTCGAAGCCGACGCGGGGGCGGAAGGGGCGGTAGGGGGCGACCCTCAAACGCGGGTTCCATCGGAGGGCGGACATCCTCGTCCGCCAATCTGAACCGCGCGATTTCCGCAGCATTCGCGTCAAGAGGGCGATGAGACGTCGCCCCCCGGGAGGGCGCATATCCTCATCCGCGCTGTGGGGACTCCAATATTCCCCCACATAGCGCACAAGCCTGAAAGGCTCAGCTGCGGCCTGGAGATTCACCGTGTCACGCGCATCAGCATTATGAAATGGGCTTCTCAGCTTGGCAAGATTAGCTTCGCATCAGTCGCCCGGATAAAGCCGTCCCTCACACCCGTACAGGGGCGTCCGGATAGGCCAGTTGCTCGCGGGCGCCCCAGTCGTGGGTCACATAGTTCAGGATCACCGACTTGCGCACGCCCTTGATGGGGCGCGGCTCGAAGCCGTGCCAGGTCTTGTCGGAGGGCACGAAGATCATGGCGGTGTTGGGCACGAAGGGGGAGCGGCCGAAATGCTCCTCTTTGGAGCGATAGATATCGGTGCCCAGATCCTCATGGCCTTCGGTGAGATAGATCAGGCAGGTGAATTTCTTCACGCCGAGATCGGTATGGGGCTCCAGCCAGAAGCCGTCGATGTCCTGCGCATATTCGATCCGCAGGAAAGTGTCGTCCACCGGCGCGTCGAACTGCTCGGCGACGCAACGCACCACCTGCTGGGATTGCAGGGCCTCGGCGACGGCGCGCATGACCGGATATTTCGCCATCTGGTCAGCGTCGAAATAGCTGCGGGTGTCGTTGTGCAGCTCCCGACGGCCGGACACGCCCTCCAGTGACGGCGCGGCGAAGGGCAGCGTGGCGAGCGCATGGCTTACCTCGGCCGGAAACACCTCTTCCACAATGTGCCAGGGATAGGGTTCAGGGAAGCTCTTGCGCTTGATCATGGAGGCGCAGAAGGCGTCCGCGATGGCGCCGGCGTCACGTGTGGAAAGGCTTGTCATAGGCTGACCTCTTCATGCGCCAGGCTATCAGCGCCCGAGCCCGGTCGCCCGGAGCGGCGCACCCTAGCGCCCCGCCCCCGGTCCGGCAACCGGATTGGCTGCTTCAGCTCTTCAGCTTCGTTCCCAGCTTCACCAGCGCCTCGATGAGCTGGCCGATCAGCACCCGCCCGGCCTCGTCGGTGAAGCGGCCGGTGGCGTCGAATTTCTGGGCGGCGCCGCCGATATAGACCTGCGGGCTATTCACCCCATAGCCGTTGCAGCTCACCATCATCTGGCGCAGGTGCCACTGGCCGCGCGAGGTGCCCAGCACGCCGCCGGCGGCGCCCAGAATGGCGAAGGCCTTGCCGTCGAAAGGCTGGTTGGGGCCGCGCGAGGCCCAGTCGATGGCGTTCTTGAGCACGCTGGTGACCGAATAATTATATTCCGGCGAGGCGAAGAGGATGGCGTCGGCGGCGGCGATCTGGCCCCGCAGGCGCATCACCGTATCGGGAAAGGAGCCCTGATGGCGCAGGTCTTCATTGTAGAGCGGCAGATCGCCGATCTCGGCGATTTCAATGCTCACGCCAGCGGGCGCGACTTCCTGGGCGGCGCGCAGGGCGGCGGTGTTGAAGGAATCCTTGCGCAGGCTGCCGGACATCGCGCAGATCTTGAACTGGGTCATGGACTTATCCTTTTTCGACAGCGGGGGTCCCGCAGGAGGCTGACGGCGCTTTTCTCACGCCCGGCGGCAGGGGACAAGCGGGGGTGGGAGAACGCGGCGGCGCAGGGCGCCCTTGCGTCCGCCGATTCGCAACTGCTTGACAATTGCTTTCTCATAATGTTAAGTAGTTTACATTATTGGAAACATATATCTTTATTTCTGTTTTTGATTGAAGGATCCACCCATGTCGGACGCATTTGGACCGGCCATCGAAGCCCTGAAACTCCAACTCGCCAAGGATGAGCAGAAGCTCGGCGAAACACGAAACCTCATCAACAAGCTTTGCGAGGCCGCAGGACGCCCGAGGCCCTACGCCGGACCGGAGGCGCCGCTGATGATCGTCATCGCGACCATGCCGCCAGACACCACCTCTGGCAGGACGATCTACAGGGCGCTGCGGGAATATCTGGACATGCCCCGCGCTTCGACCACGGGGGCGGTGTCCCGGATCGAGATTTCCGTCTGAGTTTTCTCTCGAACAGATCCCCCAAACCAAAAGGGCCCCTCGCGGGACCCTCTGGCGTCAATTCAAATCAGGCCCTGCAGTTCAGGCGTGGTCCTGCCCATGGGCCCGGGCCCAGATGCGCTTCTTGGTGAAATAGAGCAGGCCCGCGAAGAGGATCAGGAAGGCCATGACCTTGAAGCCGGTCTTCTTGCGCTCTTCGAGCTTCGGCTCGGCCATCCACATCAGATAGGCCGCGACGTCCTTGGCGTATTGCTTGGCGGTCTCGGGCGTGCCGTCCGTATATTCCACCTGCCCATCGCTGAGCGGATTGGCCATGGCGATGCGGTTGCCGGGCATATAGTCGTTGTGGTTCGGATCTTTCTCATCCGAATAGCCCAGCGCGATCAGCGAGTAGATATAGTCGACGCCATGCTCCTGGTACTGGATGAAGGGATCCACAAGGAACAGCGGGAAGCCGCGGCTATAGCTGCGCGCCTTGGCGAGAACCGACATATCGGGCGGGACCGCGCCCAGAACCGCCTTGGCGGCCTCGGGATTGGCGTAGTTGGACGGGAAGCGGTCAGCCGGGCGGCCGGGACGCTCGAACATCTTGCCGTCGTCGCCGGGGCCGTCCTGCACCTTGTATTCCGCCGCCAGCGCCTTGACCTGCGCCTCGGAGAATTCCGGGCCGCCGGGCTGCGCCAGGTTGCGGAAGGACATCAGCTTGGCCGAATGGCAGTTGGAGCAGACCTCCCGATAAACCCGGAAGCCACGCTGCAACTGGGCGCGGTCGAAGGTCCCGAAGGGACCCGCGAAGCTCCAGCTCTGGCGCTCGGGGGTCTTGGTGTCATGGCCCGACGCAGCGAGCGCGGGCAGGGCGGCGACGGCGGCCAGCAGGGCGGCGAGACCGAGTGTCTTCAAACGGATCATGATCAGTCCCTCGGTCAGGCTTTGGCGCTATGCGCGTTCTTGAGCACGGAGTCGGCGATGGAGGCCGGCAGCGCTCGCGGCGTCTCGAACAGGCCGAGCAGCGGCATCACGACAAGGAAGAAGGCGAAGTAGTAGACCGCCAGCAGTCGCGACGCGAGCACATAGCCACCCTCGGCCGGCATGGCGCCCAGATAGCCGAGGCCGATCGCCGAAGCCACGAAGAGCCAGAAGAAGACCTTGTAGACGGGGCGATACTTGGCCGAGCGGACCTTGGAGGTGTCGAGCCAGGGCAGGAAGCACAGCACGATGATGGCCGAGAACATGGCCACCACGCCGCCGAGCTTGGAGGGCACCGCGCGCAGGATCGCGTAGAAGGGCAGATAATACCATTCCGGCACGATATGGGCGGGGGTCGCGAGCGGGTTCGCCTCGATGTAGTTGTCGGCGTGGCCGAGATAGTTCGGCACGTAGAAGATCCACCAGGCGAAGAACAGCATGAAGCAGATCATCGCGAAGCCATCCTTGACGGTGGCGTAGGGGGTGAAGGGCAGCGTGTCGCGCGCCACATTCTTCACCTCGACGCCGTCAGGATTGTTCTGGCCGACCACATGCAGCGCCCACACATGCAGGACGACGACGCCCGCGATCATGAAGGGCAGCAGATAGTGGAGCGAGAAGAAGCGGTTCAGGGTCGGATTGTCGACCGAATAGCCGCCCCACAGCCAGGTGGTGATCCCCTCTCCGACCAACGGGATCGCCGAGAAGAGGTTGGTGATGACGGTCGCGCCCCAGAAGCTCATCTGGCCCCAGGGAAGCACATAGCCCATGAAGCCGGTGGCCATCATCAGCAGATAAATGATCACGCCCAGAATCCAGAGCACTTCGCGGGGCGCCTTGTAGGAGCCGTAGTAGAGGCCGCGCAGCATGTGGATATAGACGGCGACAAAGAACATCGAGGCGCCGTTGGCGTGGATGTAGCGCAGCATCCAGCCCCAGTTCACGTCGCGCATGATGAGCTC
>CANCSY010000251.1 GCA_947380915.1 Beijerinckiaceae bacterium
ATAGGGGCTGCGCGCCCCTATTTCCAGTACCCGAAGCCCATGCCGCTGCCCGTGCCCGCCATGGAGCGGTAGAGCGGCTGGTAGTCCAGCAGGGTGAAGGGCAGGCCCGCGTGCTGCATGGCGGCGCGCACGGGGACCCAGTTCTTCAGCTCTGAATTGCCGGAGTGGAAGAGGTTCTCGGGCAGGGCGAAGAGGTCGGTCGAATCTTCCTGCATGAAGGCCGCGAGGAAGCGCCGGTCGAAGGGCTCGTCCACCACGAAATGTGTCATGCCGCCCGATCCCATGATCGCCACCCGAAGGTCCTTGTCCCAGCCCTCGACCGCCTCCGCGATGGCGGTCCCCAGCGCATGGCAGCGGAAGATGCGCGCCTGGTTGGGGGGATAGAAGGTGTTGACGAAGACCGGCACGGTCGGCGGGTCATTGTCCATGATGCGCTGGTAGTAATAGCCGAAAGCGTGGGGCAGGCCGGTGAGCCGCGACTCGCGTCGCTCGGGCAGATGGTTCGAGGTGGCGAGGTCAAAGCCCTGGCCCATCAGCCGGTCGATCAGATGCAGAGCCAGCTCCGGATGGCCCGGATGGGTGCGCTTGACGGAGGGATGATGGTTGGGCTCGGCGAGGGCCACGCCGGGGCCGAGGCGCTGCTTCTGCTCCTCGCTGAAGGGCACATTGTCCATGCTCTCGCCGAAATAGACCATGAAGGCGGGCTGGTTCTCATCGCCCATGATCTCCATCTGATCGTTGCCGATCATGATGGTCACATCGGGACGGACTTCCGCATAGGCCCGGCCCATTTCGGCGATGGCCTTCTGGCAGGCGTCGAAGCGACGCTCCCGCACCTCCAGCGCCAGTTCCGGCTCCAGATTTTCATTGGCGCGCGCCTCCACGAGAGCGTCGAAGCCATAGGTCTGGCCCCGGTAGAACAGGGCGGGGTTGCGCCGGTCGGCCTCGATGCGGCCGGTCCACAATTCGGGAGGCGTAATGAGGAGAGGTCCGTGCGAACTCACCATGCCCAGAACGATCTTCGCCATTGCTTTGTCTCACTCCCGCGCGGCTCAGGCGGCGCGTTTCTTTTCGGTCATCACCAGATAGATCGAGGCCGCCACGATAACGGCCATCCCCGCGAAACTCCAGACGCCCGGAATCTCTCCAAACAGGATGAAGCCCAGCACGGCAGCATAGACGATGCGCGAATAGTCCAGCGGCGCGAGCGCGCTGGCGTCGCCCAGCGTGAGCCCCTTGGTGATCATCCATTGTCCGGAAATGCCAAGGAAGCCAATGAGCGTCAGTAGCGCCCATTCCCAGCCCTGCGGCTGCACCCAGACGAAGAGCGTTGGGATCAGCGCAAAGACCGCGTTCCAGAAGGCATAGTAGAACATGATCACGCGGGTGGGTTCGGTTTTGGCGAGCTGCTTGATGCTCACCACCACCAGCGCCCCGCCAAAGGCGCCCAGCGCGCCCACCAGCGCGTTGGCGTCGAATCCGCTGGTGAAGGGGCGCGCATAGAACAGAATCCCCACAAAGCCCACGATGGAGACCATGGTGCGGCTCAAGGGCACTTGCTCGCCCAGAAACAGGATCGCCAGCGGGATCATGAACAGGGGGCGGGAGAATTGCAGCGCCATGGCGTCGGCGAGCAACATGTGGGTGATCGTCCAGAAGAAGCAGCCGTTGCCCAGGGCGCCCAGGGCGCCGCGCGTCAGATGCATGAGGGGGCGCTTCGTTTGAAAGGGCTCCAGCGGGTTCTTGATGAAAATAGGCAGGACGAACAGGAGGCCGATCCCCGAGCGGAAGAACAGCAGTTCGAAGCTCGGCAGCCGGTCGCCCATGGACTTCACCGCCGCCGCCATGACGACGAGCATGAGGGAGCCCAGCGAGACGAAGAAAACCGCCTGGGCTGCGGGGGCGAGCCAGTTGTCGAAGGCCAGATTCAGCCGGGCGCGGCGCGTCAGGGTCGCCCCCGCTGCTGGTTGGGTGTCCGGCGCAGGGCCAAGCGTCGCCTCCGGTGTTGTCATGGGTTCAGGATAGGCTGGCTGGCGCGGCGGCGCAAACCGGTGTTTAACTCAGCCAAATGCGGCGCGGCTCCCGCCTCGCTGCGCCTGACGCGAGGATCGCCATGGACGATGTGAAACCCGCCCCCGTGAAGCTCTCCTTCAGCCATGTGGGACTGCATTGCGTGGATCTGCCGCGCATGGTGGATTTCTACACGCGGGTGCTCGGCTTCACGCAGACGGACCGGGGCGTGGTGCGCGGCCTCGACATCGTCTTCACGACCTGGGACCCCTGCGATCATCATCAGGTTGCGCTGGTGGCGGGCCGCCCGGATCTGAGCGGATTCAACCACGTCAACCAGCTCTCCTTCCGCGTGCCGCGCCTCGAGGATGTGCAGAGCGTCTGGCGGCGGGTGAAGGACGAGCCGGGCGTGCATGACATGCGCGGCACGAATCATGGCAACGCCTTCGCCTTCTATTTCCGCGATCCCGAGGGCAATCGCGTCGAGGTCTTCTGCGACACGCCCTGGTATATCTCCCAGCCCTGCATCGAGGTGCTGGATCTCTCGCGGCCTGCCGCAGAAGTCATGGCCGAGGCGGAGGCCTTCTGCCGCGCCGCTCCCGGCTTCAAGCCCATCGAGGACTATCACGCCGAGGTCGCCCGCAAGATCGCGGCCCATGGCGAGGCGCTTGCGGGCGACAAGGCCGAATGACGCTTCGCCTTGACCCGGTCCCTCATGGTCTCTAGCGTGCCTTCAAACGTCATATCAGGGGGCGTGCGTAGGGGGTGTCCCGCGCGCGCAGAGGAAACGTCATGTCGCCGATGCCGCAGGAGATCCGCCTCGCCCTCAAGGAGATGGGGCCGGGCGCGACGCTCGAGATGAACCTTCGCAGCAAGGCCATGTTCGCCCCGCTCATCGAGCCCGTGCAGGGGGTCGTCGAGCATCTTGACCAGCCCTATGGCGCTCATCCCCGCCAGCAATTGGATGTCTATACGGCGTCCGGGCTCAAGGGCGCCCCCATCGTGATCTACATTCCCGGCGGTGGTTTTTCGGGGGGAGACAAGCGGCAGGATGGCGCCTTCTTCGCCAATCTCGGCCGGTTCTTCGCCAGCCATGGCGTCGTCTGCATCACCGCCAATTATCGCCTGTCTCCCGAAGTGTCCTGGCCTGCGGCTTCACAGGATCTCGCCCGTCTTGTCGCACATGTGAAGACCATGGCTGCGGACTTCGGCGGCGACGCCAGGCGCATCGTCATCTTCGGCCATTCGGCAGGCGCCGCCCATGTGGCCTCCTATGTCTTCGATCCCGATCTCAGGGGCCATGAAGAGGTCGCGGGCGCTGTGCTGTCCAGCGGACTTTATGTGCTGCGCACCGAGGAACTGCGCCCCAATGTGGCGCTCTATTTCGGCGAGGACGAAGCCACGTTCGAGCGCCGCTCGGCGCTTTCCCATGTGGCGGGAACGAAGGTTCCCGTGCTGCTCAGCGTGGCGGAGTTCGATCCGGTGAGCCTCGCCACGCCAACCTTTGAAATGGCGATCGCGCTGACGAAGCGCGATGGCAATCCGCCGCCTGTGCTGCGGCTCGACGATCACAATCACTTTTCCTGTATTTGCGGCATTGGCACGAAAGACGAGAGGTTCTCCGGAGCCCTCCTCGCCTTCATCGCCAGCTGCACAGCCTGACATCAACAAACGGAGGAAACGATGGCCGACAAGACCTACGAGAACATCAAGATCGAACGCGAAGGCCATGTGACCTTTCTTGTTCTCAACCGTCCCGAGAAGCGCAACGCCATGAGCCCAGGCCTGCACTATGATGTGCAGGACGCGCTGAAGTGGCTCGACGACGATGCGCAGACGCGCGTGCTCGTGCTGACCGGCGCGGGCGACGCCTGGTGCGCCGGGCAGGACCTGAAGCTCTATTTCCGCGAGACCGCGAACAATCCCATGGAGCGCAAGAAATCCAACACCGCCAGCCATAACTGGCGCTGGGAATTGCTGACCCGCTTCACCAAGCCCACTATCGCCATGGTCAACGGCTTCTGCTTCGGCGGCGCCTTCACCCAGCTCTGCGCCTGCGATTTCGCCATCACCGCAGAGGACGCCACCTTCGGCCTCTCCGAAGTCAATTGGGGCATCCTGCCCGGCGGCATCGTGAGCTGGAACCTGACGGACATGATGCTGCCCCGGCACGCCATGTATTACGCCGCCACCGGCGAGCCCTTCGATGGCAAGCGCGCTGTCGAGATCGGTCTGGCGAACTTTGCGGTGCCGCGCGATCAGTTGCGCGCCAAGACCCTCGAATTCGCCAATAAGCTCGAGAAGCTGAACCCTTCCGTGCTGCGCTACACGAAGGAAGCCGTGCGCGCCGTTCGCCACATGAGCGCCGATGACGCGCGCGACTATCTTGGCGCCAAGCAGGATTCGCTGGCGCGCGCCGACAAGGAAATCGCCGACAAGGTGGGCATGAAGAAGTTCCTTGACGAGAAATCCTATCGTCCGGGCCTTGGTCCCTATCAGCGTCCCGAAGAGAAGTAATCGGGGCTTGCGCCTGCTGCGGGCGC
>CANCSY010000252.1 GCA_947380915.1 Beijerinckiaceae bacterium
CGCCTGCCGCGCGAGATCAACGCCCCAGGAGGTGACGCCCGAGCGGGAGACGAGAATGGGGATGCCCATGCGCACGGTCTTGATGACCATCTCGGAGGTCAGGCGCCCCGTGGTGTAAAAGATCTTGTCGGCTGCGCTGACGCCGTGGCGAAACATCCAGCCTGCGATCTTGTCAACGGCGTTGTGGCGGCCCACATCCTCCATGTAGCAGAGGGGCGTTCCCTCCTGGCAGAGCACGCAGCCATGGATGGCGCCGGCGGTGAGATAGAGCGACGGCTTCGTATTGATCTCATGGGTCATCTGATAGATCCATGAGGTGCGCAGCGGCGTCTGCGGCAGGTCGATATCCTCGATGGATTCCATGAGATCGCCGAAGGCGGTGCCCTGGGCGCAGCCGGAGGTCAGCGTCTTTTTCTTCAGCTTTTGCTCGAAATTGGTGCCATGTTCCGTGCGCACGACGACGACCTGCAGATCATCGTCATAGTCCACCTCGGTCACGATATCCGTCGGCTTCAGCATGTTCTGGTTGAGCAGATAGCCGAGCGCCAGATATTCGGGATAATCATTGATCGTCATCATGGTGACGATCTCCTGCGCATTCAGATAGAGCGTGAGCGCCCGCTCCACGGGCACGCGGATCTCGACGGGCGCGCCGGTGTGATCAATGCCGGTGACCGCTTCCGTCAGGCGCTGATCGTCAGGGTTCGGAAAGAGCGGCGTCATGACCCCACGGGATCCCGGCCATCAGCGTCGCGCGCTTTGAGATAATCTTCCGTGGTCATCACGGGCGGGCGTTGCGGCGCACCATAGGGGTCGAAGCCCTCGTTCATCACCGCCTCCACCCGGCATTTCTCGCACATGCGCACCACATCAAGGCGACGCGCATTGTTGCCGCTGAACATCCAGTGCTTGTTGGCGAGCTTGCCGGTGATCTTGTCGATCATGCTCTTTGTGGAGAAGGGCGCGGCGCAGGCGATGCAGCAGAAGGGCGCTTCCTCCTTCAGGATGCGCGGGGGCTCGCGCCAGGCGGTGAAGTCGATCTGCGGCGTCAGCGTGATCACCTTCTCGGGACAGGTCGCGGCGCAAAGGCCGCATTGCACGCAGACGCTCTCGGTGAAGCGCAACATGGGGCTTTCGGAATTGTCGCTCAGCGCCCCGGTCGGGCAGGCGGTGACGCAGGAATGGCAGAGGGTGCAGCCATCGACATTGATTTCGAGGCCGCCAAAGGGCGCGCCCTTTTCAAGGGCGATGCGCGCCACAGGCGCAGGCGCCGCCACATGCAATTCACGGAAGGTCGCCTCTAGCACGGGACGTTTGGAGCCGCGCGGCTCGAATTGCGCGGGGTTTGGCGAAGGCGTGCCGGGCGTCAGGGCATTCAGTTGCGCGAGGAGAAGATCGGGATCATCGGTCTCGATGACGCGCAGCACACCTTCACCATAGCCCAGGCCCGCCACGATGGTGGCGGTCATCTCCACAACCCTGTGAAGCCCGGCGATGTCATGTTTGGGCTTGGCGCGCGCAAGCAAGGCGAGGCCCGTCGCGCCGAAGGCGAAGGCGCCCGCAAGAACCTCTGGTCCCACCTGCGTCACTTCATTGAGGCGCAGGGGCAGCACATGGGCGGGCAAGCCCTCGCCATGGCGCGCGAGCGCATCGATCAGCGCGGCGCCATGCTCGCCATCGTGCAGAAGCACCACAGGCGTCTCGCCCCCCGCTGCACGGTAGGTGGTGAGCAGCTTACGCAACCGACGCATCACAGCATCCGCAGGCGGCAGCGCATAGGAGGCCGCGCCTGTCGGACAGACCGAGGCGCAGGACCCGCAGCCCGCGCAGATCGCCGGGTCGATCTTCACATGATCGCCATCGGGCGTGATGGCGCCGGTGGGGCAAACATCAAGACAGCGCACGCAGCCCGTAATCCGTGAGCGGGAATGGGCGCAGGCGTTTTCGTTGAAATTAATGTAGCGCGGCTTGTCGAAGACGCCGACGAGCTGGCCCGCTTCCGCGATGGCCTTTTCAACCGCCGCGCGATCCCGCGGATCGGCGCGCAGATAGCCCGGGCGCAGATCGGATGCCGTAAACATCGGCCCATAGCCGCTGAGGTCCAGAAGGATGTCGCAGCTTGAGGTCACGCCATTCTTCTGAGGCCCGAAGACAAGGCGCGCGCGCGAACTTGGCGCAGGCAGGGCGGTTTCATCAACCGCAAGCTCAAAGGCGCCGAGAACGCCGGTCGCCGCGCGCACATGTCCCTTGATGACGGGAAAATCGCGCATGGCGGGCGCCGCGACATCGACCGGGCGCGACAGCATCACGGTCACATCGAGACGGTCGGCGAGCTTGCGACCGGCCTCGATGGCGACCTCGTCGCGGCCATAGATCAGAATGACCCCTTCGCTTTTCAGGGTCACTTGCTGAATGGGGGGCATCTCTTCGCGCGCCGCCGCAATCAGGGCCGCCGCCTTGGGGCCGCTGCGGGCGGCCTCAGCAGACCATCCGCCGGTCTCGCGAATGTTCACGAAGGTCAGGGGCGCACTGGCGCCAAGGTCCTCAGCGACTTCGGTGAAGAGCGCGACCTCCTGCGTACACGCAATTGTGATGGGGCCACCGTCAGACAAGGCGGACTTGAATATATCAAGTTGCGCCCCGCAAAGTTGGTCTGCGCGCGTGACGCAGCCGATGCCGGCCTTGGTCAGCGCCGCTTCATCCAAAGGCATCGTCTTTTCGCAAGAACAGATAAAAAGACGAGTATCGCCGCCACTCATTCCAGATCTCCCGGGCGGCCAACCGCCGCTTCGAACTCAATCCATCAGCGTCAGGATGAAAATGATCTCTTCACCCTGGGTTTTCTACCCTATACACGAACCACCGGCTATTCTTACCTGAATTCGCAAGCAGGCCTCCACGATCATGTCCACCCCGCAGCAGGCGCCCCTCGACCTTCCTCCCGGCTTCACGCAAGTGCGGCTGCGTGAGCTTGGCGACGCTTTTGCCCATGCCTGCGCCATCGCGCAGGCTGAGGGCGCCGGCACGCTGGTCTGGGTGGGGCGTTATGATCTCGTGGAGTTCGCGGTCGTGCTGGAGCCCGATGAACCGCTCGCCTCCGCCCGCCGCGCCCATTTCGCCACAATGAACGCGCTGGGCGACGCCATCGCCGCCCATTGCCCGCCCGAGCGTGAGGTCAACTTTCGCTGGCCCGACACGCTGCTGTTCGATGGCGCCATGATCGGCGGCTTGCGGCTGGCCTGGCCGCAGGATTGCTCGGAGGATCAGATCCCCGACTGGCTGGTGGTCGGCGTGATGCTGCGGACGGCTGATCTCAGCCATGTGGACACGGGCCTGGTGCCGGGAAGCACGAGCCTGTTGGCGGAGGGTTTCGAACTGCTGGATGGCGAGGCGATCATCGCCAGTTTCAGCCGTCATCTGATGACCCATTTCGATCGCTGGAAAGAACGGGGCTTCAAGGTCGTGGCGCAGGATTTCTTCGCTCGCCTGCCGGTCGGCAAGGCGGGGGAGCGGCGCGCCATTGATGCAAACGGGGACCTGCTGGTGCATGCGCCGCTTGATACGGGTCCCGCGCAGCGCACATCCCTTGTGGACGTCCTGAGCCAGGCTTTGTGGTATGACGCAAAGCATGGCGCGCCCAGGCTCAGGTGATCCGATGACCAAACTGCCCCGCACGATCCGCCTCGATCCCTCCGACACCTTCATCTTCGAGCGGGCCGCCGAGCCTGCGGAATGGGCTGTTTCCGGCTCTTTCGCCTTTCTGGACCGCGAGCCCTCCATGCTGACGCGCAAGGAAAAGACGGCGCTGCGCTCGGGCTTTCTGGGGCTCTCCTCCTTTGGCTGGTCCACGCTCTGCGTGGTGGTGGAGGCCAGCGCGAAGGAGCGCGAAGGCGCGATCGAGCAACTGGCCGCCCACCTCCTCGAAGCCTATGGGGCGCCCTCGCTCGAGCTGGCCCTTCAGGCTGCGGAGGAGGAAGTCAGTTTCGCGGAATCCCTTTGCCAGCACCCCCTGCAAACCATTCTTGCCGTGCAGCGCGAGGTCGAGGACACCGACGAAATCCGCGAGCGTTTCCGCACCCTGCACGCGCGCGACACATCCGCCGACCCGGACCCGCTACACGCCAATCTGCGTGCGTTTACAATGGTTGAAGACAGTGAAGCGCCCGAAGATGGGGTCGACCTTCACGGACTTTTGAAGACGGATCGCACATGAGAGAATTCTGGGTTTCCTCCGGCCATCACCTGACCCAGCGCGCGGCGCATGGCGGGCTCATCGCTACGCCTGAACTCATCATGGCCTATCTCGCAAGGCCCGAACTCACCCCCCCCGAGGAGGCCTGCGACGCCGAGCGCGCGCTCCACGCCGCGCTGCTGCTGGACCCCCTGCGCGCCGTCAGCGCAGATGACATCGCGGCCATGGAAGATGCGGACGCGCAGGAGAACTGGACCTTCATGATGGTCTTTCGCGATCATCTTCTGCGGGCGCGCTCGCTGGAGGCCGCCTATCTCGACCTCGCGCGCAAGGGGGCAGCCCAGCTGCCGCCCATCAT
>CANCSY010000253.1 GCA_947380915.1 Beijerinckiaceae bacterium
AATCTCGACCAAAGCCAAGAGGTCCGGACAAGCCCGAGCCGATCTTCGACAGGGGGAGTATCTCCACCGCCGAAGCCTATGCGAGGTCAAGCAGCGAAGCTGCCGCTGGTCACCACCGCCCCACCCTGAAGCTTGATGACCTTGTCGGCAGTGGCAAGGAAGCCAGCAGTGTTGTGATTGTTGACCACAGCGTAGGTCCCAGCGTCGGAGGCTGTACCGGTCAATGTGACGAGCGCCGCGCTGCCCGCAGCAAACTGGATCGCCGTCGTTGAACTCACCGGCGCGATGGCCAGGAGCGCAGCAGCAAGATCCTTCGAGAGGTCCCCCGTGGCTACGCGGGAGACAGCTTTGAAATTGGCGTCCGTGATCGCCTTCCCGACCTTCAGAACATCTGAGCCCGCAACGAAGTCCGAAACGGTGTCGAAATTGGCGACAAGGGTGTCCGAAGCACCAGTGAATACGAAGATGTCATTGCCTGCCCCACCCGAGAGCATATCGCCACCCGCGTCGCCGGTGATTATGTCGTTACCGGAACCGCCCGTCAGCGTGTCCTTGCCAGCGCCTCCCGTGAGCGTGAGCGCGTTCGAAGCGTCGGAGGCTACTGTGCTCAGTCCGGTTCCATTGACTGACAACGTGATCGCCGTAGATGCGCCCGATGCGTTGCCTGCCGGATCCTTGGTGGTGGCGGTGATCGAGTGAGCGCCGGTCGCCAGAGCCGTCGTCGGCGTCAAGGTCCATGCGCCCGTAGCCAACGCCTTGGTCGTCCCCAGCACGGTTGTCCCATCCAGTACCGTAACGGTGCTCAGCGCCTCGGCCGTGCCTGTGATCACGGGCCTGATGTTGCTTGTGGCGGCGCTGACCGTCGTAAGCACCGGCTTGTCGGGTGCTGTTGCCATACTGGAAACATATGGAATTACATTTATCTTGGATGGCACGTTAACTAGGACCATCGCCATGACACCCTGCTGAGTCGTCAGACCTGCGATCGCGCTTGTGGTCAGCGCTGCGATCTGGGCGGCGTTCAGAATGGTGAACTGGGCTGTTGTCAGCGCAGCGACCTGACTTGAAGTGAGGCCGGCGATTTGGCTCGTCGTCATAAGCGGTATCTGCGCAGAGCTCAGTCCAACCAATGCGCCGGTCGCCAGCGCACCAATCTGGGCTGAGGAGAGCGCGGCTATCTGCCTCGCGCTCAACGCCGCAATCTCGTTCGAGGTCAGGCCGGGAAGCTGAGCTGTTGTCAGCGCCGAAACTTGAGACGTCGAAAGGCCGCCAAGGGCTTTCGTGGCCACAGCTCCGATCTGGTTCGTGGTGAGCGACCCAAGTTGTTGGGTGGTCAGGGCCGCGATCTCGCTGGAGGTCAGACCATAGATTTGCGCCGTATTCAGTGATCGTATTTGCCCGGTCGTCAACCCACCAATGGCACCGGTCGCAAGTTGGCCGATCTGGCTGGAGGAGAATGCAGCGATCTGGTCGGAAGTCAGCCCCGCGATCGCCACTGACGTGAGGCCGGGGATCTGCGCGCTGGTCAAGGCCCCGATCTGGCCTGTCGTCAGGCCTTTGACCGCCGTGCTTGCAAGCCCGCTGATCTGCGCTGAGGTCAAACTGGCCAACTGCGCCGAACTCAAAGCAGCGACAGAGGCGGAAGGGAGCCCGGCAAGCTGAGACGATGTCAGCACACAGAGATCGGAAGTCGTCAACGCAACAATCTGGCTCGTACCCAAGGCCCCGATTTCCGACGAGGTCAGGCCTATGGCCTGCGCACTCTTGAGCGACGCAACCTGCTGAGTCGTCAGACCTGCGATCGCGCTTGTGGTCAGCGCTGCGATCTGGGCGGCGTTCAGAATGGTGAACTGGGCTGTTGTCAGCGCAGCGACCTGACTTGAAGTGAGGCCGGCGATTTGAACCCCTGTTAGAGAGCTAAGACCGGCAGTCGATAGAGCTGCAATTTGTTGACTTATCAGCGCTGTTACCTGGCTTGTGCTAAGTGCAGCAACTTGGGCGGTCCTAAGTGCCTGAATATGGATTGTCGTTAGCGCTGCGACCTGGGCTGTTGTCAAGCCTGCCTCAGCCGCAATCGTCAAAGCAGCCACCTGCGTCGAAGACAAGGCGCGAACCTGTTCTGTTGTTAATGCACCGACCTGAGCAGATGTAAGAGCCGCGACCTGCGCAGTCGTCAACGCACCAATCAGGCTAGTCCCTTCCGTTGAGGTCTGCGCCATTCGCGAAACTTTCGTAAGGCTGTAGTTTACTGAAAAAAATCACCACCCAACGAAATAAGTCATTATTCCCTAATAATTTTCTATCGTCAGATAGATTAATCAGGAATTTATGTAAAATTATTCGCAACCTTGTTGTTTCGATTAATTTGCATAAAAAACATGCACTTGATAGTCTTACAAGAACTTCTCCAATTGGAACGTGGTGCAAACGGTTTTGCGCGCCAGCGCGGTTGGCACAGTTGGTCTTGGTTGTGGAGACTACCCTGCTCCCTCTGTTTCGCGTGGACCGGCGTGCAACCAATCAATTAATCTGCTAATTTAATAATTTTCCACTTCCTGAACCTCGCCAACAGCAACCTTTTAGTTTTCGGTAGCAGTCCACGCGAGGGTGCCGCGGGTCGACTTCGGACACAACGTTCATCCGGCCGGATTACCGGGGGCGGTGTCCCGGTCCTGACACTCCGCCGAAAACCGGTCGCGCGCGTGCGCGCGTATGTGTGGGTAAATTACCGGTTTTCGCCAACACTGCCGGACAGGAACTTATTTCGCCAACCTCGCCCCGGGGGTCGGCTCGGCGAACAAAATGACGCCGTGGTCCAGAAGAGCCTGCTCTATCCGGGCATCATTGGGGGCGCTGGTGGGTCGCCGGTCGTGCTTGCGCTCCCAGAAGCGGACTGCGCGTTCATCAACGCCTAGTACCGCCCCCAGCGTCCGCTGGGTCAGCCCCGCCAAAACGCGGGCGGCGCGGAGCTGGCGGCCTGTGACAAGGTTCTTGCTGTATCTGGCCATGACAATCTCCATTCCTTCGGTGACGCATCACATGCCGCCGCCAAGGTGGCGGTCAAGAAGCGCATAAAGCGCATTGCGGACAGCCGTACTGTCCTGTCGGCTGTCGGGACGTAGCAGGCCCTTCCTGATCAGGGCGGCGATCTCGGTCTCCCTGACCTCCAGAGTCAGACAGCGAAGCCCGGCGCTTCTGCGGGCGCGGTGGAGGCGCATGCGGCTTGTTACCCCAAGACAGGTCGCTACGTTTGGTGACAAGTGGACCTCAATTAATTATTAGATATCTAATATTATCAGATAACAGTGTCCGTTAAAAGTCCGCCCCTGCCCAATAAGGTCCCAATTCAAGCTCACTGAACGAGCGGCGCGCCCCCATGTGCTGGATGAATCCACCCCCAAATATGGCGCGCTTACGGTTGGCGGCAATTATTCGAAGGTGGCTGAAGGGCTCAATGTGGAGTCGCGCCGGGTTTCCAAACCCGCCGACATCATTCCGGCTGTCAAGGCGGCCATCGAGGCGACATCGGCCGGGCGGCCCTTCCTGCTCGAGGCGGTGGTCAAGGAGGGCTACGAGTTCTCCCGCTACACCAAGCGCTGATTGCGGGGACGACAACAAATGGCTGCTGCGCCTCGACGCGCCGCAGCTTTTAAAAACACGGGAGGAAACATGAAGGCGAAGACACTGCTCGTCTTGCTTGCGGCCCTGGTTTCATCGCCAGCCCCTGCGGAAGATTTCTACAAGGACAAGGTCGTCTCCATCGTCACATCGACGGGCGCTGGGGGCAGCTATGATTCCATGGCGCGCTTGTTCTCGCGGCATATGGGACGATTCATCCCTGGACGGCCGGGCTTCGTGGTGCGCAACATGCCCGGCGGCGGCAATGTCATCGCCACCAATTACATGTACAGCATCGCCGCCAAGGATGGCCTGACCATCGCCACCGTCCACAACGCCATGCCGCTCAATCAGGTTCTGGGCGGCAACGGGATCGCCTATGAGAGCGACAAGTTTCTCTGGCTGGGATCGACGGGGCCGGACAATAGCGTAGTCCTTGTGCGGGCTGACGCACCCATCAAGTCCATTGAGGATGTGCTCAGGAACGAGGTGAATCTGGGCAGCACCGGCGCCGGATCAGGCCTGACGCTTCTGCCTCTGGCGATGAACCGGGTGCTGGGCACGAAATTCAAGATCATCATGGGCTACAAGAGTTCCGAAGAGTTGAATCTGGCGCTCGACCGAGGCGAAGTTCAGGCGCGGTCCTTCGGCTATTCCTCCATCGTGAGCCAGCATCCCGATTGGCTGAAAACCAACAAGGTGCGCTTCATCGCCCAGATCGGCTCGAAGCGCCTGCATGACCTGCCCGACGTTCCGCTGATCACCGAATTGGCGACCACTGACGAACAGCGCGGCATCCTGAAGCTGATCTCCTCGCCGCCTGGCCTGGGCCAGCCCTATCTGGCGCCGCCGGGAACGCCACCCGAGCGCCTCGCCATATTGCGCAGCGCCTTTATGGAGACGATGAAAGACCCAGCGTTCCT
>CANCSY010000254.1 GCA_947380915.1 Beijerinckiaceae bacterium
GCTTCGGAGATCGTGGCCGGCGCCCTGCAGGATCACAAGCGCGCAACCATTCTGGGCACGCGCTCCTTCGGCAAGGGCTCGGTGCAGACCATCATCCCGCTCGGCCAGAACAACGGGGCGCTGCGCCTCACCACGGCGCGCTACTACACACCCTCGGGCCGCTCCATCCAGGCCAAGGGCATCGATCCGGACATCCAGATCCTGCAGGACGTGCCCGACGAGTTGAAGGGCAAGGACGAGACCAAGGGCGAAGCCGCGCTCAAGGGCCACCTGAAGAACGGCGAGGACGAAAAGGGCGGTTCGCAGGCCTATGTGCCGCCGGACCAGTCCAAGGACAAGCAACTCAACGCCGCCTTCGACATCCTGCGCGGCGTCAAGAAGGCCGAGGCGCCGGTTGAGAAGCCCGCCGAGAAAAAGCCCGAGACCGCGCCGAACTGACCGCATCCTCAGCGACTTGAATGTGCAACGCCGACCTGGCTCATCAGGTCGGCGTTTTGCTGTTTTGTCGGGCGAGGCACGACCGTTCGATCAAAAAAGTCAACCAAGGCTCGACTGAATGGTCACGTTACAGCAAACTTGCGCGCCGGGATCTTGTGATTCGCTGAGATCCGGCAGGAACCGGATCCACCCCGCCCCATGGCCGCCAACGACCTCCATGATCCCCTTGGACTTGATGGCCCCGCCTCAAGACCGCCCCGGCGCAGCGCGCCCTGGGGGCGGATGGCTGCAGGCGGCCTCAGCGCGGGCATTGCGGGTCTTGTCGCCTATAGCCTGGCCACTGATACCGGCATGGGCGGACGGCCCTTCGCCGAAGCCCTGATCCAGCGCGGCCTGCCGGAGGCGCCGCCGCCTCCGCCTGCGCCCGTCGTGGCCGCGACGCCTGCGCCGCCTGCCCTGCCGGTCGTGCGGCAGGGCGCGCCGTCGGGCCAGTCGATGGCCGCCATTTTCGAGGCCGACCGCGATGGGCGCCTGGTGCGCCAGAGCGGCGGGAATGGCTCTGGCCCCCTCATCATCAAGGTGCCGCAGGCGAGTGGCGAAGACGTTACCCAGGTGAGCCCGGACCAGACCTTTGACAAGGCTCCGGGCCAGTCGCATCGTCAGGCCTTCGGCGTCCAACTTGCGCCCGCCCCCGATCCGCGGCTCGTGGAGAAGGGCCGCCATGGTCCCCTGCCCCGCATCGGCGGCGATGGCTCGCGCCCCTCCGAAATCTATGCCCGGCCTGTGGTCAGCGCGCCCGGGCTGAAATCGGGCGCGCCGCGCATCGCCATCGTGGTGGGCGGCATGGGCCTCAATACGGCCGCCACCAGCGCCGCGCTGGAGATGCTGCCCGGCGCCGTCACCCTGGGTTTCGCCCCCTATGGCCCCGACCTCGACCGACAGGCCGCGAATGCGCGCGAGGCTGGCCACGAACTGCTGCTTCAGGCGCCCATGGAGCCCCTCGACAAGGCCGCCATTCCCGGCCCCAACACCCTGCTCTCGGGCGTCGAGCCGTCGCAGAATGTGGACGGGCTGCGCTGGCTCATGTCGCGCATGAGCGGCTATGTGGGCGTGGCGAATTTTCTGGGCGGGCGCTTCCTGACCCGCGAGGCGGACCTCGCCCCGGTGATGCGCGAAATTGGTGGGCGCGGACTGCTGTTTCTGGATGACGGCACGGCGACGCAAAGCCTGGCGCCGACGCTGGCGGCGGCGGCGGGGGTTCCGGCCGCCCGCGCCGATGTGGTGCTGGACGCCAATCCCCAGCCCGAGGCCATCAGGACGGCGCTCGCGAAGCTGGAAGCCACAGCTCGCACCAAGGGTTTCGCCATCGGCTATGCTGCGGGCATGCCCGGCGCCATGGAGCCGGTTGTGCGTTTCGCCCGGGGGCTGGAGCAACGCGGCGTGGCGCTGGTTCCCCTGAGCGCGCTGGCGGCGCGGGCGCCGGCTTCAGCCGGTCTGGCGCGGTGATGGCGTGACCCGGGATTGCACGGCGTTGGAGTGGAGAACAGCATGAAACAGCCGGTGTACCGACCTTGCGTGGGCGTCATGCTCATCAACCCTGCGGGGCTGGTTTTCATCGCTCGCCGCCGCAACAAGAAGCTGGTGGAGCATGTGGCGCCAAACCACGAATGGCAGATGCCCCAGGGCGGCATTGATCCGGGCGAGGATCCCTGGACGGCCTGTTTGCGCGAACTCCACGAGGAGACCAACGTCACCTCCGTCTCCCTGCTGGCCGAGGCGCCGGACTGGTACGCCTATGATCTGCCCAATGACGTGGCCAACAAGGCCTGGCGGGGCCGCTATCAGGGCCAGCGGCAGAAATGGTTCGCCCTGCGCTTCGAGGGGCAGGACAGCGAGATCGACATCCATACCCCCGGACAGGGCGCCCACAAGCCGGAGTTCGACGCCTGGCGCTGGGAGCCCATGGCCAATCTGCCCGCGCTGATCATCCCCTTCAAGCGCCCGGTCTATGAAAAGGTGGTGGCGGATTTCGCGCCATTCGCGGGCAAGGCTGACTGAGCGGAACGGCTTGCGCGCACCGCCCCCATTCACATAAGCTTCGCCTTTATCGCGCCTGATCCATGGCGCTTCCTGCGAGGCGCATGATGCGGCTTTCAACTCCGCTGCTGGGACTTCTTCTCGTGCTGGCGTGTCAGCAGGTGGCTGGCGCGGGCGAAATCCGCCGCGAGGGGACGACCCTTGTTTTCACCGGCGCCATTCTGCCGGGCGACGAGGTCCAGTTCCAGCGCAAGGCGTCCGAAGGCCCAGTGGCCCGTGTGGTCCTCAATAGCCCCGGCGGCGTCATCGCGACCGCCTGGAGCATCGCGCGCCAGATCCGCAGCCTGAGGGCCACGACTGTGGTAGATGGCAGCAGGTCGGCCTGTCTGAGCGCCTGCACCCTCATTTTCGTCGGGGGCGGCGCGCGCCACTACTTCAACGCCGATGGCCGTGCGGACGGGATCCAGGCCAGCTCGCCCTATGGGCTGGGCTATCACGAAGCCAGCCTCATCAACGCCAACGGCCAGCGCCAGGCCTCGGCGGCGGGCAATGACATGCTGGCCGCCGCCTATGAGGAGTTCGGCGTTTCCAAGGCGGCGCAACTGGTGCGCAAATCCATCAGCAGCCAGATCTACATGATCTCGGGGGTCACGGCCCTGTCGCTGGGAATCGCCACCAGCCTCACCCCACCCTGACGGATCGCATTCGCCCGGCCGGTCGTTTAAGCTCGAGGCCCCTGTAGCCGGGAGAACAAGCCATGCCCCGCGACCCCATCGTGATCGCATCCGCCGCCCGCACGCCCATGGGCGGTTTTCAGGGCGCCCTCGCGAACTGCTCCGCCCCGCAACTTGGCGCCGTCGCCATGGCGGGCGCGCTGGCGCGCGCCGGGATCGCCGGCGAGGCGGTGGATGAGGCGCTGATGGGCAATGTTCTGTCCGCAGGGCTTGGCCAGGCGCCCGCCCGGCAGGCGGCGCTGGGGGCGGGATTGCCCCAGTCGGTTCCCTGCACGACCATCAGCAAGGTCTGCGGCTCCGGCATGAAGGCGGTCATGCTGGCCCATGATCTGATCGCGGCTGGCAGCGCGCGCATCGTGGTGGCGGGCGGCATGGAGAGCATGAGCAACGCCCCCTATCTGCTCGACCGCGCCCGCTCAGGCTATCGTCTGGGCCACGGCCGTGCGCTCGACCACATGTTCCTCGACGGACTGGAGGACGCCTATGACCGCGGGCGCCTGATGGGAACCTTCGCCGAAGATACGGCGCAGCATTTCCAGTTCAGCCGCCAGATGCAGGACGACTATGCGCTGGCCTCCCTTGAGCGCGCCAAAACCGCCATCGCCAGCGGCGCCTTTGCGGATGAGGTCGTCCCTGTGACCGTGGGCGGCGCCGATGTGATGGTCGATGAACAGCCCGGCAAGGCCCGCCCGGACAAGATCCCCCAATTGAAGCCCGCCTTTCACCCGCAGGGAACCGTCACCGCCGCCAATTCCTCCTCGATTTCGGATGGGGCGGCGGCGCTGGTGCTCATGCGCCTGTCCGAGGCGCGACGTCAGGGCGTGAAGCCGCTGGCGACCCTGGTCGGCCACGCCAGCCATGCGCGCGCGCCCGCCTGGTTCACCACGGCGCCCGTGGGCGCGATGGAGGCGCTGATGCGCAAGACCGGCTGGAGCCTCGATCAGGTCGATCTCTTCGAGATCAACGAGGCCTTCGCGGTGGTGGCGCTGGCCGCCATGCGTGAGCTGGGTCTCCCGCACGAAAAGGTGAATGTGAACGGCGGCGCCTGCGCGCTCGGCCATCCCATCGGCGCCTCGGGCGCCCGCATCCTCGTGACCCTGCTGGCCGCCCTGCAAAGACGCGGCCTGCGCCGGGGCGTGGCGACCCTGTGCATCGGCGGCGGCGAGGCGACCGCCATGGCGGTGGAACTGCTGGATTGAGGGACAGGCAGGAAGGGCGGCGCAATACGCGCCTGATCCTGAAAATCGCAATTATATCAATATATTGATGGTGCCCGTAGAGGGACTTGAACCCCCACTCCTCT
>CANCSY010000255.1 GCA_947380915.1 Beijerinckiaceae bacterium
CCACCATGATCTCCCACCAGCCGGGCTTGCCCGTCACCGGATGGACATTGGCCACATGCTGGTCGCCCGTCAGGGCGTGGCAGATGAGCACGGCGTTCGATTTGTCCGCGTTCAGGGTACCGTAGGTCTGGTAGGCGATGGTGAAGGGATAAAGGTCGACGCCCGCGTCCATGGGCAGGGGCTGGTCAGCGCCGAAATGCGCCACCTGGCTCTGGGGCGCATCGACTTCCCGCAATCGCAGATCACTGGCCGCTTCGGATGAAGACATGGGGGGACCGGGTGGGGCTCGTTCTTTTTGCCGAACGAAGGGACTGGTTTATAGGTGCCGCTGTGAAAAAGAGTCAAGCTTCGGCGCGGGCTGGCCTGACGGAGGCGTGAGGGCGCGGATTGCGGAATCCTTTGCCAAGCACCCCCCCGCAAGGCTAAACAGACGCGCTTTCCTGACGTTCTGCGGATCCCCCCATGGCCGAGCCTCGCCCCGAAGACATGTTGAACGACCTGCGGGTCAATATCGACCGGATCGATGCGGCCATGCATGGGCTGTTGATCGAGCGCAGCCGCATCATCGACACGCTCATCGCCATCAAGGAAAAGCAGGGCGGCGGCTCCGCCTTCCGGCCGGGACGCGAGGCCTCCATGATGCGCGCCATGGCGCTCCGCCACGAGGGCCTGCTGCCCCTGGAGACCGTCGAGGGCATCTGGCGCATCATCATCTCCACCTTCACCTATGTGCAGTCGAACTATTCGGTCCATGCGGATGTGGCGGCGGGGGATGCGGCCATGCGCGATTCCGTGCGCTTCCACTTCGGCTTCACCGTGCCCTTCATCATTCACCATGGCCCCTCTGCGGTGATTGCTGGCGTCGCCGCCTCGGCAGGCGATCTGGGCATGGTGCGCATCGAGGGCGGGCCTTCGGGCTCGGCCTGGTGGAGCGCGCTATCGGGCGAGGACGCTCCCAAGATCATCGCCCGCCTGCCCTTCGTGGAGCGGCCCGACCATCCCGCGGGCATGCCTATTTTCGTGATCTCCAAGCCGCTGGCCGAGGCCGCCGCGCGCGATGTGCTGATCCGCGCCGTGGTCATCGACCGCTGGCGCGAGCCCATCCATGCGGCTTTAAGCAGCCTTGGCGTCGAGGTGCTGGGCAGCGCGGCGGAGGGCATGGGCCTGTCGCTGCTGCTGGCCACGCCGGGGACCGTGACCCTTGAAGCCCTGCGAAACGCCTTTACGGGGGCGGGCGTGGGGGATATCCGCATTCACGAGGCGGGCAGCCATGCGGCTCGGTTCGACTTCGCCGCCCACCGCGCCTGACCTGCCACCGTCCAGAACGCTCAACCGATCGCAACACGAGTGTCGTCCATGAACCCGAACCGTCCCGTCCCGCGCGCCAGCGTCATGGAGATCGAGGCCTATGTGCCCGGCAAGAGCGGCGCGCCGGGCGCGAAAAAGGTCTACAAGCTCTCCTCCAACGAGACACCGCTGGGGCCATCCCCCAGGGCGGTGGCGGCCTTTCGCGAGGCGGCTGGCCAGCTCGCGCTTTATCCCGATGGATCGGCCCTGCGGCTTCGCACCGCCATCGCCGTCCGCCATGGCATCGACCCCGCGCGGATCGTCTGCGGCAATGGCTCGGACGATGTGCTGCATCTGACCGCCTCCGCCTTCCTGACGGAAGGCGATGAAGGCATTTTCACCGAGCATGGCTTTCTGGTCTATCGCATCGCGATTCTGGCGGCGGGCGCCACCCCCGTGGTCGTGCCCGAGACGAACTACACCGCCGATGTGGACGCGATCCTCGCCGCCGTGACGGCGCGCACGAAAATCGTCTTCATCGCCAATCCCAACAATCCCACGGGCACCTATCTGCCCGCCGCCGAGATCAGGCGCCTGCATGCGGGCCTGCCATCCCATGTGATTCTGGTGATCGACGGCGCCTATGCGGAATATGTGACGCAGGCCGACTACACCAATGCGCTGGAGCTGGCGACCGCCCATGACAATGTGGTGGTGACCCATACTTTCTCGAAGATCTATGGGCTGGCGAGCCTGCGGATCGGCTGGGCCTATGGCTCCAGCGAAATCTGCGACGCCGTCAATCGCATTCGCGGCCCCTTCAATGTGAATGGGGCGGCGCTGGAGGCGGGCATTGCGGCTGTCGAGGATACGGCCCATGTGGAGGCCGCCATCTCCCACAATGATTGCTGGCGCAACTGGCTGGAAGTCGAGATCCGTAAGCTCGGCCTCGAAGTGACGCCGAGCGTGGGCAATTTCGTGCTGATCCACTTCCCGGAAACACCCGGTCGCCGGGCTGCGGATGCGGACGCCTTTCTGGCGGCGCGCGGCCTCGTGCTGCGGCTGGTGTCGGCCTATGGCCTGCCCAACGCCCTGCGCATGACCGTGGGCGCGGAAGAGCCCAATCGCCTCGTCGTCGCGGCGCTGGCCGAATTCCTCAGCGGCAAGGCCTGACCATGTCCGACCGCATGGGCCCGGCCCTGTCAGAACCCATATTCAACCGCGTCACGATCATCGGCCTTGGCCTCATCGGCTCCTCCATCGCGCGGGCCGCCCGGCGCATGAACGCGGCGGGCGAAATCGTGGCGGCGGACGCCTCGGACGCGGTGCGCGCGCGGGTGCTGGAGCTGGGTGTCGCGGACCGGGCGGAGGCGGATCTCGCCGACGCCGTGAAGGACGCGGACTTCGTGGTGCTCTGCGTGCCCGTGGGCGCCAATGGGGCGGTGGCGGAGGCCGTGGGCCCGCATCTGAAGTGCGGCTGCATTGTCTCGGATGTGGGCTCGGTGAAAAGCGCCGTGGTGGCGGCGGTGGCGCCGCATCTGCCTGCGGGGGTCGGCTTCGTGCCCGCCCATCCCGTGGCGGGGACCGAACATTCTGGTCCGGACGCCGGTTTCGCCGCGCTGTTTCTGGGCCGCTGGTGCATCCTCACCCCGCCCGAGGGCTCGGACCCCGAGCATGTGGCCAAGGTCCAGAGCTTCTGGCGCGCCATCGGCTCCAATGTGGAGGTGATGACCCCCTCCCATCACGATCTCGTGCTGGCCATCACCAGCCATGTGCCCCATCTCATCGCCTACAACATCGTGGGCACGGCGGCGGATCTGGAAGAGGTCACCCAATCCGAAGTCATCAAGTTCTCGGCGGGGGGCTTTCGCGATTTCACCCGCATCGCCGCCTCCGATCCCACCATGTGGCGCGACATCTTCCTGCACAACAAGGACGCGGTGCTCGAAATGCTCGGCCGCTTCAACGAGGATCTGGCGGCTCTGCAGCGCATGATCCGCTGGGGCGACGGGGACGGGCTCTTCGAGCTTTTCACCCGCACCCGCGCCATCCGCCGGGGCATCATCGAACAGGGGCAGGAGACGGCGGCGCCCGACTTCGGCCGCCGCGACGCCGCCGATCAGTAGAGCGGGTTCAGGACCAAAGGCAGGCGCATCGGGCCGATCATGGCGCGGCCCTGATTGAGGTCGAGGGGCAGCCGCAGGGCGCCCTTGGGTGTGCTCTGGTTTTGCCCCGGCAGGCCCTTGCCGCCGAGCAGACCGCCCAGCAGCCCGCCGATGGCGGCGTTGCCCGGCGAGACGCCGAAGCGTTGCAAGAGCGGCCCGAGGCCGGTCATCTGAAGCTCGACGCGACCTGCGAGCCGATGGGCGTCGTCGAGGCCCAGCAAACCGCTCGCTTCCACCAGCGCCTCGCCCTTGGCGAGCTTGAACTCGCGAATCTCCGCATTGCCGCCCGCCTGACGCCATTGCTCCAGAGACCCGGCGAGATCGCCGCCCCGCAGCGCCTCGGTCTGCAGCACGGTGGCGGCGAAGACGGCGTCAAGCGGCCCCGCATAGCCGCTCAGGCCATCGAGCGCTGGCGCCTCAAGCTTGTTCAGGTGCAGGGCCAGATCCATGGCGGAGACGGCGCTCGCGCGGTCCGGATTGGGCCGCAGATGGACCTCGAAGGCTTCCGCCTTGGCGGCGATGGTCGGCAGTCCCCTGCCCGCCAGCCGCAGAGCCGGGCCCTCGATCTCGAGGGAATCGCGCTCCAGCCCGCCCTTGCGGACCCGGTGGCTCGCCTGCAGCCGCGTCCAGGCCAATGACAGATCCACGGACCCATCCTGCGCCTTGAAGGCCAGCGGCGAACCCACCTCCGCCAGCACCAGCGAGGGGTTGTAGAGATGGGCGGCGACCAGCACATCGCCCACGGAGCCTGCGCCCGTCATCGCGCCAATGCGGCCGGTGAAGCTCGGGGCGGCGCAGCGCACCTCCAGCCGGAAGGGATAGCCGCCGACGCTGCGATCGGGGCAGGCCCATTCCCGGCCTTGCGAACGCTCCTGCGCGAACCAGTCGTCGAGCCCGGTCTCGGTCATGCCGGCGGCGACCTTCCAGAAGGCGGACCAGCCCACAGCGACCACCGCAAGGGCGACGAAAGGCAGGTAGAGCTTCCAGCGCGGGGGTTTGGGAGGCAGATCGGTCATGCCATGGCTTCCGGTGAGGG
>CANCSY010000256.1 GCA_947380915.1 Beijerinckiaceae bacterium
TGGCGTAGTTGGACGGGAACCGATCAGCCGGACGGGCCGGACGCTCGAACATCTTGCCATCGTCGCCGGGGCCGTCCTGCACCTTGTATTCCGCCGCCAGCGCCTTGACCTGCGCCTCGGAGAATTCCGGGCCGCCGGGCTGGGCCAGGTTGCGGAAGGAGATCAGCTTGGCTGAATGGCAGTTGGAGCAGACCTCCCGGAACACCCGGAAGCCGCGCTGCAACTGGCCGCGATCAAAGGTTCCGAAGGGACCCGCGAAGCTCCAGGACTGGCGCTCGGGGGTCTTGGTGTCATGGCCCGACGCAGCAAGGGCGGGCAGAGCGGCGGCGGCCAGAAGGGCGGCGAGACCGAGTGTCTTCAAACGGATCATGATCAGTCCCTCGGTCAGGCTTTGGCGCTATGCGCGTTCTTGAGCACGGAGTCGGCGATGGAGGCCGGCAGGGCTCGCGGCGTCTCGAACAGGCCGAGCAGCGGCATCACGACAAGGAAGAAGGCGAAGTAGTAGATCGACAGAAGCCGGGAGGCCAGCACATAGCCGCCTTCGGCAGGCATCGCGCCCAGATATCCAAGTCCGATCGCCGAGGCCACGAAGAGCCAGAAGAAGACCTTGTAGACCGGGCGATACTTGGCCGAGCGGACCCGCGATGTGTCGAGCCAGGGCAGGAAGCAGAGCACGATGATGGCCGAGAACATGGCCACCACGCCGCCGAGCTTGGAGGGCACCGCGCGCAGGATCGCGTAGAAGGGCAGATAATACCATTCGGGCACGATATGGGCTGGGGTCGAGAGCGGGTTCGCCTCGATATAGTTGTCGGCGTGGCCGAGATAGTTCGGCACGTAGAAGATCCACCAGGCGAAGAACATCATGAAGCAGATCATCGCGAATCCATCCTTGATGGTCGCGTAGGGGGTGAAGGGCAGCGTGTCGCGCGCCACATTCTTCACCTCGACGCCATCAGGATTGTTCTGGCCGACCACATGCAGCGCCCACACATGCAGGACGACGACGCCCGCGATCATGAAGGGCAGCAGATAGTGGAGGGAGAAGAAGCGGTTCAGGGTCGGGTTGTCGACCGAATAGCCGCCCCACAGCCAGGTGGTGATCGCCTCGCCGACCAGCGGGATCGCCGAGAAGAGGTTGGTGATGACTGTCGCGCCCCAGAAGCTCATCTGGCCCCAGGGAAGCACATAGCCCATGAAGCCCGTGGCCATCATCAGCAGATAGATGATCACGCCGAGGATCCAGAGCACTTCGCGCGGCGCCTTGTAGGAGCCGTAGTAGAGGCCGCGAAGCATGTGGATATAGACGGCGACAAAGAACATCGAGGCGCCGTTGGCGTGGATGTAGCGCAGCATCCAGCCCCAGTTCACGTCGCGCATGATGAGCTCGACGGAGCTGAAGGCGTAATCCACATGGGGCGTATAGTGCATGACCAGCACGATGCCCGTGAGGATCTGCACCATCAGCATGACGCTGAGGATGCCGCCAAAGGTCCACCAGTAATTCAGGTTCCTGGGCGTCGGATAGACGACGAAGGAGGAGTGGATGAGCCCCATGATGGGGAGGCGGCTCTCGAACCAGCGGCCGAGGGCGCTTTTGGGAACGTAAGTGGAAGGTCCGCTCATGTGATGATCTCTTGCAAAAAGCTGGAAGGCTACAGGGGCGCGCGGGGCGGATCCCCGCTCGCGGCGCTTAGCCGATGGTCAGCTTGGTGTCTGAGGCGAATGCGTAATTCGGCACTTCGAGGTTCTTCGGCGCCGGGCCCTTCCGAATGCGGCCGGAGGTGTCATAGACCGAGCCGTGGCAGGGGCAGAACCAGCCGTCATACTCGCCCTGGTTGCCGAGAGGGATGCAGCCCAGATGGGTGCAGACGCCGATGACCACAAGCCACTCGGGCTTCTTGACGCGCTGGGCGTCAGCCTGGGGATCGGGGAGCTGGGCGAGCGGCACGTCCACCGCCTCCTTGATCTCCTTGGTCGTGCGATGACGCACGAAGATCGGCTTGCCGCGCCACTTCACCGTGACGCTGGCGCCCTCCGCGATGGCGGACAGATCGACATCGATGGGAGCGCCCGCCGCGATGGTCGAGGCGTCCGGGTTCATCTGATGGATGAGCGGCCAGGCGACCGAACCGGCGCCGACTGCGCCAGCAGCGCCGGTGGCGATGAAAAGCATATCCCTGCGAGTCGGCTCTACCGACGATGCATTTGCCACGATGGACCCCCAAACACTGGTTCGTCCGCCAGAACCGGCGAACCGGGAAGGCGGTGGGCTTTCTGTCTTTGCCGGACAGTCCGGCCTCGTCTGTGCCTATTTGCGCCGCTCGCGCGCCGCAATGCGACCCATCGCCGCTTGTGCGGCCGTCCGACGCCGGGCGCGGGACGCGGCCCGGGGCGGCGGACGTTAAATGAGCGGGCGCTATGTCGCACCCTTCGCCCCGCTTGTCCATAGGCGGCGCAGCTTGAATGGCCCTAACGGAAGGCCTCCACCCCTCTCTTTAGTCGACCTTGGCGCGCGCCGGTGCTAGAGGGCGGCCCATGCCCATCGCCCTCGCCCTCTACCAGCCCGATATCCCCCAGAATTGCGGCACCATGCTGCGGCTCTGCGCCTGCCTGGGGGTGGAGGCCTCCATCATAGAGCCTGCCGGTTTTCCGGTAAGCGACCGGCATTTCCGCCGTTCCGGCATGGATTATCTGGACGCGGTCAATGTGACGCGGCATGTGTCCTGGCGCGCTTTCGAGGCGTGGCGGGCGCCCACTGGACGCCGTCTGGTGCTGTTGTCCACAAGCGCCGCCCTGCCCTTCACCGATTTCGCCTTCGCCCCCGATGATATTCTCATGGTGGGCCGGGAGTCCGCAGGCGCGCCGCCGGATGTCCACGAGGCCGCCGACGCCCGCATCCTGATCCCCATCCGGCCGGGCATGCGCTCGCTCAACGTGGCGGTCTGCGCCGCCATGGCCCTGGGGGAGGCCCTGCGCCAGACCGGGCTTTATCCGGCGACCCCCATCCCGGACGCCTGATCAGGCCATCTGGCCTGTCGATGGCTTTATGTTAGGCTGCGTCGTGATTCTCGACACTAGTTCAGCCAAAGCAAAATCGGAGAAACAAGATGGCCCTCGAACCCGGCGACGTCGTTCAGCTCAAGTCCGGCGGCCCCCTGATGACCGTGGTGGCGGTGGAAAAGTCGGATGTGCGCTGCATCTGGCACAGCGCCTCCGCCGAAGCCCTCTGCTCCGCCCTGATCCCCGCCGCCGCCCTCGACCATATTGATCTGGCGGACGATGAGGATCTGGAGGAGGAGGAAGAGGACTAGGAAAGCCCTATCTCATCAAGGAAGGCTAACAACCTCAAGTCAGGCTGAACCCGGGGATACATCCCTAATGGGGGAAGTGCGCGCCTTGCAAACGGAACAGGCCGACCCCGATCAGGCGGCCGCAGAACTTCTCGCCCTCGGCCAGGACTGCGCCGTGCGCCTCACCGGGCCCTGGGGCGCGGCAGATCACGGCGCGCTTCTTTATGATGACCAGGGACTGCCGGGCTGACCCCTATTCGGGGCGGCGCTCCCCAAACGTCCACATCTTGTGGGCCGCGAAATTCCAGCAGAAGACGATGCCGGTCGTGATGACCCTGGCGATCAGATAAGGGATTTCCAGCTTCTCGGCGAAAATCCACATGAACAGGCCGGTGAGGGAAAAACCCACCGCCATCACGCTGGCGAAGCGCCAGCCCGCCTGCACATGATCCCGGTCGGTGGAGAAGGTATGGGCGCGGTTGAGCAGGTAATTGACCAGTCCGCCCACCAGATAGCCCGCCAGCGCCCCATAGACCGGACTGACCTCGAAGACCTCGCGCAGAAACAGCAAGGTGCCGTAGTCCGCCACGATGGAGACGAGGCCGACGCCGAAAAAGGTCGAGATTTGACGGGGTAGCGACATGGACTTGGTCTAGCCTCCGACGCGGCTCTTGTCACCGGGCGATTTAACGCAGGCTTGGCTTGTCGAGGCTGGGGGCAACCTGCGGCGGGGCTTCCCAAGCCCTCGATTCTCGTCTAGGTAGCGTGGACATTTCGGGCCGGGGCGCCTCCCGCTCGAATTCCCCATCAGGGTTTACGCCCACCAGGGTTTTCGTCAAAGGACGCGCTCAGGCCCCATGGAAGGGCCGATAGCGCGGCCTTTTTTTGTGTGCCCAGCATCGCCGGGCCGGCCGACTCGCCGGATCCAGGCGCTCCAGAACGAGTGATCATGCCCAAACGCACAGACATCTCGACCATCCTCATCATTGGCGCGGGTCCGATCATCATCGGCCAGGCCTGCGAGTTCGACTATTCGGGAACCCAGGCCTGCAAGGCCCTGCGCGAGGAGGGCTATCGCATCGTCCTCGTGAACTCCAATCCCGCGACCATCATGACCGACCCGGACATGGCGGACCGCACCTATGTGGAGCCGATCACGCC
>CANCSY010000257.1 GCA_947380915.1 Beijerinckiaceae bacterium
CCTGACCGCGTATCCGCTCCGCACTCTGGAAGTTCCATGGCCAGCAGCCGTTTCTACATCACCACCGCCATCCCCTACGCCAATGGCGCGCCGCATATCGGCCACGCCTATGAGCGCATCGCCACCGACGCCATCCAGCGCTTCATGCGACTGGACTGGCGCGAGGTGCTCTTCGTCACGGGCATGGACGAGCATGGGCAGAAGATGCAGCAGACGGCGGCGCGGGATGGCATCACGCCCCAGCAGCTGGCCGACCGCACAGCCGCACAGTTCGAGCGCATGGGCGACGTGCTCAACGCCCGCGCCGACGACATCGTGCGCACCACGCAACCTCGCCACCACGCCGCGAGCCAGGAGATCTGGCGCCGCATGGAGGCCAATGGGGACATCTATCTGTCGAAATACCCCGGCTGGTATTCGGTGCGCGACGAGGCCTTCTTCGATGAGGGCGAGCTGACCAAAGACGCCAGCGGCAAGCACTTCGCCCCCACCGGCGCGCCGGTGGAATGGGTGGAGGAGGAGAGCTACTACTTCCGCCTGTCCGCCTGGCAGGAGCGGCTGCTGGCCTACTATCGCGACAACCCGGATTTCATCGTCCCCGACAAATACCGCAACGAGATAGTCGCCTTCGTGGAGCGCGGCCTGACCGACCTGTCGATCAGCCGCTCCACCTTCAACTGGGGCGTGCCCGTGCCGGGCGATGACCGCCATGTGATGTATGTGTGGGTGGACGCCCTGACGAACTACATCACCGCCACGGGCTTCCCCGATGCGGATGCGCAGCGCGCGCCCTTCTGGCCCGCCGACGCCCATGTGATCGGCAAGGATATCACCCGCTTCCACGCGATCTACTGGCCCGCCTTCCTCATGTCTGCGGGCCTGCCTGTGCCCAGACAGATCGTGGTGCATGGCTTCCTGTTCAATCGCGGGGAGAAGATGTCGAAGTCGGTCGGCAATGTGATCGACCCCTTCACCATGGCCGAGCACTATGGCGTCGACCAGATGCGCTATTTCTTCCTGCGCGAGGTGCCCTTCGGGCAGGATGGCAACTACTCGCACGAGGCCATCGTGCAGCGCATCAACGCGGATCTCGCCAATGATCTCGGCAATCTGGCCCAGCGCTCGCTCTCCATGATCGCCAAGAACTGTGGCGGCGTGATCCCGGCCCACGGCGCTTTCACGCCCGAAGACGAAGCCATGCTGGCGCAGGCTGGCGGGCTTGTGGAGAAGGCGCGCGAAACCATGAAGGATTACGCGCTGCATACGATGCTGGCCGAGGTCTGGCATGTGGTGGGCGAGGCCAACCGCTATTTCGCCTCCCAGGAGCCCTGGCGGCTCACCAAGAGCGATCCGGCGCGCCGCGACACCGTGCTCTATGTGACGGCGGAAACCCTGCGCAATGTGGCGATCCTGGCCCAGCCGGTCTTGCCGACGGCGGCGGGCAAGCTGCTGGATCTGCTGGGCGTGGCGGTGGACACCCGCGCCTTCGCCCATGTGGGCGCCGGGCATCGCCTCACCGCTGGCGCAACGCTGCCTGCGCCAGCCCCCATTTTCCCGCGCTATGTGGAAGCAGAGGAGGGGGCTTCGACCCCCGCCAGACCCTGATGCTGATCGACTCTCACTGCCACCTCGACTTTCCCGAATTCGCGGCGGAGTTGCCGGACGTCATCGCGCGCGCTCATGCGGCGGGCGTGGGACGGATGATCACCATCTCCACCCGGGTGGCGAAATATGACGTCTACCGCGCCATCGCCGAGGCGCAGGAGGCCGTCTGGTTCTCGGTGGGCACCCATCCGCATCAGGCGCACGAAGAGCCGGACATCAGCGTCGAGCAGCTTGTGGCCCTCGCCAGCCATCCGCGCTGCGTGGCGATTGGCGAGGCCGGGCTCGACTATCATTATGACAAGAGCCCGCGCGACGTGGCCGAGATCGTCTTCCGCAGGCATATCGAGGCGGCCCGGCGCACGGGCCTGCCGCTGGTGATCCATTCGCGCGACGCCGATGAGGACATGGCGCGGATCCTGCGGGATGAAATGGGGAAGGGGGCTTTCACCGCCCTGCTCCATTGCTTCACCTCCAGCCGGGAGCTGGCCATGACTGGGCTGGAACTGGGGCTCTATGTGTCCTTCTCGGGTGTGCTGACCTTCAAGAATTCGCAGGAGCTGCGCGACCTCGTGCGCGACGTGCCGCTGGACCGGCTGCTGGTGGAGACCGACGCGCCGTTTCTGGCGCCCGTGCCCCATCGCGGCAAGCGCAACGAACCGTCCTTCGTGGCGGAGACGGCGCGGGTTCTGGCCCAGGCCAAGGGCGTCAGCTTTTCAGAAGTCGCTGAAAAGACGACCGCCAATGTCTTGCGCGCCTTCAATAAAATGCCGCCGGTGCCTGCATGAGCCTGTCCGTCGCCATTCTTGGTTGCGGCTCCTCGGGCGGCGTGCCGCGGGTGGCGCAGGGCTGGGGCGTGTGCGACCCCGGGGATCCCCGCAATCGGCGCCGGCGCTGCTCGATCCTCGTCGAGCAGATGGGGCCTGAGGGCGTGACGCGGGTGCTGGTGGACACCTCGCCGGACCTGCGCGAGCAATTGATCGAGGCGCAGGTCAAGCATCTGGACGCGATCCTGATGACCCACGGCCATGCGGACCACACCAATGGCATCGACGATGTCCGGCCGCTGGTGCTGCACATGCGCCGCAAGCTCGACATTCACATGGACGAGCCAACCTCCCGGGTGGTGAAGCGGGCCTTTGGCTATATTTTTGATACGCCGGAGGGCAGCCAGTATCCGCCGCTGCTGCGGGAGCGCCGGATCCGGGCAGGCCATGCGGTCCATATCGAGGGTCCCGGCGGCGTGCTGGAGGCCATGCCGCTAAGGCTTGACCACGGCGAGATCGAGTCGCTGGGATTCCGCTTTGGAAACGTGGCCTACACGCCTGACGTCAAAACGATTTTTCCCGAAGCCTATCCGCATCTGGAGGGCCTCGACCTCTGGATCATCGACGCGTTGCGCTACACCAACCATCCCACCCATTTCAGCGTGGATGAAGCGCTGGACATGATCAGGCTGTTCCGCCCCAAGCGCGCGATCCTGACGAATTTGGGCAGTGAACTGGACTTCGCGACCTTGAAGGCCGAGCTGCCGGCGCATGTGGAGCCGGCCTATGACATGATGCGGGTGCCGTGTTGAAACGGGCGCTCGCAGTGGCCTCCTGACCCAATTTGATCTTTTGGTTCCATAATATTGATTATGCGAATTAGGTCCGTGCGTCCCAGGCGCAATCCCCCGCCCACGACGCGTCCGGCTTCTGCTGGACTGCGGTTCTGAAGGGCGCCGCATCGTGCTTCGGTTTCGCCCTCACGGCTCTCTTCATTGGCTTCGCTTTGGCTGCTCGTTGGTATGGTTGCGCCCGCGCCGGAGTGTGTGGCGCACTGGCCGACAAGTGGGCAGCGCAATCCCCTAGTTTGGTCGGCTCTGGTGACCTTGATCACATTTTCGTGATAATAGAAAAGTTCAAGTTGGCGTGGGCGGCTAGATGATGCTTCGCCGCCGACGCTTTTGGCAGGTTATTAATTGAAAAACATCAATTTTTTCGGTCTTTCGCAGTGATTCTCCCGACAAGTTCAAGGCATCTGGCCTCGAGCATGCGGTTCCGGATGTTTTTATCGTGGAAATGAAGGATTGAAGTAGCCAAGAGCGTTGCTTTGCTGGTACGTTAATGGCAGGAGCGCGCACAAACTGACGACAGAACCTAATTGGGGCCTTCGCTGGCACGATATCAGGACTGGGCTACGGACGGGGGTGGTGTTCCGGCCATAAGCGTTTGAAGCTGATTGAGCAAACGTTGGGCGGAGCGAAGAATGGTCGGCGGAGACTTGGTGGCATGAGCAAAGGCAAAGATTTTCGGCCCCGCAAGCGGGGCTTTGACGATGATGATGGGCCATCAGGCTACGAGCCCCGCAATCGCGTCGTTCGCCAGCCCTTCGGTGGCGGATTTGATGCGCCAGTCGGCGGCATGCCGATCTCGCCCATGGCCGCAGGTCCTACCCCCGGCTCCATCGACGCGACCGTGAAATGGTTCAAGGGCGACAAGGGCTTCGGCTTCGTCGAACTGGCCAATGGCACTGGCGACGCTTTTCTTCACATCGGTGCGCTTCAGTCCGCTGGATATGAGTCCGTGCCTCCCGGCTCCAAGATGAAGGTGCTGGTCACCCAGGGCATGAAGGGCGCTCAGGTGTCTCGCGTGCTTGAGGTTGACACTTCGACTGCTGCCGAGCCCCGTCCCCGCTTCGAAGGCGGTGTCGGCGGTGGTTTTGGCGGCGGCGGCGGTTTAGGTGGTGGTGGTGGCATGGGTGGTGGCGCGCGTCACCCCCGTCGTGCGCCAGACCCCTCCACAGCCGTTGAGGTCAACGGCAAGGTG
>CANCSY010000258.1 GCA_947380915.1 Beijerinckiaceae bacterium
CGCGCCTATCAGGAACGTGACTTTGCAGCAAAAGCCCGCGCCATAATCGCCGACGTCTCAGGTGACCTCCTGGCGCGCACTGCCGCATTCCTTCTGCTGAAAGACTCCAAGTCCAGTTTTGCCATCGAGGGCGAGCATCCTCCGCAGGAACGCATTCAACGCTGGGGCCGGGCTATTGGTGAGGCAGGTAAGCGACCATTCGATCTAGTTGAACTCTTGCGCTTACAACGTATCGTCATCGGAGATGCGCGCTTCGTTCAGCTTGGTCTTCGCAACGAGGGGGGATTTGTCGGAGAACATGACCGTGAAGGCAACCCCCTGCCCGATCATGTCAGCGCCCGCCACGAAGACCTCCCAGCCCTGATCGAGGGCCTCGTCGCCTTCGACCGGACTGCGGCACGAGATCTCGACGCCGTCGTCGCTGCCGCCATTGTGGCCTTTGGTTTCGTCTACATCCACCCCTTCGAAGACGGGAACGGGCGGCTCCACCGGTATCTGATCCACCATGTGCTTGCAGAACGCGGCTACAATCCGCCCGGCCTTGTCTTTCCAGTCTCTGCGGCAATCCTTGACCGCATCAACGACTACCGGCGTACGCTTGAGAGTTACTCAACCCAGATCTTGCCTCTCATTCAGTGGGAAGGCACAGCAAAGGGCAACGTCCGAGTACTCAATGAGACCGCAGACTTCTATCGGTATTTCGATGCCACCCTACATGCTGAGTTTCTGTATGAATGCGTTGAGCGCACCGTTGATCATGATCTGCCCTCTGAAACAAAATTCCTGAAAAGCTACGATGGCTTCCGGCGCCAGCTGGGGGAGATTGTCGATATGCCCGACCGCTTCAGCGATCTTCTGTTTCGGTTCCTGCACCAAAACCAAGGTAGGCTTTCAAAGCGAGCGCAAGAGAACGAGTTCAGAGACCTGACTCTGGCGGAAATTGAAAGCATTGAGCGGCTTTATGCTGATGGGTTCGGGGCACCATGAATATCCATCTTTGAAGTGTGATCGCAATCACATCAATGCGGGTGTCTGGATTGTTCTCATTGGGGTCGATGAATTCATCGATGGGAATTCCTGGTCGTTTCACCAGGAAATAGATCAAATCTCGTTCCTGCTGGAATTTAGAGTTCATTCTGATCATTTTTAATTAAATGGACCTGTGTATCGCTCCGAAAATTGACAATTACCATATCAACGGTCGATTTGCCGATAACTTATGTCAGAGTGGCTGGATCTCAGGCCAGCCTACTGCGAAATCACGCACACGAATGATAATAGTGATACATCAATCTTATCGATACCATGTTACCGCCCCCATATTTGGGGAGACCGTTGAGTTCACCTCCGTACAAGAAACTATCGCTGAATGGGGGTACCCCCCGCGCAGGGCAAGCCAGCTAAACTAAAAATACGGCATATGCGGAGAAGGCCCAGCCTTTCGATGCACTTGCGACTCATGTGCACAAGAGATTGTTGATGAGAATAATAGGGTTTCTAAGCGATGGTCATGGAGATAAGCTCCGCGTTTATCAAATCTGTCAAATTGCAAACTTGGAGTCTCGTCATGGCTTATGATCCCCCGACAAGCCTAACTGATGCACAGACCCGGTTCGAGGCATGGTCCGAACGTCTGCTCAAAGCAAGAACTTGGCAATCGCAGCAGCCACTGTATCACTACACTTCTTTTAATACATTACCCAAAATTTTAAGCACGCAGCAACTGTGGATGACATCCTTATTCAAACAAAAGAAAGACCCACTGGAATTCGTCTTCGGTTTGAAAGTTTTGACGACGATTATCAGGGAAAATCTCCCAGATGTAAGTCCGAGCTATATGCATACGTGCCTATTCAACCGCATCAGAACTCTTGCGGAAGGTGAGTTCGAGAAAGCCTGGGGGTGCCACATCGCTTGTGTTGCGCCGCATGGTGAAGACCTCGATCTTTGGACCAATTTTGGCGACCGCGGCAATGGGGTCGCGTTGAAAATAGCTGCTGACTATTTTGCAGTCCGATCGCATGGTGATGACGAGCCTAAGTGGGCAGTCCAGCCCGTAACCTATGGTGTCGACGTTGCCGCGCATCAACTTTGCAAAGTCATTCAAGCTGCTTCGATGGCGTTAGCCGAAGCCGCCCCCTTCGTGCAAACCAAAGTCGAAGCAAATGCAGTCGTTAAGCAAGTATTTGAATTACTGGTTGCAAGTCATATCATCCCAATCTGCATGCTCGCAAAGCAAGGAAATTTTATCGCGGAGGCTGAAGTACGGATTTTCGCACCTTCCTCGCTTATGGGAAATCCGTCGCCCCCTGACAAGATCACTGCCCCTCTCCCGCACCATTTTATCGAGGGCATCTTTGTCGGTGAGAAAGCAGACGCGGATCTGGCGCGGCGAATTCTTGCTGACTTTGGTCTCTCGCCATCCCTTGTGCAGGTCGCTGCCTATTCCCGCGGTCTGCAAGATGTGTGAACTGTTCAGGCCCCTCGTGTTAGCTTAACCCAACCCCACGTTTATCTTTCTCTTAAATGTTGAATTTTTTTGGGATTACGAACACATTGCGCATTGAGGGAACAATTATCATGCCAGAGACATCGGCTGCCAAGACGCTTGATCGCAAGGACCTGACAGGGCCTGCTTTACGGACGTTCTTCCGTATTGCTGAGGTTTGGAGCCTCAAGGAACAGGAACAGATGCGCCTGCTTGGCCTTGATAGTCGCTCCACATTTCAATCATGGAAGCGGGGAGCAGTGGCTTCCATTCCCAAGGACACGTTGGAGCGCATCTCCTACATCCTGGGCATATACAAAGGACTACAAATCCTTCTCCCCGAGACTGCAGATCAGTGGGTACGTAAGCCTAACAAGGCGGAGATCTTCGGTGGACGTTCAGCCGTTGAACGAATGGCTTCCGGCAATGTCGCGGATCTTTATGTCGTGCGCCAATATATTGATGCGCAGTGCGGCTAACCACGGAGGCGTTTTGTATTGTATTTTGCACTACGACGTGCTAGGCAGGAGCCGAGGAGCCACCCATGGCCGTGAATACTGGACGCAGGGAACACCCTATCTCGATGCGCCTGCCGGAGGCGGATATCGCGATGATCGATCGCGCCGCTGGCCTGCGTAACAGATCGCGCACGGACTTCGTACGCGAAGCCGCCGTTCGAGCCGCCGAGGACGTGCTGATGGAAAACAGGCTGATCCGCATGAGCGCCGAAGGCTTTGCCGAATTCTTGGCGGTCCTGTCGACGCCTGCAGCTCCGGTTCCCGAAATGGTGGACCTTGCAAAGCGTCCGGCCCCCTGGGAGCCCGGCTACGTCGCGAAAGTCTGAGCATTGACCCTCTCGGCTCCCGAGCTGCTGACCGCAGCGCACGACGTTTCCCAGTTCAACTGCGGAAAACCAACGCTCGACCATTGGCTCAAGACCCGTGCGCTCTCCAATCAAGAGAAGGGCTTCACGGCCGTATTGGTCGTCCATGAGGCTGGGCGGGTTGTCGGCTATTATGGTCTTGCGCCGACAGCGGTCGTGCCCAGTGCTTTGCCGCGCGCCATCCGCACCGGGCAGCCTCCCGATCCGGTTCCATGCCTACTGCTCGGCCAGCTCGCGACGGACCTATCCTGGGCCGGGCGCGGCGTAGGAACCGGCCTAATCAAGCATGCCCTCGAGCGTTGCGTAACCGTTGCTGGTCTCGTTGGCGGTCGCGCGCTCATGGTCAATGCCGTCGACGAGGAAGCGGCAGCATTCTGGCAGCGACGCGGCTTCACGCCGTCGCGGGATGACCAGTTCATCCTGTTCCGGTCGATCGCCGCGATCGCGGCGTCATTGGTATGACCGGCCTGATCGCAAACACTGAACTCGTCGTCTGCGCGGCGGAGACGCGGGCGATACACCCGGAGCTCTTTCACTACACAAGCCTCGATGCCTTCGAGAAAAAATGGCGCTTCATCAGGCTGGAACGCAATGCTGCGGAGCCAGTCTCTGGCCCGGCGGGCCCCAGCGAAAGCCTGCGGACCTGCCTCCAATCTGGCCTCCCCGCAGCACCCCCCAGGAGTTATCAGCACTCCGCCCAGCGATTTAGGTTCGAGTCCCCTTCCCTCCGCCAATGAACCTTCGCAAACTCTCCAGAACCACGATCTTGGCGCTGAAATCCCCAGGGTTTCCGCAGGTTTGTAGGTTCCGCCCCAACCTCTGAGACTGCCGCGCGCCCGAAATCCGGTCTCAAAAGTGCTTCCGTCTCATTCGGACCCAACCTGAGTCCCATCGGGATAGATGCAATTTTAATAGCTTTTTCAACGGCTTAAAATCGCTGCGTAGGTAGTCTATTTGTACTGGATCACTTGGTCTCAAGATAGATAAAACCTCAGGTAGGCGTGGT
>CANCSY010000259.1 GCA_947380915.1 Beijerinckiaceae bacterium
AGCCGCGCGTCCCAGACCCACCAGGTCCCCCACATGGGCTTGCCCCAGAGCGAGCCCGTCACGAGGCAGATGAAGGTGAAGCCCGCCCCCAGCGGCGCCGCCGCCTGCTGGGACGCGTCCGCCAGCGGATGGCGCCAGACCAGCGTGCCAAGGGCCGAGAGGGTCATCACCGTATAGATGAACATGGAGAGCCAGGCGGCGGGCACGTGGATATACATGATCCGCACGGTCTCGCCCTGTTGATAGTCCGCAGGCGCCATCAGGAAGGTCATGTAGAGGCCCGCGCAGAGCGTCAGCACGGTCGCGCCCCAGAGCCAGGGCAGGACGGCGCCGACGAGGCGCAGAAAAAAGGTGGGGTTGGCGTATTTGAGCATGCTTTTACCTATCGCCGGGTCGGCGCGCTGGCAATGAAGCCCATCAGCCCCCGCTGCGCAAGGCCGCCGCCGCCGCAAAGGGCGCCAGCGCCATGGAGGCGAGGCTGAGGGCGCATAAGATCAGGAAGGGCGTCAGGAAGGGCACCGTTCCCCCGCTCGCCGCCGAAGCCGCCGAGACGCCGAAGATCAGCACCGGCACGGTGAAGGGCAAGACGAGGATCGCCATCAGCAGGCCGCCCCGGCGCAGGCTCACCGTCAGCGCCGCCCCGATGGCGCCGATGAAGGTGAGCGCCGGCGCCCCCGCCAACAAGGAGGCCGTGACGCCCCACAGCGCATCCCCCTCCAGCGCCAGCATGAGGCCGAAGAGCGGCGCCGCCAGCACCAGCGGCAGGCCGGTGACAGCCCAATGGGCGAGGCATTTCACCAGCACCACCACTTCCAGAGGGGTGTCGGCCATTTCCAGCAGATCGAGCGAGCCGTCTTCGTGGTCCGAGAGAAACAGCCGGTCGAGGCCCAGCAGGGTCGACAGAAGCGCCGCGATCCACAGGATCGCCGGGCCGATGCGCGCCAGCAAGTTGAGGTCGGGCCCAATGGCGAAGGGCACGATGGTGACGAGAATGAGGAAGAACACGACGCCCATGGCGCCGCCGCCGCCCGCCCGATTGGCCAGCCGCAACTCGCGGGAAAAGAGGGCTGCGAAGGCCGTCATGGCGCGCCCCCCAGACGCAACTCGCGCGCCGCGAGGCCGAGATCCCCATGGGTGGCGGCCACGATGAGCCCGCCCGCCGCCAGATGATCCTTCATCAAGCCCGCGAGGCGCGCTTGCGAGGCGGCGTCGAGCGCGGTGGTGGGCTCGTCGAGCAGCCAGAGGGGGCGCGGGGCGACCAGCAGACGGGCGATGGCGACGCGCCGACGCTGGCCTGCGGAGAGATAGGAGACGGGCAAATCGGGCGCGTGACTCATCGCCACTTTCGCCAGCGCCTCGCCCGGCGTGAGGCCCAAATCGCCCATTTTCAGCATGGCGGACCAGAATTCGAGATTTTCTTGCGCGGTGAGCGCGCCCTTCAAAGCCTCGGCATGACCGAGGTAATGGGCCGCCAGCCCCGGCGCTTCAACCGTTGCGCCGCGCAGCGAAAGACTCCCGGAAGCTGGCGCCAAAAGCCCCGCCAAAACACGCAAAAGCGTTGATTTTCCAGCACCATTTGGCCCTGTGACGAGCAGCGCCTCGCCGCCCCTGAGCGTAAAGGTGAGGCCCTGGGCCAGCCGCCGTCCGCCCCGCGCGAGCGCGAGATCATGGACGTGAAGACTAAGGTCTTGAGGAAAAACCAACGAAATCCTCGCATCTTGGGCTTTGGTCCGTGTAGCCCCGCCGCAGAAAATTATCTATAACGCCGCCGACCCATTCTTCACCACTGCAAACGAACCGAGGCCAGCACATGTCTCTCGACAGCTTCAAATGCCGCAAAACGCTCACCGTAGGCACCAAGACCTATCATTACTTCTCGCTCAAGGCGGCCGAGAAGAATGGCCTCAAGGGCATTTCCCAGCTTCCCTATTCCATGAAGGTGCTGGTCGAGAACCTCCTGCGCTTCGAGGACGGCCGCTCCGTCACCAAGGCCGACATCGAGGGTTGCGCCACATGGCTGGTCAATCGCGGCAAGGGCGGCGAGCAGGAAATCGCCTTCCGCCCCGCGCGCGTGCTGATGCAGGACTTCACCGGCGTGCCCGCCGTGGTGGATCTGGCCGCCATGCGTGACGCGGTGACCAAGCTCGGCGGCCGGGCCGACAGCGTCAACCCGCTCGTTCCCGTCGATCTCGTGATCGACCATTCGGTGATCGTCGACGAGTTCGGCAACGCCAAGGCCTTCAAGAAGAACGTGGACCTTGAGTATCAGCGCAACGGCGAGCGCTATCAGTTCCTGAAGTGGGGCCAGGGCGCCTTCAAGAACTTCTCCGTCGTGCCCCCCGGCACCGGCATCTGCCATCAGGTGAATCTGGAATATCTCGCCCAGACCGTCTGGACGAAGAAGGAAAAGTACACCCCCAAGCGCGGCAAGGCCGTGAATGTGGAAGTCGCCTATCCCGACACGCTGGTGGGCACTGATTCGCACACGACCATGATCAACGGCCTGGCGGTTCTGGGCTGGGGCGTGGGCGGCATCGAGGCCGAGGCCTGCATGCTCGGCCAGCCCCTTTCCATGCTGCTGCCCGAAGTCATCGGCTTCAAGCTCACCGGCAAGCTGAAGGAAGGCGTCACCGCCACCGATCTGGTGCTGACCGTCACCCAGATGCTGCGCAAGAAGGGCGTGGTGGGCAAGTTCGTCGAGTTCTTCGGCCCGGGCCTCAACGACCTGACCCTCGCCGACCGCGCCACCATCGGCAACATGGCGCCCGAATACGGCGCGACCTGCGGCTATTTCCCGGTCGACACCGAGACCCTCGACTTCCTCACCAATTCCAACCGCAAGACGGCCCGCGTCGCGCTGGTGGAGAAATACGCCAAGGCCCAGGGCCTGTTCCGCACGGCCAAGTCCCCCGATCCGGTCTTCACCGACACGCTGGAACTTGATCTGGCCTCCGTCGTGCCCTCCATGGCCGGCCCCAAGCGTCCCGAAGGCCGTCAGGCCCTCGAAGACGTCTCGAAGGTCTTCGAGAAGGCGATGGAGACCGAATATCGCAAGGGCGACGAGCAGAAGAAGCGCTTCCCCGTCGAGGGCAAGAAGTTCGATCTGGGCCATGGCGACGTAACCATCGCGGCCATCACCTCCTGCACCAACACGTCAAACCCCGGCGTGCTGATCGCGGCGGGCCTGCTGGCGCGCAATGCGGTGGCCAAGGGCCTGCGCTCCAAGCCCTGGGTGAAGACATCGCTGGCGCCCGGCTCCCAGGTCGTGGGCGAATATCTCGCCAACGCCGGCCTGCAGAAGGATCTCGACAAGCTCGGCTTCAACCTGATCGGTTACGGCTGCACCACCTGCATCGGCAACTCCGGCCCGCTGGCCGAAGAGATCTCCAAGTCGATCAATGACCACGGCACCATCGCCGCGGCCGTCGTTTCGGGCAACCGCAACTTCGAAGGCCGCATCAACCCGGACGTGCAGGCCAACTATCTGGCCTCGCCTCCCCTCGTGGTCGCCTATGCGCTGGCTGGCAACATCTACGCCGACCTGACCACCGAATCCCTGGGCAAGGGCAAGGACGGGCAGGAGGTGTTCCTGCGGGACATCTGGCCGACGACGAAGGAAATCAACGCCTTCATCAAGAAGTTCGTGACGAAGAAGGTGTTCAAGTCCCGCTATGCGGACGTGTTCAACGGTGATGCGAACTGGCGCAAGGTGAAGTCGCCGGTGGGCGAGACCTTCGAGTGGAGCATGAACTCCACCTATGTGCAGCATCCCCCCTATTTCGAGGGCATGACCATGACCCCCGATCCCATCGAGGACATTGTCGACGCCCGCATCCTGTCGCTCTTCGGCGACAAGATCACCACCGACCACATCTCGCCTGCGGGCTCCATCAAGCTGGCCTCTCCGGCCGGCACATGGCTGACCGAGCGCCAGGTGCGCGAGCCCGACTTCAACCAGTACGGCACGCGTCGCGGCAACCATGAAGTGATGATGCGCGGCACCTTCGCCAATATCCGCATCAAGAACTTCATGAACAAGAAGGCGGATGGCAATGTGGCCGAAGGCGGCCTCACCACCCATTATCCCTCGGGCGACCGCATCGCGATCTACGACGCCGCCATGCGCTATCAGGCCGAGCAGACCCCGCTCGTGATTCTGGCGGGCGAGGAATATGGCAATGGCTCCTCGCGCGACTGGGCGGCCAAGGGCACGCGCCTGCTGGGCGTGCGCGCCGTCATCGCCCAGAGCTTCGAGCGCATCCATCGCTCGAACCTGGTGGGCATGGGCGTGCTGCCTCTGACCTTCAAGAAGGGCACGAACTGGGAAAGCCTCGGGCTCAAGGGCGACGAGAAGATCTCGATCC
>CANCSY010000260.1 GCA_947380915.1 Beijerinckiaceae bacterium
AATTCGAGCAAGCCGAGGCGCCCCGTCGTTCCATCGGGCGAATAGAGCTTGTCGATGCAGATCTCGGCGCGGTGCGTGTTGCCGCCCACATCCACCAGCAGGTTGCGGAAGAGCCGGTCCACCAGCCAGGGCGGAATGGTCCCCTGCCCCGGCAGGGGCACGTTGGCGATGGCGATCTCCAGCTCGTAGAGCGAGTCGTGGCGCGCTTCATCGACGCGCGGCGCCTGGCTGGTCGGTCCGATGAAGAGGCCCGAGAAGAGATAGGACAGGGAGGGATGACGCTGCCAGTAGAGCACGAGGCTGCGCAACAGATCAGGCCTGCGCAGGAAGGGCGAGTGGCTGGGATCGGCGCCGCCCAGCACCACATGATTGCCGCCGCCCGTGCCGGTGTGGCGCCCATCCAGCATGAATTTGTCAGCCGCCAGCCGCGAATAGCGGGCCTGTTCGTAAAGCCGCGTGGTGGTGTCCACCGCCTCGCGCCATGAGGCGGCGGGATGGACGTTCACCTCGATCACGCCGGGATCAGGCGTGACCTTGATGACCTCCATGCGCGGATCATAGGGCGGCGGATAGCCCTCGATATGCACGGGCAGGCCCGTATCCTTGGCGCTCACCTCGACGGCGGCGATGAGTTCAAGATAATCATCGAGCTTGGGGACCGGCGGCATGAAGACGCAGAGCACCCCATCGCGCACTTCCACCGAAAGGGCCGTGCGCACCGCGCCCACCACCGCCGTCTGGCCGTTGATCTGCTGGCGATCCTTGTCACGGGTGTAGAGGCTGCGCAACTCGCGGGGATCCGGCAACTGGCCACGATCTTCCAGCGGGTCTTGCTGATGGACGAAAGGATAGGCGGAGGGCGGCACCCAGGGCAGCGAATTGATGGGCAGGCGATAGCCCACCGGCGAGTCCCCGGGCATGAGGAAGAGCTTGCCGCGCCGCAGGGGCCAGCGCTCGCTCATCCAGCGCGGCGAGGCCAGCGCGTTCCAGCGCTGCACCGGCAGCACGAAGCCCGTGGGCTTGGTGAGGCCCCGCTCGAAGGTGCGCACCATGCGGGCGCGCTCTTCGGGGTCCTCGATTTTCGGATTGCTGGGATCAGCGTTGATAGGGAGCGCCGCTTCCTTGAGCATCCAGTGGGCGGGATCCTCATAGGCGGGCATGACGAAGTCGGCGCCCAGGCCCAGCCGCTCGGCGATGTCATGGGCCAGCACGCCCGCATCCTCGCCACTGGCCGCAGGCCCGCCAGAGGGACGCGCGATCAGCGCGGGGTCCGTCCAGATGGGCTGACCATCCCTGCGCCAGTAGAGGGCGAAGGCCCAGCGCGGCAGGCTCTCGCCCGGATACCACTTGCCCTGCCCATAGTGCAGGAAGCCGCCGGGGGCGAAGGTCTCGCGCAGGCGCCGGATGAGATCGTCGGCGCGGTTGCGCTTGGTGGGACCGACCGCCTCGGTGTTCCATTCGGGCGCCTCGAAATCGTCGATGGAGACGAAGGTGGGCTCGCCGCCCATGGTGAGCCGCACGTCCTGCTTTTCGAGATCGCGATCCACCGCCTCGCCCAGCGCGTCGAGCTTGGCCCAGGACTCGTCCGAGAAGGGCGCGGTGATGCGCGGGGCTTCGCGAATGCGCGTCACCGTCATCTCGAAGCCGAACTCGACTTCGGCGGGATCAGCCACGCCGCTGATGGGCGCGGCGGAGCGGTAATGGGGCGTGGCGCAGAGGGGGATATGCCCCTCGCCGCAGAACAGCCCTGACGTCGCGTCCATGCCGATCCAGCCCGCGCCCGGCAGATAGACCTCGGCCCAGGCGTGCAGATCTGTGAAGTCCTTGTCCGTGCCCATGGGCCCCTCGATGGGGTCCACATCGGCCTTGAGCTGGATGAGATAGCCGGACACGAAACGGGCCGCGAGGCCCAGATGACGGAGGATCTGCACCAGCAGCCAGGCGGAGTCGCGGCAGGAGCCGGAGGCGAGGGTCAGCGTCTCTTCAGGGGCCTGAACGCCCGGCTCCATGCGGATGACATAGCGGATGTCGCTCTGGAGCTTCGCGTTGAGGGCCACCAGGAAATCGATGGTCCGCCCCTTGTCGCCGCCAAGGCTCTTCACCAGCGCGGCGAATTTCGGCCCGGTCTCCTCGGGCGCCAGATAGGCGGCGAGTTCATGGGCGAGCTCGGGCTCGTAGGCGAAGGGGAAGGTCTCCGCATAGGGCTCGATGAAGAAATCGAAGGGATTGACCACATCCATGTCGGCCTTCAGATCGACCTCGATGCGGAATTCTTTGGTCTTTTCGGGGAAGACGAAGCGGGCCAGCCAGTTGCCGTGGGGGTCCTGCTGCCAGTTCACGAAATGCTCTGACGGCAGAACCTTCAGGGAATAGCTGGTGACCTTGGTCCGGCTGTGGGGGGCCGGGCGCAAGCGGATCACCTGCGGCCCAAGGCCGGTCAGGCGGTCGTATGTGTAGTGGGTGACGTGATGGAGAGCGACAGAGATCGACAAGGCGAGGATCCACGGTTCACGCGTGACCATCGACGCGCATTCCCTTGTTTCCGCGCGCTGGGCCTGAGTGTCAACGCGCCAAGCGCCTAAACCCGTGTTTCAGCTCACACAAGCCGCAGGTTGCATAGTGGGGGTGCGGTGGTGATGAAAAAATAGGCGCCGACAACGGTCCCCCTATCGGGTTGCGTCCCCCCGGCGAAATGTGCAGTAAACGGGCAACAAACATCCGAACCCGGGACGGAACCTTTGAGCAGCCCCCAGAAGACCGTCGCCTTCACCGTCCCGCCACTGATCCGCAAGAATACGGCCCTCATCGCCCTCTCCCAGTCCTTCACCGGCGCGGGCATGCAGCTGGCCTATGGGCTGGGGCCGCTGATGGTCTATCAGTTGACGGGCTCGGCTGGGCTTTCGGGGCTATCGGTGGCGCTGATCGGGCTCAGCCGCTTCGCCGTTTCCTATCCCGTGGGCAAGATCACCGACGCCTACGGGCGCCTGCCCGGCATTTTCTTCGGGCTGGCGCTGGCCCTGGTGGGGGCGCTGACGGTGGGATACTCGCTGCTCGGGGGCGGCATCGCCATTTTCGTGTCGGGCATGCTGATCTTCGGCATGGGCATGAACGCCTCCCAGCAGATGCGGGTGGCGGCGACCGACATGTTTCCCCCGCAGATGCGGGCGCGGGCGCTGGGTTATGTGGCCCTGGGCTCGCTGCTGGGCCTGTGCCTGATGCCGATCATGATGATGCTGTCGGATCGCCATGCGGCGAGCCTGGGCGTCGACCCCCTGGCCCTGCCCTGGTTCATGGTGCCGGCGCTTATCATCGGCGGCATGGGGATCGTGAGTACGATCAAGCCCGACCCCAAGCATATCGGCATGAATCTGGCGCATTATTATCCGGGCTACGAGGCGCCGGCCCGTCAGGGCGGTGGCCCCGCCGCGAAATTCAGCGCCTGGGGCCTTCTGAAAAAGCCCCGCATCCTCATCGCCATCGTCTGCAACTGCGCGGGCCAGGGCAATATGTCCATCGTGATGGTGCTGACCTCGCTGGTGCTCTCGCACCATGGCTATTCCCTGTCGGAGATCAGCTATTCCCACGCCTTCCACTCGGCGGGCATGTTCGCCTTCACCATTCCGCTGGGCAAGATGGCCGACCGGTTCGGGCGCGGCTCCATCATGTATCCGGGGGTCGGCGTCTCCGTGATCGGCGCGGGGCTGGTGGCCTTCACGCCCACCTACGCCATGGTGACGCTGGGGACCTTTCTGGTGGGCCTTGGCTGGGCGGGCGCCAATGTGGCCTCCACCGCCCTGCTGGCCGATGAGACAAGCACCGCAGAGCGCGGCCGCGCCATCGGCCTCAACGACAGTTTCGGCGGCAGCATGACCGTGCTGACGGCCGTGATCACCGGACCGCTGATCGAATTCTACGGCCTGCCCTCGGCGGGTCTCACCGCCATCATCCTGGCCTGCATCCCCTTCTTCCTGCTGGCGGCCTTCATGCTGCGCAATGGCGGCAGGATGCCCTGAAAAGGCGCCGCCAGCCAGTTGGACATGGCGCAAACGGATGGTAATTTACCCCCATGCAGGGCAGGCGCGACAACGACGCGCCAAGGGAGGTTCGCATGGATTTCGGTTATTTCACGCTGAGCGACAACGCTTACATCAATAACACCCGCACCCCGAACCAGTTCGTCAAGGACATCCTCGACGAAGCCCTTTACGCGGACAAGCTGCGCTACAACTCCGCCTGGATCGGCGAGCATCATTTCAGCACCCTGGGCGTCAACTCCTCCCCCGAGCTGCTGCTGGCCTATGTGGCCGCGCGCACGGAGCATATCCGCCTCGCCCCCGCCGTCACCGT
>CANCSY010000261.1 GCA_947380915.1 Beijerinckiaceae bacterium
CTGCAACTCTCCTTCCGTTCCGCGCCGGGGATCCTCGCTTGCGTGGACGCGGTCTTCGCCGATGCGGGCAACCGGCGCGGGCTTGTCTATGGCGACGATGTCAACACCGAACATCGCGCGCTGAAAAGCGATCTGCCCAGCGTGGTCGAAATCTGGCCGCTGGTGGGCGCGCGCGACACCACGGAGGAACGCGACTGGAAATTGCCGGTCGATTTGCAGGACAAGCATGATCCGCCAGCCATTCTGGCGCGGCGCATCGGCGATCTGATCGCGGGCTGGCTGCGGGCGGATTCGCCTGAGCGCGTCTGCGACGAGAACGGGCTTGGTCGCCCCATCCGCGCGGGCGATGTGATGATCCTCGTGCGCCGCCGCAACGCCTTCTTCGATGCGGTGATCCGCGCCCTGAAAGAAAAAGGCGTGCCGGTGGCGGGCGCCGATAGATTGCAACTGCTGCAGAACATCGCGGTGATGGATCTGGTTGCGGCGGGGCGCGCAGCGCTGCTGCCGCAGGATGATCTTGCGCTGGCCTGCGTGCTGAAATCGCCCCTACTGGGCCTCAACGACGATGACCTCATGGAGATCGCCCCCGAGCGCAACGGCGGCCTTTACGAGGCGCTCGGAGCTTCGGAGAATCCGACGCATAAAACCGCCTTCGCGCGCTTAGAGAACTGGCGCCTGCGCGCCCGCGCCGATGGGCCCTTTCGCTTCTACGCGCATCTCTTGGGCGCGGAGGGCGGACGGCGGCTCATCCAGCAAAGGCTGGGGCCGGAATCGCGCGACGCCATGGACGAATTCGTCAAGCTCGCCCTCGACCACGAGCAGCGCGAAACCCCGTCCCTGCAAGCTTTCCTGCACGAATTGCAGGACATCAGCATCAAGCGCGACATGGAGGCGGCGGGGCAATGCGTGCGCGTGCTGACCGTCCATGCGGCCAAGGGGCTCGAAGGCAAGATCGTGTTGTTGCCCGACACCTGCTCGACGCCCGGCTCGCGCTTCGACCCCAAGATTTTCGAGCTTGGCGACGAGCACGCGCCCCTGCTCGCCTGGAGCCCGCGCGAGGGCGCGGATTGCGGACCCATCGCCCCGCAACGCACCCGCGCGCGCGACGACAATGCGGAAGAGTATCGCCGCCTGCTATATGTGGCGCTGACGCGCGCCGAAGAGCGGCTCTACATCATGGGCTTCCACGGCTCGCGTGGGCCGGAGGCCGATTGCTGGTATGAGATGGTGAAAAAATGCATGCAGGACCGCATGCAGGATGTTCCCGCTTTCTGGGCGAAGGAGGAAGAAACCGTTCTGCGCTGCGTGCAAGGCGGCTCGCTGAATGAAGCGCCGCCGATTGAAACAACTGCGCCGACGCCAACGCCAAGCCCCCTCTGGCTCAATCTGCCCGCCCCTGCGGACCCCATGCCCGCGCAGCCCCTGCGGCCCTCCTCCGCCTTGGCGGCGGCGGATCATTTCGCGCTGAGCGAAGCGGCCCAGACCCTGCGCGCCCATGCCATGCAAGCGGGCCGCATGGTGCACGAACTGCTGCAACATCTCGCCGACGCCGCGCCCGACGCGCGTGAAAAAGCGGCACAGATCTATGTGACGCGGCGCGGCGTGCGTCTGCCGACCGAGGTGCAGGACAGCATTGCGCGGCAGGCTCTGGCGGTGCTGGGCGATGCGCGTCTGGCGGCGCTTTTCGGACCGGGTTCGCGAGCGGAGGTTTCGCTGGCGGGCAACATTGAAGTCAACGGACGCGCGCGCGAAATCGTGGGCCAGATCGACCGTCTGGCGGAGACGGCGACGCAAGTTTTGATCGCCGATTTCAAGACGGGAACGCCGCCCTCCGGCGCCATGCCCGCCAGCTATGCGGCGCAGTTGGCGCTCTATCGCGCAGCGATCCAGCAGCTTTATCCGGACCGCGAGGTTCAGGCCTTCCTGATCTGGACCGAAGGCCCGCGCATCGAGGCGCTCACGCAAGAGGTCGCGCAGGCGGCTTTCGCCACGCTGCGCTAAACCAAGGCCTCAATGCGCCTCGTCCCAATTCCCCGCCGCCCGCGCATCCACCTGCAACGGCACCTGCAATTGCAGGGCGGGATGGGGCGCGTCGATCATGATCTTGCGCACCAGCGCGATGGTGGCTTCCACCTCGGCTTCGGGCGCCTCGAAGACCAGTTCGTCATGCACCTGCAAGAGCATCCGCGCGTTCAGGCGCGCGCGCATCAAGGCTTCGTCCATGCGGATCATGGCGCGGCGGATGATGTCGGAGGCCGAGCCCTGGATGGGCGCATTGATGGCGGCGCGTTCGTTGAATGCGCGCTCTGAGGGGTTCGAGGCGGTGATGCGGGGATAATGGCATTTGCGGCCGAAAATCGTGGTCACATAGCCATTCTCGCGGCAGGCTTTCTTCGTCGCTTCCATGTAGTCGCGAATGCCCGGGAAGCGTTCAAAGTAACGCTTGATATAGGCGCCGGCCTCCTCGCGCGGAATGCCCAATTGATTGGCCAGACCAAAGGCGGAGATGCCGTAGATGATGCCGAAGTTGATGGCCTTGGCGCGGCGGCGCACTTCGGAGGGCATGTCCTTCACGGGCACGCCGAACATTTCGGACGCCGTCATGGCGTGAATGTCGAGGCCCTCGTCGAAGGCGCGGCGCAGCTGGGGGATGTCGGCGATATGGGCGAGAATGCGCAGCTCGATCTGCGAATAGTCCGCCGAAATAAGTTTGTTGCCCGGCGTCGCCACGAAGGCGGTGCGGATCTTGCGGCCTTCTTCATTGCGCACGGGAATGTTCTGCAGATTGGGGTCTGACGAGGACAGGCGCCCGGTGGTGGTGGCCGCCAGCGAGAAGCTCGTGTGGACGCGTTTGGTGCGCGCATTCACATGGCCCGGCAGGGCGTCCGTATAGGTCGATTTCAGCTTCTGCAATTGCCGCCAGTCGAGAATGCGCGCGGCGAGCGTATTGCCCTGCTCGGCGAGTTCGTCGAGCACGCTGGCGGAGGTCGACCAGGCGCCGGTGGCGGTTTTCTTTCCGCCGGGCAGGCCCATCTTGCCAAAGAGAATGTCGCCGAGCTGCTTGGGCGAACCAAGGTTGAAGCTCTCGCCCGCCAGCTCGTAGATCTCCGCCTCATAGCGGGCCATGGACTGGGCGAAATCGCCCGACAGGCGCGAGAGGATCTGACGGTCGATGGCGATGCCGCGCCCCTCCATGCGCGCCAGCACTTCGGGCATGGGCCGCTCGAGCGCTTCATAGACCGTGTTCATATGTTCGGCCGCAAGGCGGGGCTTCAACACGCGCCACAGGCGCAGGGTCACGTCGGCGTCTTCGGCGGCGTATTCGGTGGCCTTGTCCACGGGCACGCGGGCGAAGCCGATGAAGGTCTTGCCGCGTCCGGCGACATCGCCGAAGGGAATGGTCTTGTGGCCCAGATGCAGCTCGGAAAGTTCGTCCATGCCATGGCCGTTGCGCCCGGCGTCCAGCACATAGGACATGAGCATGGTGTCATCGAGCGGCGCCATCTCCACGCCATGCTGGCTGAACACGGTCCAGTCGAATTTGGCGTTCTGCGCGATTTTCAAAACGCCGCGCGCCTCCAGCAGGGGCCGCAGTCGCTCCAGCACCGCTCCCACAGGCAATTGGCCCGGCGCCAGCGCGTCCCCGCCAAACAGATCCCCCGCGCCATCGGTCTTGTGGCCCAGCGGAATGTAGCAGCCCTGGCCGGGCGCATAGGAGAGCGAGACGCCCACGAGATCGGTGGTGAGCGGGTCCAGCGAGGAGGTCTCCGTGTCCACCGCCACCACGCCGGCGTCATGGGCGGCGGCGATGACCGCGTCGAGCGCGGCCATGGTGTCGATGGTCGTGTAAGCCGCGCGGTCGATCTTGTGGGCGCGGGCCTCCTGGGCGCGGGCTGTGGCCAGCGCGGCGGGCATGGATTGGCCGCTATCTGGCGCGGGCGCGGCGGGGTCGGCTTGCGCGTCGAGGGTCGCCTGGGAGCCGGGGGCGGATTCGTTCACCTCGCCATTGCGCAGGCGCCAGCCGCCCGGGCCCATGAGGGCGGGGTCGGGCGCGATTTCATTGGCGTCCATCTCGTAGATTTCGGCGGCGCGGCGGGTGATGGTGGTGAATTCCAGCGCCTTCAGGAAGGCGATCAGCTCGCGCGGGTCGGGCTCAGGCAGGCCAAGGTCATCGCGGGGGACTTCCACCTCCACGTGGGTGCACAGGTTCACGAGCTGGCGCGACACGCGCACCAGATCCACCACCTGCGGATTGGTCAGGGTCTCCCGGCGCTTGGGCTGCTTGATCTCGCCGGCTCGGGCGAGGAGGGTTTCGAGGTCGCCATATTCATTGATGAGCTGGGCGG
>CANCSY010000262.1 GCA_947380915.1 Beijerinckiaceae bacterium
GGGCTGTCCATCTTACAGAAGCCATTACGCCTCAATGGATGTTCGTAGAGGATAACCGCGACTTCTACGATGACTTGAACGGTGTTTTCGCCATGAACCGTTCCAATGTCTCGTGGGATCACACTTTCAATGCCAATGTGGTCGGCGACACGACTGATAATCCGGTTGGGATCATCAAGGGCGATGTGAATGGAAGCTGGGTGCTTCCGACCGGTACTCAATACGTCGAGACGACGGATCCCATCCACTTCACGGCCCTCTATAACACCCTCCATATTCCGATGAGCGAGTGGGGGGTGCTATGAGGTCTTCCTTGCAGTCGGCGTGATCTGTTTTGCTGAGATCCAACGGTAGTTGTGCCGGAGAAGCGTGGAATGACGCTCTGCGTAACTGCGATGAAGGCAGCTAGCTGGTCCCACGACAGACATTCGATAAAAAGGTTTTACGCTATAAAACCTTTTGGGAGCCGCCATATCGATTTCGAGCTGGGGCGCAACAGCTTTCACCTGCATTGGTGCGCTTGGGGTCCCTCCATCACACCCAATCCACGGCTTTGGCTTTCTTGCCCTTTTTGAATGTTCCCATCTTCGTCAGTTCGGCTGCCGATGTCACATTGCTGGTGTGGCCATAGTGCTTCTCCAGCATCGCAATGCTGGTTCCCATATTCTTCGCCAATATGAACTGGTGGACACCCTCCTGCAGCCGGTAGGTCGCATAGGTGTGCCGCAGCGAGTAGATGGTTCGCTTCTGTCCGTGGCTATCAGTCTCAACACCCGCCGATTTCAATAGGCTCTCAAAGGATTTCTTGAACGATCCAACAGGGGATCCATCGCGATTGCAGAAGACATAGTCATCGGTGGCGGGCTTGGTCTTCTTGCTGCTCTCGTCTGCCTGTAGCTCCTCGCTCCTGAGATCCAAGAGCCGCTTGAAGTATTCCTTCACATCGCTGGTTCTTGCCACGACCTCACGGACACCGGTCTTTCCCTTGACCGATAACACGATATCAGGTTCGCCATTGCCATCTGTCTTGGGTATCTCCCGCAGATCACGCCATTTCAGATTGCGTGCTTCTCCAACCCTCAGTCCGGTATTTGCGATTATCAGCACATAATCCCGCAGCATCTTTCGGTCTCTGACCACACTTGGATTTTCGTGCTTGATGAACTCTCGTAGGTGCCTTGTCAGTCTGCTCCAATCAGCATCATCAAAGTGTGGGCGTCTATTCTCAATCGCCCGTACCTTTGGGAACTTCGGTGCGACATCGAGATAGGCTCGTTCCACGCACCAGTTGAAGAACTGTCGCTGATAATTGGTGATCCTCTTGATCGTATTGGGCGAGAGCGGCTTCACAGGGTTGGGGGCAGGGGGCTTTATGGTCCTAGCGTTCTTCCTGTTCCTGCTGGGTCTGAACGCCTCCAGCCGTTGCAGCTTCTCGTATTTCTGCTGCTGGTCCTTGTTGTGTTGAATCTGGCGGTCGATGGACTTGTCTGACATCCATTGGTTCATCTCGACTAGGATCGCTGTGGTGATCTCCTTGAGACGCTTGCTCCCAAAGAAGCCATCCCATCCATTCACCACGGACAGCTTGATCACCCTCGACTGGCTGGGCTTCTCGTTCTTCTCAATGAAATCGATGAACTCTCTGAGGGCGATTGCCACACGCTTTGACTGGATGTCCTGCCCGCTGTGGACTTTGGCGAGGGACCGCAGGAACAGGTCGTCGGCGAACTTGTAGGCGGCGTGCTCGTCGGTGCTCTTGGTGCTGGCGTGAACATAGCCTTTGGCTCCGGTGACTTTGATCCGGCAGAACCACGTGGGCTTTATGTAGTCGGCACGGCGGTAGAGATAGATCGCCCCATCCTTGAAGGTGCGGCTATCGAGGTCGGTCTTGGGCTGGCGGGTTCTATTTTGAACGGGTTGGTCGCTGTCGGTCATAGCCGTCTCTTTGCTCGGTTCTTTGGCCGGAGACGACGATAAGCCGGAACGAAAATTAGATAAATCCGTTTATGTTCCGTTTATTGGTTTTTTGCCTATTTTTGGGGTCTGAGAATGGGTCGCTAATTCTTAAACCGTTGATTTTATTGAATAATTTGGCGCACCCGACACGATTCGAACGTGTGACCTTTGCCTTCGGAGGGCAACGCTCTATCCAGCTGAGCTACGGGTGCAGGCCGTTTCCGGCGGGGTTTGGCGCGGACGCCAGACCTCAGGTCTTTTAGCTGATCCTGCGGGCTTCGGCAATGCGTTCTGGCGGCGGTTTATAGCTGGCCGCTGCCGCGGGCGCGCAGGGGGCGCTCCTCCATGGCGGCGAGGACGGCCGCCGAGAGCAGGAAGCCTGCCGCCCCCGCCATGAAGATCCAGCGGAATTGGGCCACATAGTCCGGTCCATAAGCTGCTGCGCCCGCTGTTTCGCCAAGGCTTCCGCCGATCACCAGCGTGCCGAAAACCGCCACGCCTGCGGCGGCGCCGAGGTTGCGCATGAAGGTGATCAGGGCGGTGGCGGTGCCCAGGTCGTGGCGGGGCACCGCGTTCTGGATGGAGATGGTGGTGACGGGAAACACCCCGCCCACCCCGATCGAGACCACGGTGAACAGCATTTCCACCGTCAGCAGGGACATGCCCTCCGGTTTGAAGAACAGCGGCAGCAGGCACAGCCCGCCCAGCGTCAGGCCAATCATCGGAGCGATCTTGTAGTGCTGCATGCGGGTCATGAGCTTGCCGCAGACCACGGCGCCGATGGTGCTGCCGGTCATCAGGGGCAGCAAGGCAAGGCCCGACTGGGTGGCGCTCAGGCCCAGTACGGTCTCGAAATAGATTGGCACATAGATCGACAGGCCGACGAAAACGCCCATGCACAGGCCCACCGCCGTTCCCCCCGTCAGCACCACCTGATTGGACAGCAGCCGCAGGGGGATCAGCGGCTCGGCGGCGGTGCGCAGCCGCAAGGTCAGAAGGGCTATGGCGACCAGGGCGGCGGCCATGACGCCCAGCACCGGCGCGGAGCTCCAAGGGTAGCGTGTGCCGCCCCAGCTCAGCATGAGCTGCACCAGCACGGAAGCCACAATCAGCAGCCCCGCGCCGCCAAAATCCAGCTTGTGGGGCCGCTCATAGCGGGGCAGGCGCTTGAGCTTGGAATCGGTCATGAACCAGGCGACGAGGCAGATCGGCAGATTGATCCAGAAAATCAGCGACCAATGCCACTTGTCCGCCAGATAGCCCCCCAGCGCCGGGCCCAGCAGGCTCGACGTGGTCCACATGACGGAGGTGTAGACCTGATATTTCGGCCGTTCCAGCGGTGGCACGATGTCGCCCACGATGGTCATGGCCAGCGAGATCAGCCCGCCGCCGCCCACGGCTTGCAGGGCGCGCGCCAGCGCCAGGGTGATCATGGTGGGCGCCAGGGCGCAGGCCACCGAGCCCAGGGCGAAGAGGCCGATGGCCCAGAGCAGCATGATGCGGCGGCCGTGGATGTCGCTGAGCTTGCCATAGAGGGGCGTCGCCGCCGTGGAGACCAGCAGATAGGAGGTCACGATCCACGGCAGATGCTCCACATCGCCCAGCTCGCGGCCTATGGTGGGCATGGCCGGGCCGATGATGGTGGTGTCGAGCGCGCCGGGAAACATGGCGACCATCAGCCCCGCCATGATCGAGGCGATTTCCTTGCGGGTCAGTTTGGCGGCGGTCGGGGTCGGGGCGTCGTCAGCCATGCAGTCCTCGTCAGCGCCGGTCCGGCGCGCCGCCGTTCATGCGCCAGGGCGCGCAATGCGGCAAGAGTGGTGTGGTTCAGTCCTCCCCGGACCTTGTGGAGCGTATCACTTCCAGAAAAGTGTCTCCATAGCGGGCGAGCTTCGCTTCGCCCACCCCATGCACTTCGCCCATCTCGGCGAGGCTGCGCGGCTGTTTCACGCACATGTCCACGAGCGTGCGGTCGGGAAAGATCACATAGGCCGGCTGGCGCTCCTGCCTCGCCAGCTCCAGCCGTCGCGCTTTCAGGGCGACGAGCAGGGCCTGCTGGTTGGTGGTGAGGCCCTCCGAGAGGGTGGCGCCGGGGGTGGCGATGCGCTCGCGCCGCTCGGGTTTCTTGCCGCCATCGGCGCGCAGCGACACATCGTCCTCGCCCGAGAGCACGCGCCGACCGGCCTCGGTCACATACCAGCGGCCATCCTCGGTCACGTCATGGCCGATGAGGTCGGCGGCGTGGAGCTGACGGAAGATGCTGCGCCATTCGTCGGCGGGCCGGTCGGCGCCGACGCCAAAGGTTTTCAGCTTTTCATGGGCGTGGCGCAGCACCGCGTCGGTGGCCTGCCCCGTGAGGATATTGACGAGGTG
>CANCSY010000263.1 GCA_947380915.1 Beijerinckiaceae bacterium
TCTTGCCCGGCAGCCAATCGGGGTTCTGCGCCTTCAGGCTCGAGAAGAAATTGCCCGCGCGGCCGGAGACCTCGCCGCGCTCCATGGCCAGGGGAATGTCGTTGGTGCTCTTGTAACCAGCCACGATCTTGAACTTGTAGCCCAGCATATTGTTGAGCAGCGTGGGATAGAGCATCGTATAGGAGCCCGCCCCCGTGGCGCCCATGAGCACCTCACGCGTCCTGATCTCTTCGATGCGCTTCACGCCCAGCGAACTCCATGTGTAGAGATTGGCGTTCTCCACATCGCTGGACCCCAGAAAATTGAAATTGCGCGCGTCATATTGCGCGCCGCGCCCGTCGAGCACCTGATAGCCCACGAAGGTGGGCAGGATCGCGCCGAGGGAGGTCCCGTCTCGCGGGGCCTGAGCATAGAGGTAGTTCGTGGCCTGCAAATGCCCTGCGCCGGTCATGTTCTTGGGCACGACGCCCGGATTTCCCGGGATGTGATTGCCCAGATGCCGCGCGATGATCCGCGCATTGGTGTCGACGCCCCCGCCCACCCCCGTGGAGATGATCAGCGAGATCGACTTGCCCGCATAGAAGTCCGACACGGCGTCGGCCTTCGCCAGGCTCAAGGGCGCGAGTGCGGCGAGGGCCGCAAGCGTCAGGGCGCGCAGCATGGTCAGGCTCCTCACTTTTCGGTCACGTCGATATAGACGCCTTCGAGATCGGTCAGGTGAAACTCGCCCATGGGGCATTGCTTGAAGAGATCAAGCCTCGCCTTGCCCTCCTCCCCATAGCCCAGCGGCTTGGTGACGAATTGCGGGTTGAAGCCGATCAGTTCGTCCATGTCGCGGCGCAGGGCTTCGATGCTCTCGACCTTGAAGCCGAAATGGTCGATCTGCGGGGGCATGGGATCGTGACCGATGAAATTGTCCATGGTCCATTGCAGGATCACGAGGGACACGCGCCCATCGCTCAGATACCAGGCGCCATCGCGCTTTTCGGCCTTCAGTTCGAAGACCTGCGCGTAGAATTCGGCGCTGCGGTCGATGTTGCGGCAGCGCAGGGTGATGTGGTTGATGTAGCGCTGCTGCTCCCAGTTGTTCTCGGCGAAAATATCCTGCGCCTTGCCGGAATTGCGCTCGGCCAGATCAAAGATGATCATGTCGGGATCATGGGCGCTGACCGCCGCATTGGGCCGCTGGGAGGGGCGGATGACCCATTGCAACGCGGGGTCGAAAGCCTTGATCCGCTCCAGGGTCAGCTGCATGCTCTCGACTTCGAAGCCGAAATGATCGAGGCCGCTGCGCCGCCCCTCGCGGCGGGGGATGTTGTTGAGGCCGATCTGCCCATCGCCCACGGGCATGGCGCGGGCGGGGCGGGCATTGCTGGAGCCCTTCATGCCGAACAGCGCCATATAGAAGCGCGCGTTGGAGGCATAGAGATCGCTGGTGATCGCGAGATGATTAAGTTTGGCGAACATGCGTTTCCCCTGAATTCAGCCTCGCCTGCGCTGGCGTTGCGGCTCTCTTAACCGCTCGCCCAGCCACGGGCAAGGCGAGGGCTTCGGCTTGACGGCTTCTTGCGATCCATGGCAGCGAAGGGCCATCGCAAAACAGGGAGGCCGCCAGCATGAGCGCAGACACAATCACGATCGAGGACAAATCGGTCCGCGCCGCAGGCCTCACCCTGCGCTATCTGGAGGCGGGCTCCGGCCATCCCGTGATCTTCCTGCATGGGGGCTCGCTGGGCTCCTCCGCCGATGTCTTCTTGCGCAACATGCCGGCCTTCGCGAAGGCCGGTTTCCGGGCGCTGGCCTTCGACCAGCCGGGCTTTGGCCTCTCGGACGTGCCGGAGGATCATTCCATGGGCCCGCGCCGCAAGAGCGTGCTGGCCTTCATGGATGCGCTGGGCATAAAGACCGCCGCCTTGGTGGCCCATTCCCAGGCGGGCGGCATGGGTCTGCAGATCGCGCTGGCCTCCCCCGAGCGGGTCTCTCATCTGGCGGTTCTGGGCACCGGCACCCTGCTCCCCCCGCTGGAGGAGAAGAAGGAGGGTCTCGACGGCGCCGCCCAGCAGCGGCTGGAGCGCAAGATGGCGACCCATGAGCCCACCATTGAAGAGACGCGCAAGCTGCTCGAAGCCAATCTCTTCCACCACGAACTCATCACGCCCGAGGAGCTGGCCCTGCGCCACGCCCGCAGCACGGGCAAGAATTTCGAGGCCTTCGTGGCCCGCTCCGCCCTGCCCTCGGCGCCCAAGGATCCCGCCGCCATTCCGCTCTGGCGGCGCCTGACGGAGGTGAAGTGCCCGCTGCTGCTGATCTATGGCCGCAACGACCGCGCCAACGCCTATGAGCGCGCCCTGAAGCTCAGGGAGCTCGAGCCCCAGCTTGATCTGCACATCACCCCGGACTGCAAGCATCTCGTGCCCTGGGACGCCCAGGCGGATGTGGAGCGGCTGACCATTCCCTTCCTCGCGTAATCCGGGCGGACCCTCATCATGCGCATCTGCATCATTGGCGCGGGCGCCATCGGCGGCCTGCTGGCGGCGCGTCTGGCCGCCAATGGCGAGCGCGTCACGGTTGTGGCGCGGGGCGAGCATCTGCGCGCCATCGCCGCAAACGGCCTGCGGCTGATCACCGAAGAGGGCGAGATCACCGGCCCCGTGGAGGTCGCAAGCGATCTGGCGAACCTCGAACCCCACGACCTCGTGGTGCTCGCGGTGAAGGCCCACCAACTCACCCCCATCGCCGCCGATGTGGGGCGCCTTGCGCGGGCGGGCGCTCTGGTGCTCACCATGCAGAACGGCATCCCCTGGTGGTATTTCCACAGGCATGGCGGGCCCCATGAAGGGCGCAGTCTTGAATCGGTGGATCCCGGCGGGATCATCGAGCAGCATCTGCCGGTGGAGCAGGTGATCGGCTCGGTCGTCTATCCGGCGGCGGAGATCGCGGCGCCCGGCGTCATCCGCCTCATCGAGGGCAATCGCTTTTCGCTGGCGGAACTGGACAACAGCGCCAGCCCCCGCATTCAGGAGGTCTCGCGCGTCTTCACGGCGGCGGGCTTCAAGGCGCCTGTGGTGAGCGACATCAGGGCCGAGATCTGGACCAAGCTCTGGGGCAACATGAGCTTCAACCCCATCAGCGCCCTCACCGGCGCGACGCTGGCGGGCATCTGCGCCCACCCGCAGGGCCGGGCGCTCGCCGCCGACATGATGCGCGAGGCGCAGGCCGTCGGCGAGAAGCTCGGCATCCGCTTCCGCATCCCGCTCGCCAAGCGAATCGCAGGCGCGGAGGCCGTGGGCGAACACAAGACCAGCATGTTGCAGGACGTTGAGGCCGGCCGCGCCACGGAGGTGGATGCGCTGGTAGGCTCCATCCTCGAACTGGGCGCGGTGGCGGAAGTGCCAACCCCCGCCATCGCGGCGGTCTATGGCTGCATGCGGTTGCTGGACGATACGCTGGCGAAGGGGCGGATTGGGGGGTGAGGGGTCGGAAGTCAGAGGGTTGAAATCTTCCAATTATTGCAAACACCAATCTCGAATTCCCCATTCCCGACTGCCGACTGCCTAATGCCGAACAACATTTAAAGAAAAAAATCCTTGACTTTTACCCCAACATCGACCACATAATCCTCCATCCTCACCCCATGAGGGACCGGACGCGAGCGGTCGAATTCGGGTGGGTGGGGAGCGGTTCCCGCGCGGCAGGCTACCGGAGTCTGCTTCCCGGGCGATCATTGCAAAAGGCGGGGTTCACCGGCTGGCCGCCCGTGAACAAGCCGATGGCCTCACAGCCATCGACGCCCGCCCAGTCACCCGCCCGTCCGGCACTAGGACCGGTCTGAGCAGATGACGCTCACAAACCCGGGATGCGAACAAGCGGTGGTCCGAAAGGGTCCCTTCGAAGCATCAAGGCCCACCGTTTCCCCTCAGCCAGAGCGGAAACGACCGGGGCCAGGGCCAAGTGCGGGAGCGATGATCGAGAAATCCGCGCAGGGGGCGCCGCGAGGCGATCAACCCAACACCCAACAGCGCCAAAACGGCGCCCCCGGCCCCTCACAAGGGCCATTGACGACCCAACAACCCGGCGCGGCGTCGCGTGCGGGCTTCATCTGTTCCCAACCTGAGAGGAGAATCATATGTCCAGACTGAAAAAGCCCGTGAACCCTCTGGTCGAGAGGCTGCGCCGCAAGATCAAGCAAATGATCGTGCGCGAGTTGATCGACACGAGCCCCGAATTCCGCGCCAATGCGCAGAGCGTGGTGCAGGACTGGAACTTCCCCAGGGTCTGCGGCGACGCCAACTGCTCCCGCGCCAACGCCTGCGCCCGCGA
>CANCSY010000264.1 GCA_947380915.1 Beijerinckiaceae bacterium
GGGCGAGGCGCCCTTCTCCACGCGCGGCCATGTGTTCCAGAACATCGGCGACGGCACCTACAACCATTCGGGCGTGCTCGCCATTCGCTTCGCCATCGGGTCTGGCGTGAACATGACCTACAAGATCCTCTACAATGACGCTGTGGCCATGACCGGCGGTCAGGCCCATGACGGCGGCCTTACCGTGGACGCCATCGCCCGGCAGGTGGCGGCGGAGGGGGTGCGCCAGCTGGTGCTGGTGACCGATGACCCCTTCAAATACCCCACCAATATCCAATGGCCCGCAGGCCTCACCATCCGCCCGCGCGAGGAGCTGGATGCGGTGCAGCGCGAACTGGCGGCAATCCCCGGCGTCACCGCGCTGATTTTCGACCAGACCTGCGCCGCCGAAAAGCGCCGTCGCCGCAAGCGCGGCTCCTATCCCGATCCCGACAAGCGGGTGATCATCAACGAGCTGGTCTGCGAGGGCTGCGGCGATTGCGGGGTGCAATCCAACTGCGTCTCCGTGCAGCCGGTGGAGACCGAATTCGGCCGCAAGCGCCGTATCGATCAGGGCAGCTGCAACAAGGATTTCTCCTGCGTCAACGGCTTCTGCCCCTCCTTCGTGACCGTGCATGGGGCGAAGATGAAAAAGGCCGCACCGGTGGCCGCCGCAAAGGGCGATGCAGGGGCGGATTTGCCCATGCCGCACCTGCCCGACCTGACGAGCCATCCCTTCGAGATTCTCGTCACGGGCGTGGGCGGTACGGGCGTCGTCACCATCGGCGCTATTCTGGGCATGGCCGCGCATCTGGAAGGCAAGGGCGCGGGCATCATCGACATGACCGGCATCGCGCAGAAGGGCGGGGCGGTCTATAGCCATGTGAAGATCGGGCGCCGCCTGGAGGATATCCACGCCATACGCATCGCGGCTGGGCAGGCGGATCTGGTGCTGGGCTGCGACCTCGTGGTCTCCGGCATGAAGAAGGTGCTGGCCTCCGTGCGCCACGGCCATACCGGCGTCATCGTGAACATGGCGGAGACCTATCCCGGCGACTTCACCCGCAACGCCGATTTCACCCTGCCCACCGCCCGCATCAAGAAAACCATCCGCGAGGCGGCGGGCGAGACCGCCCATTTCATGGACGCCAGCCGCATCGCGGGCGAGCTGCTGGGCACGCCGCTGGCGAGCAACATGTTCACGCTGGGCTTCGCGTGGCAGAAGGGCTTCGTGCCCCTGTCGCAAGAGGCGATCTTCCGCGCGCTGGAGCTGAATGGCGAAGCGGTGGCGATGAACAAGCAGGCCTTCACCTGGGGTCGCCGCATGGCGGTGGATGGCGCAGGGGTCGAGGCCCTGCTGGCGGCCGCGCAGCCGGAAGCCCCGCAGCATCATCTGTCGCAGGGCTTCGACGAGATCGTGGCGCGGCGCGTGGCCTTCCTCACCGCCTATCAGAATGCGGCCTATGGCGAGCGTTATCGCGCTCTCGCCTTGCGGGCCCGCTCAGCCGAACAGGCGAAGACGCCGGGGCGCGAGCAATTTGCGCAGGCGGTGGCGCGCAACCTCTTCAAGCTCATGGCGGTGAAGGATGAATATGAGGTGGCGCGGCTCTATACGGACGGCGCCTTCCTCGATCAGGTGAAGGCGAGTTTCGAGGGGGATCTGCGCTTCGAGTTCCATCTGGCGCCGCCGCTGCTGGGCCGCCGCGATCCCCATATGGGCCTGCCGGTGAAGTCCACCTTCGGCCCGCGCACAATGGTCCTGTTTCGCGCCCTCGCGGCCCTCAAGGGCCTGCGCGGCACCGTCTTCGACATCTTCGGCTATACGCAGGAGCGGCGCGAGGAGCGCAAGCTGATCGGGGATTACGAGGCCTTGCTGGAAGAGCTGATGGCTTCGCTTGGACCTGACAAACACGCCACCGCCGTGGCGCTTGCCGCTATCCCGGAAAAAATCCGGGGCTTCGGCCATGTGAAACTGCGCCATCTGCAGGCGGCCAAGGCGGAGGAGGCGGCGCTACTGGCGCAGCTGCGCGCGCCCACGCCTGCGGTTCCCATCGCGGCGGAATAGGCGAGATTTCGCGCGGGGGGCTTTCCCCCCGCCCTTCGTCGCCTAGTTCTCCCCTGAGGGCCTGTCCCGGGACTGGCCCGCAAGCAGGAGGATCCCATGGCGCGCACCATTCCCATTCAGGAGGGCCGGGTCGTCCGCGCCGGGCCATCCCTGCCGGCGCTGCGGCGCATCACGGCCAACGACATCGGCCACGCCCTGCGGGCGGGCTATGAGGATTTCAACGCCTGGCCAAGCCACGCGATCTTTCTGGTGGTGATCTATCCCGTTGTCGGCCTGCTGCTCGCCTATGAGGCCGAGGAGCAGAATGTCATCCCGCTGTTCTATCCCCTGCTGGCGGGCTTCGCGATCCTGGGCCCCTTCGCGGCGCTGGGGCTTTACGAAGTCAGCCGACGCCGGGAACTGGGCGAGACGCCCGGCTGGCGTGAGGCCTTGTCGGTCACCCGTCGGGCCAATTTCGGCTCGATGGCGCTGCTGGGGGTGATACTGCTGGTGATTTTCGTGTGCTGGCTGGGGGCCGCGCAGCTGATCTATGCGGTGACGCTGAAGACACCCCCGGAGTCCATCATGGACCTCATCCGCCGCACCTTCACAACCCCCGCTGGCTGGGCGCTTATCATCCTCGGCAATGGCGTGGGCTTTTTGTTCGCGGCGCTCGCCTTCGCCATCAGCGTCATCTCCTTCCCGTTGATGCTCGACCGGCATCTGGGGGCTGCGGATGCGGTGCGCTGCTCGGTGCGGGCGGTGCTGCATAATCAGGGCCCCATGGCGCTCTGGGGCTTCATCGTGGCGGGCGGGCTTGCGCTGGGCAGCCTGCCGTTTCTGTTGGGGCTGACGGTGGTGCTGCCGATCCTCGGCCACGCCACCTGGCATCTCTACCGGCGGGTGGTGGTGGACGAGGCCCAATGAGCGCAGGGTGAGCGTCGTCTATTGCGCGGGATCGATGATCACCACCTCATAGTGGGTCCTGGCGCCGATCATCTGCGTCGCCACCGCAATGCCCTGCCCATCCGCCAACCCGGGGAGTTCGACATCCCGATCCGGAAGGATGCAGGTCATCTTCTCTCCTTTCAGCAGCACGAGCACCTGATTCTGCTCGGCCAGTTGCGCCGCCACAAACCGCAACTGCCGGAGATATTGGGGCTGGCGCCAGTTATTGGGATTTCCCGGATCGACCGAAAGGATCCAGGCGCCTGAGGGGCCGCGCCAGATGACGAATTTGGACTTGTCGGGCTTCCATTCCGGGCCAAGGTTGGCGTCGTGGAGCCAATAGCAGTCGAAGCTGCGGCAGGAGCCGGGCCGCTCGTCATGGATGCTGCAGCCCTTGCCGTGCGACACATGCTTGCACCAGACGCCCGGGGGCTTCGCCAATTCCTCGAACCCGAGCAATTTGCAGCACATGGAGCAGCTGCCACATTCGCGTCCTGGCGCCAGCGTCATGGATTCGTCTCCTCAAAGTCTTTCCTGACCCTAGGTACCCGGTCCATCGATCAGAAGCAAAAAACCGCGCGGTGGACGCCGCGCGGCTTTTGATACGCTTGGGGAAAGCTCGCCTCAGCGAGGCAGGATCGTCTCGCCCATGAGGTGCTTGTCGATGGAGGCTGCGCACTGGCGGCCCTCGCGGATGGCCCAGACGACCAGCGACTGGCCGCGACGCATGTCGCCGCAGGCGAAGACCTTCTCGACCGTGGACTTGTACTGGATCGTGTCGGCGGCCACATTGCCGCGCCCATCCAGCTTCACGCCGAGCTCGCTGATCATGCCCTCCTGCACGGGCGCGACGAAGCCCATGGCCAGCAGCACGAGATCAGCCTTCAGGTCGAATTCAGTGCCGGGGATCGCCTGGAACTTGCCGTCCACGCGCACGCAGCGCAGCGACTTCACCGCGCCGCCCTCACCGATGAACTCCACCGAATTCACCGCGAAGTCGCGCTCGGCGCCTTCCTCATGGCTGGAGGACGTCCGCATCTTGAGGGGCCATTCGGGCCAGGTCAGGAGCTTGTTCTCCTTCTCCGGCGGCTGCGGCATGATTTCGAGCTGGGTGACGGAGAGGGCGCCCTGACGCACGGAGGTGCCGATGCAGTCCGAGCCCGTGTCGCCGCCGCCGATCACCACCACATGCTTGCCGGCCGCCAGGATCGGCGCGTTGGAGCCGATCTGCTCCTTGCCGACGCGGCGGTTCTGCTGGGGCAGGAAATCCATGGCGAAATGCACGCCCGCCAGCTCGCGGCCGGGGATCGGCAGATCGCGGGGCTTTTCCGCGCCGCCCGCCAGGGCC
>CANCSY010000265.1 GCA_947380915.1 Beijerinckiaceae bacterium
GGGCCACTGAGCGGGGGCGCCGAGCCCGCGTCCCGGCGCAGATCAATGGCGGTTGTGTCGCTCTGTTCGCGCGACAGCGGGATCTCCCGCCAGTCGAGGCGAGGCGCGCCCATGTCGACGGTGAAGCTCCATTCGCCCTCGCGCGCGCATTCCAGAACGCCCGCGCGGGTTTCAACAAAGAAGCGGTCGGGGGCGCCGCCCCTTGTCATGATCCAGGCGACGCAGCGCGTGCCATTGCCGCAGGCGCCCGATTCCGTGCCGTCATTGTTGAAAATGCGCACGAAGGCGAGGGTTCCCGCGCTGACCGGATCATGGATCACCATGAGCTGGTCATAGGCCAGACGATCCGCCCCGTGGATGGCGCGGGCCTGCTCAGGGGTGACGGCGATGTCCGTCCCGCGCAGATCCAGCACCACGATCTCGTTGCCGAGGCCATTCATTTTGGCGAAGGGACGGCCCGCGAGCGCGTTCATGCTGCCTCTCCATAGGTCATCTTGGGAACATCGTTGACACATCTTGTCCGGCGCGCTGATTTGGCCTGCCGGAGGGCGCTTGGCAAGTTGAACCTTGCGGGCGCGCAAGTGTTGAGAAATCGAGGCGCTCCCCGTCTTGGCATTGTTGTCCAACTGGTCTCTATATGGCGCAAGCGACTCAATTCTGTCGCCTGCGCCATCCGCTCGCCTGCCGGAGCCAAGCCATGTTTCGATCAAAGACCGCTCTTCGCTTGCTTTCGCAAGGTGCGTTGGCGTTCGCCGTGACTCTGTTTCTGGCCGCCGCGCTCACCCTTTCGTCGCCCGTGGCTGCGCAGGTCGCGCCGGTTCCGGACGCATCCAGCGACGGCTACACGCCGCAGTTGGTCGAGTTGCAGGCGCGGCCAACGGTCGCGCTCTCGGGAACCGCCGAGTGGGACGAGGGCATGCGCGCCCTCGCCGACGCCGTCAACACGCTCCGCACGGAAATGCGCAAGGCGGGGCTGGAGCCTGCCGGCAATCCGCTCGCCGTATTCGTCGAGACCGATGACAAGGGCTTTCGCTTCGAGGCGATGATTCCGCTCGCCGCCCGGCCCGACACCGCGCCCAGCCTGCCCAATGGCATGCGCATCGCCACTTCGCCTACGGGCAAGACCATGAAGTTCGAGCATCGTGGCTCCTATGACGAGATCGACACGACCTATGAGGCGATCACCGCCTATCTCGACGAAAAGGGGCTCGAGGCGCAGAATCTCTTCGTCGAGGAATATCTGAGCCTGCCCAAGACCTCCGAAGAGGATGGCGCGCAGGTCGATATCTATGTCTTCCTGAAATAAGCAGGCTCAACAGGGCACGTCCACGCTCTCGCCCGGCCGCATGGCGTGGAAGAGGGCGCGATCGATTCCGGCCTCATCCAGCGCCGCATGCAGGCGCCGCTCGGGCTCGTCGATGGGCTCGTCGGTGAGTTGGAACGTGCCCCAGTGGTGGCCCAGGGCGCGGCGGGCGCCGCAGAGCTGGAAAATCCGCAGGGCTTCCTCGGGGTCCACATGCTGCTCGCCCATGAACCAGCGGGGCGCATAAGCGCCGATGGGAATCATGGCGAGGCGCGGCGGCCCGTATTTCTCGCGCACCGTCGAGAAGATGGCGCCCGCGCCCCAGCCCGTATCCGCGATATGATAGATGGCGCCCGCAGGCGTCTCGATCACGAAGGCGCACCAGAGCGCCATGCGATGATCCCCGAGCCCCCGCGCCGACCAGTGATAGGCGGGCTCCAGATGCACCGCGAGCCGCCCGTTAAGGGGCACGCGCGCGCCCCAGTCATGGGCCTGCGCATCGATGCTGCGGTCCGACCGCCACATGATCTTGTCATTGCCCAGCGGCGTGATGACGCGCGGCGCATCCCGGCGCGCCAGAGCTGACAGTGTCGCCATGTCCATGTGGTCGTAATGGTTGTGGCTGACGAGCACCGCGTCGAGCGTCGGCAGGTTCTCGAAGGCGATGCCCGGCGGGTTCACCCGCAGCGGGCCCGCCCATTGCACCGGGCTGGCGCGCCTTGACCAGACGGGATCGATGAGAATGTTCAGCCCCTCGGTCTGGATGAGGAAGGTGGCGTGGCCCACCAGGGTCACCCGCAGGGCCTCGCCTTCCACACGGGCCGGGGGATGGTCGTGAAAGGGGCTAGGCGCATGTCTGGGCCAGGGCGCGCGCTTGCGGCCGGTCATCCAGCGCAGCACTTCGCCCCCCGTCTTGTCGCGGGTGACGCCGCGCATGAAAAAACGGGTTCCATCGAAATGGTCCGACGTCGGACCGCTGTAATAGGAATTGTTCGCCATGGGCCAGAGGTAGCCTGAGCCTTGCGTTGTGTCCATTGGCCGCCTTTGACCGCGCCGACGCCCCGCGCCATAAGGCGCCATGACCCAAGCTCCCGCGCCCCAAATCTTTGACCGTCGCCTCTTGAGGCTGCGCCTCGCGCGCGCCCTGCGCTGTGGCGCGGCCAGCTTTCTGCTGGAGCGGGTGGCGCAGGATATGGAGGAGCGTCTCGGCGCCATCATGCGCCCCTTCGACAGGGCGCTGGATCTGTGTTCGCCGGGGCCTGAGATCGCGCAGATGCTGGCCATGCGCAAACCCGGCTTGCTGGTGCGCGCCGCCTCCGTTCCCGAGGGGCTGGGGCAGGGGGAATGGCTGGGTCTTCTGGCCGATGAGGAGGCGCTGCCCTTCGCGCCCGAAAGCTTCGATCTCATCGTCTGCGGCCTCGCACTCCAGCATGTGAACGATCTGCCGGGCGCGCTGATCCAGATCCGCCGGGCGCTGCGGCCCGATGGGCTCTTCATGGCCTGTCTGGTGGGCGGCCAGAGCCTGAATGAATTGCGCGCCGCGCTGGCGGCGGCGGAGGAGGAGATTCTGGAGGGCGTCAGCCCCCGCGTCGCGCCCTTCGTCGATCTGCGCGATCTCGGCGGCCTCTTGCAGCGGGCTGGCTTCGCCCTGCCGGTGACCGATGTGGATACGGTGACCGTGCGCTACGATCACCTCTTCGCCCTGGCCCATGATCTGCGCTCCATGGGCGCCACCAATGCGCTGGTGCTGCGCGACCAGCGGGGGCTGCGCCGCACCGTGGCTCTTCGCGCCGCCGAGATCTACGCCGAGCGCTTCAGCGATGCGGACGGGCGGGTGCGGGCGACCTTCGATCTGGTCTGGCTGTCGGGCTGGGCGCCCCATGAGAGCCAGCAAAAGCCGCTGAAGCCCGGCAGCGCCAAGATGCGCCTCGCCGATGCGCTGAAGGCGAGCGAACACAAGCTGGATGACTGAACGGATAAGCGGACGCAGCGTAACCAATCCGCCTTTCGCGGGTTGAAGCTTCCGGTAGATCAACTGGAGTGCTTCCCATGAAACGCAAGCTTACTTCTTTCGCAGCCGCCGGCGCCCTTCTGGTCGCAGGTGCAGGCTTCAGCGCAGTGCAGGCGCAAGGCTACTATGGCGGCGGCTACGCCCCGGCCTATGAGTCCTATGATTATGGCTGGGGTCCCGGGCCGCTCGGGTTCCTGATCGCCGCGCCGGTTGTGGCGGCCGCTGGCATCGTCGGCGCCGCCGCCACCCTGGCCGCGGCGCCCATAGCGGCGGCGGCGACCCTCGCCACCGCGCCGCTGGCGGCGGGCTACTATGCTGATCCCTATTATGACGTCGGCTACTATGGGGCAGGCTACTATGGTCCGGCCTATCGGCGCGTCGGCTGGGGCTACAACTATGGCCCGACCTATGTGGCCTATCGCAACGGTCCCATGGTCCGCCGCACCGCCATCGTGACGCGCGGGCCCTATCGCAGCGTGCGCGCCGTGGCCCCCGTGCGGGCCATCCATACGCGCCCCGTCCATATGCGCCAGATCCACAACCGTCCGATCCACACTCGGCAGGTGCAGGCGCAGCCGGTGAAGGTGACGCTCGCCCGGGCGAACTGACCCGCTGACCGTCGGGAGCGGCCCTCGCCAAGGGGGCCGCTTCTTTGATCCATCCGCTTAGCGTTGCTAGGGCTTCAGGGGTTTCGGTTTGGGTGAGGGTGGCGATCCCCCCTCCACACATGATATGAGCCTCCCCTGAAGGAACCCTCTCATGTCCATTGTCGAGCTTGATCCGGCCGCGAGCCCCCTCGCCGCCTCCCCCGCTATCCGACCCTCCCTGCTCGGCCTGACCCGGCAGGGGCTGGCGGAGGCGCTCGCCTCCATCGAGGTGCCCGAGCGGGAGATCCGCATGCGGGTGAACCAGCTCTGGCACTGGATCTATTTTCAGGGCGTCACCGATTTCGCGCTCATGACCAACGT
>CANCSY010000266.1 GCA_947380915.1 Beijerinckiaceae bacterium
CAGCCAGACGGCGAAAAGCGGCTTGCGGCGCAGGGCTATCGCCGCCCGCGCCGTATCAGCCACCGCCTGCGCCACCGCCACCCCATCGGACAGGGCCGTGGGGCAATGGAGCACCATGACCGCATCATTCATGGGATCGGCGAGCAGGGGCGCCAGCGCGGCGCTGAACCGCTCCGCATCCGCATCGCCCACGATATCAACGGGATTGGCGCGGGACCAGGTGGCGGGCAGGAGGGCGTCGAGCGTCGTGAGAGTGGCGGGCGAGAGCTCCGCCAGCTTGCCGCCGAGATCAATGAGATCATCCACCGCCAGCACCCCGATGCCACCCCCATTGGTGAGGATGGCGAGCCTGTCGCCCGGGAAAGGCGCCACCCGGCCCAGCGCCTCGGCGGCCTCGAACAGCTCGTTGATGTCGCGCACCCGCAGCAGGCCCGCGCGGCGGAAGGCGGCGTCATAGACCGCATCCGATCCCGCCATGGCGCCCGTATGGGTGGCTGCGGCCTTGGCCGCGCGCGGGTTGCGCCCGGCCTTGATGACGATGACGGGCTTGACCCGCGACGCCGCGCGCGCCGCCGACATGAAGCCCTTGGCGTCCCTGATGGCTTCCACATAGAGCAGGATGGCCCGCGTGGCGCCATCGAGGGCGAACCAGTCGAGCAGCGCGGCGAAATCCACATCCGCCATGTCGCCGATGGAGACCAGCCCCGAAAAACCAATGCCCCGCCCCGCCGCAAAGGCCGTGAGCGCCGCCGCCACCGCCCCCGACTGGGAAATGACCGCCAGATCGCCCTTGCGCGCCGGATAGGCCGAGAAACTGGCGTCGAGCCCGCCCACCGGCGACATGACGCCCAGACAATTCGGCCCCACCACGCGGATGCCCGTGCGCGCCGCAATCTCCCGCAATTGCGCCGCCAGCGATCCCTCCCCATGGGAGGGATCGGCGGTGATGACCACGGCCGCCTGAACCCCGCGCGCCGCTGCTTGTTCGACCAGCTCCGCCACCGCCTCGCGCGGGGCGGCGACGACGAGAAGATCGGGCGTCTGCGGCAAGGCGGCGACGCTGGCGTAGCAGGGCGTATCGTCGATCAGGGCATGGCGGGGGTTGATGAGATGGATCGGCCCCGCGAACCCAGCCCGCCGCAAATTGTCGAGCACCGCCCGCCCGAGGCTCCCTTGCCGCGCGCTCGCCCCCGCAAGGGCGAGGGAGCGCGGCTTGAACAGGGCCTTGAGCTGGTGGGTGGACATGGGGCGGGGGTCCTGGGGCGCGGGCCAGGGAGATATAGGGCGCTGAGGCGGGCGGGCGCTGTTGGACGAATGGCGCCTGAGGCTAACGGGTCAGATCGACGCCTTACTGAAGGGGTTGAGCACATCAGCGCCCAAGCCAGACACGTCAGCCTCATTCCGCGTTACCAGTGTCAGCCCATGGACGATGGCTGTCGCAGCCAGCAAGCCATCAACAGTTGAGAGAGGGCGAATCGCGCCCATGCGGCCCCATAAATCGCTGACGGAGCCATCAACCAGAAGAATGCGCTTGCCAAAGCCAGCCTGAATGGCGGTTAGCCACGTTTCCAGCGTATTGGCCTTTATGGGATCACGGGCACGCGCCATTTCAACGCCCTTGCGGATTTCGCCCAAGACAAGAACACTCAGATAAAGATCACTGTCCGCGATGGAGCCATACCAAGCTGCGACTCCTGGGTTGCAGCGCGCGCCCTTGCGAACCTCTGAGAGAATATTTGTGTCGATCAGAAAACTCATAGATCAACAGGCCGCCCCAGATCGCGCGGGCGATCAAGTTCAATTCCTTCAAGCGGCGCGGACGCAAGAAGCGCCTTCAGACCCACTGCGTCCGGGGCTCCGAAATGCGCACTCAGCAGGCGACGCGCATCAGCCTCACGAGCAGGGTCTGCAAGCGCCCTGGCGACACTTCGCAAGAGCCCGGCATCTTCCTTGCGCGCCTGCACCTCTACGCGAACCATGCCACGCTGCTTCTGCCTGCTGCGGAAGGAATCCAGCGGTGTCTTGACCACTGCAACCATTTAAAGGCCTCCTCGAATTTCCGGAAATGTACCGGAAATCTCGTCTCCACGCAATCACCCCCACCCCGCCCTTGCCCCACCCCCTCGCCCCGTCTACACCACGCCCAGACAACTGGCGGAGCCTTCATGAACGTTCGTCTCATCGGCTCGGGCGGGCGGGAGCATGCGCTGGCGCTGAGCCTCTCGCGCAGCCCTCTGTTGACCCAGCTTTTCATCGCCCCGGGCAATCCGGGAACCGAGGCGCTCGGGCGCAATGTGACGCTGGACGTGGCCGATCACCGCGCAGTGGTGGATTTCTGCAAGCTCATGCAGATCGGTTTCGTGGTCGTGGGGCCGGAGGCGCCGCTGGTGGCGGGGCTGGTGGATGATCTGGAGGCGGTGGGCGTCCTCGCCTTCGGGCCTTCGAAAGCCGCCGCCCAGCTCGAGGGCTCCAAGGGCTTCACCAAGGATCTCTGCGCGCAGTTCTCCATCCCCACCGCCGATTACCAGCGTTTCAGCGCGCCCGAACCCGCCAAGGCCTATGTGCGCCAGCGCGGCGCCCCCATCGTCGTGAAGGCGGATGGGCTGGCGGCGGGCAAGGGCGTCATCGTCGCCATGAGCGTTGAAGAGGCGCTGGCCGCCATCGACATGATCTTCGGCGGCGCCTTTGGCGCGGCGGGCGCCGAAGTGGTGGTTGAGGATTTCCTGGAAGGCGAGGAGGCCTCCTTCTTCGCGCTCTGCGACGGAACCCGGGCGCTGGCCTTCGCCAGCGCGCAAGACCACAAGCGCGTGGGCGATGGGGACACCGGCCCCAACACCGGCGGCATGGGCGCCTATTCCCCCGCCCCGATCATGAGCGAGGCAATGAGCGTGCGGGTGATGGCCGAGATCATCGAGCCCACCATGTCGGGCATGCGCCAGCGCGGAACCCCCTTCAAGGGCGTGCTCTTCGCGGGGCTCATGATTGGCCCGAAGGGCCCGAAACTCATCGAATTCAACGCCCGTTTCGGCGATCCCGAGACCCAGGTCATGCTGGCCCGCCTCAACGAGGACCTGCTGCCCCTGCTGCTGGCCTCCGCAAAGGGCGCGCTGCCCGCAGGCCCGGTGAAGCTCTCCGCGCAAGCGGCGCTCACGGTGGTCTATGCCGCGAAGGGCTACCCGGACGCCCCCGAGCGCGGCAGCGAAATCAAGGGTCTGGAGCGCGCCGCCGCCATGGAGGGCGTCACGGTCTTTCATGCGGGCACCAAGCGCGAGGGGACGCGGCTGCTGGCCAATGGTGGCCGTGTGCTCAATGTGACCGCGCGGGGCGATAGTGTGGCGCAGGCGCAGGCCCGGGCCTATGGGGCGGTGGACGCGATCGACTGGCCGGGCGGCTTTTGCCGCCGCGATATCGGGTGGCGGGCTCTGGGGGGATGACCGGGCGAGGGTTTACTTTGCGTTAAGATTTGTGGCAAAGGTTACCCATGCGTCTTCGACTGGCCGCCCTGCTGATTCCTTGCCTCGCCCTAGGCGGCTGCATCTCCCGAGGAGATGGGTCGGTCCTGGAGGTCGTGCTCGTGGATGAGGCCGCCGCACCCGGGGCAGGATCCCTGATTGGCGCAGGCCCTCAGTCGACTCCCTCTGGCCCCGTCGCCTTCGCGCCCATGCCTCCGCCGCGCCCGCCAGAATTCGGCGGCGTGGTTCTGGCCGCCAGCGACGAGGATATCGAGGAGCTTGAGTCCGAGGACGATGAGCCGACCTCTTCGGCTGGCTTTGTTCCGGCCGGGCCGTTCCAGTGGCTGGCGTCGTTGCAGGGTCCATCCATGCAACCAGCGCCTGCTGCGCTCCCGCCTGCCACGCAGCAGCAGTCCACCGCTGAAAAGCCCAAAGGTCCGGGCTTCTTCGCGGCCTATGCCTATACGCAGGTCCAATGCTTCCCTGAGCAGTTGAAGACCGCGCTCAACACCATCGCCGCCCATTACAACAAGCCCGTGGAAGTGGCCTCCGGTCACCGTCCCAATGGGCGCCGCGGCTCCATGCATCGGCATTGCATGGCTGCGGACATCCGTATCGATGGCGTCGAGCCCATGGTGCTCGCCACCTACGCCAAGACCGTGCCCGGCGTGAATGGCGTCGGGAGCTATCGCCGCACCGATCTGATCCATGTGGATGTGCGCCAGGAACAATTCGCCTGGCGGCACTGAGCCTCAGGCCACCG
>CANCSY010000267.1 GCA_947380915.1 Beijerinckiaceae bacterium
CGACGCGGTCGTGCAGGGGACGAAACTTCATGTGAGTGTTCCTGTTTAGCCCGTCCTGCCGTGAGGCTTGGGGGGCATGACCAAACAAAGGTGATTTAGCACTCGTCTAGCTGGAGTGCTAACAGGAGTGGAGATAGGGAGGCGCCCGAGGGGAGTCAAGGGACGGACGGACGAAAAAAATCACCCTGAAACGTCATTTTGCGGAAAATGGCGTCCGCAACGCAATTTTCACTATTTGGACAGAAGAGTCGGCGATGCGCCTGCGCGAGCCTCCCAAGATCATGCGAGCCCCACCCCTCACCCCTGACCCCAGGGGGCGGGGCAACAATGGCTATATTTCTCTAAAAATACATATATCTCAATTAATTAGTTCGTCGTTTCCTTGCTCCTTCGGGGAGGGTCGGCGAGCTTCAGCTGGACTGTGCGGCGCGACCATCATGGGGGCGGTCCCAGGTGGAATGGACGCCTTTCCATGAAGGTCGCCCTCGCGTTCGCCGTTAACGCTCTTTTTAATTTCGTCATCGGTCTGCTGGTGGCGAAGTTTCTGGGCCCCGAGGGTTTCGGCCGCTTCGCCCTGGCGCTCGCCGTGGCGGTCGTGATCCAGATCGCCTGCTTCGACTGGATCAGGCTGGCGGCGACGCGGTTCGGCTCCACGCGTTCTGGCCAGATCCAGGCCGACGCCCGGGCGACCCTGGGCGCGAGCTTTGCAGCAATCACCCTGGTGGTCGCGGTTCTGGGCCTTGGAGCGCTCTTCTTCGGCCTCGATCTGAGCCTGTCGTCTGAACTTCTGGGCCTGGCGCTGCTGACTGCGGTGGTCAATGGCTACTTTGATTATCAGCAGGCTCTGGTGCGGGCGCGGTTCGAGGATGGGCTCTACGCCCGCCTGCTCCTGACCAAGTGCCTGCTTGCAGTGGTGCTGATGGTGGGCGGCGCCTGGCTGACGGGATCCGCCGTCGTGGCTTTGGCGGGGGGATGCGCGGCCATGGCGCTGGCGCTGGCGAGCGTGCATCGGTCGCTGCGCGCGGGCGGGGCGCGGCGTGATCCCGCCCGCAGCGGGCTGGCCCTGGATTATCTGCGCTATGCCAAGCCTGTGGTGGCGGCGAATCTGCTGTATCTGGCGCTCGCGCTCCTTAACCGCAGCCTCGTGGCCGAGCGACATGGCTTTGCGGATGCGGGGCAGTTTTCGCTGGCTTTCGACCTGGGCCAGAGGGTCACCCAGAGCCTGGGGATCATGCTGGACGTCGTGTTGTTCCAACTGGCGGTGCGGGCTGATGTCCAGCATGGCGGCGAAATCGCCCGGGCGCAGGTCGCCCGCAACATGGGGCTGGGCTTCGCCCTGCTCGTCCCCGCCTGCGTCGGTCTGTGGCTGGTCCTGCCCAGCCTCGAACAGATCGTCGTTCCCATGGAGTTCCGCGGCCATTTCGAGCGCTATTTTACTCTTCTGCTCCCCGGCTTCCTCTGTTTTGGCCTGAGCGCCTACGCCATCGCGCCGATTTTCCAGATCGCCCGGCGCACCGGGCCGCTCATTGCGGCGGCGCTGGCGGCCTGCGCCGGGGATCTTGTCCTCCTGGCTCTGCTGCCGCCCGTCACCGAGTCCATCATTCAGGCGCAGACGGGCGCCATGGCCTGCGGTCTGCTGGCCCTGTTCCTTTTCGCGCTGGCGGCTCCCGCCCGCTGGCCGGGCGTTCGGGAGATCCTGGTTCCCCTGGTTGGCGCGGGCCTCATGGCGGCGGCGCTCGCGCCCCTGCGTGGCTGGCAGCCGGGCCTCGCCACGCTCCTGCTCCAGCTTCTCGCCGGTCTCGTCATTTACGGGGCGGTCCTGCTCGCCTTCGACGCCATGGGCCTGCGCAGCCTGGCCCTCGCCCGCTTGCGCAGGGACGGGAAAACCTGACCCCGCCTTGCGCTTTGCCCAGCCTCGCCTAAACTTCTCGCCATCAAGGGAGACGACTGGATATGAGCAAGCTTCAACTGACGATGGCTGTCAGTCATTACGATCACGTGGTGGACATCGCGCTGAAGCGCGTCGAAGTTGAGGGTATTGATCTCAACCTGATGGAGCTGCCGCTCCACGACATTTTCCAGCGCACGGTCGGCTTCGCCGATTTCGACATCGCCGAAATGTCCATGGCCAAATATGTCTCCATGCGCTCGCAGGGCGATGACCGGCTGATCGCCCTGCCGGTCTTCCTGTCCCGCGTCGCCCGTCATTCGGCCATCTATGTGCGCCGCGACCGGATCAGGACTGCCGCCGACTTTGCCGGCAAGCGCATCGGCGTGCCCGAATGGGCCCAGACCGCCGCCGTCTATGGGCGCGGGGTGCTGGCCCATGAGCTGGGCGTTGATCTGCGCACCATCCATTGGGTACAGGCGGGCCTCGGCGAGGCGGGCCGCGCCGAGAAGGTGCCCCTGCGGCTGCCCGCCGGGCTCGAGGTCACTCCCGTCTCCGACAAGTCGCTGACCCAGATGCTGGATTCCGGCGAGCTGGACGGGCTCGTCTGCGCCACGCCGCCCAATTGCTTCCACACCAACAAGGATGTGGTGCGCTTCTACGAGAACCCCACAGAGGCCGAGATGGCCTACGCCAAGGCCAAGAAGATCCTGCCGATCATGCATGGCGTGGTGGTGCGCAAGGCGGTGCTGGACGCTCATCCCTGGGTGGCGGGCAATCTGTTTCACGCCTTCGACACCGCCCGCCGTCATAGCGTGAAGCGCATGGCCTTCCCGGGCGCCACCTCGGTTCCCGTGCCCTGGATCACCGAAGCCGTGAAGAAGGCGCAGGAGGTCATGGGCAAGGATTTCTGGCCTTATGGGGTGGAGGAGAACCGCCCCACCCTCGAGGCCTTCCTGCAATTCGCCCATGAGCAGGGCGTCTGCCACCGCCTGATGACGCCCGAGGAGCTCTTCCCCGCCCAGACCCTGCAGACCGTCCGCGTCTGAAGTCTTATGGCGGGCGGCCTCACGAATGGTTACATAGAACAAGCAAACCTCAGAGGCCGCCCTTGAGCCAGATCGCCTTCCCGGAACCCGATTCCCGCATCCTCGCCCGCCGCGACGAGATCGTGGCGGGTCTTGCGCGCCTCGTGGCGCCCGACAGCCTCATCACGACCGAGGACGAGCGCCGCGCCTTCGAGACGGACGCGCTGACCGCCTATCGGCGCCTGCCGCTGGCGGTGGTGCTGCCGCGCAGCACCGAGGAGGTCTCCGCCGTCCTCGCCTATCTGCACGGGGCGGGCGTGAAGGTGGTGGCGCGGGGCGCGGGCACCTCGCTGGCGGGCGGCGCCATTCCGCAAGAAGATGCTGTCGTGGTTGGCGTGTCCAAGCTCAACAGGATTCTGGATGTGAGCTACGAGAACCGCACCGCACGGGTGCAGGCGGGCGTCACGAATCTGGGCATCACCGACGCCATCATGGCGGACGGCTTCTTCTATGCGCCCGACCCTTCCTCCCAGCTCGCCTGCACCATCGCGGGTAATATCGGCATGAACTCCGGCGGCGCCCATTGCCTGAAACATGGCGTCACCACCAACCATATTCTGGGCGTGCGCATGGTGCTGATCGACGGCACGGTGGTGGACATCGGCGGCGACCATCTGGACGCCAGCGGCTATGATCTGCTGGGCGTGATCGTGGGCTCGGAGGGCCAGCTTGGCGTGGTGACGGAAGCCACCGTCCGCATCCTGCGCGCCGCCGAAGGGGCCCGGCCAGTGCTCTTCGGATTCGACTCCAGCGAGGCCGCGGGCGCCTGCGTGGCCGACATCATCGGCAACGGCATCGTGCCTGTCGCCATGGAATTCATGGACAAGCTCGCCATCGAGATCACCGAGGCCTTCGCCCATGCGGGCTATCCGCTGGACGCCGCCGCCATGCTGATCATCGAGGTTGAGGGCTCGCCATCGGAGATGGAGGCGCAACTGGCGCGCATCCTGGAGATCGCCAAGAAGCATGATGTTCGCACCATCCGCGAGTCCCAATCGGCGCTGGAGGCTGCGCTGATCTGGAAGGGCCGCAAATCAGCCTTCGGCGCCACCGGGCGCGTGGCCGATTACATCTGCATGGATGGCACCGTGCCCACCAGCAAGCTCTCCTATGTGCTGCAACGCACGGACGAGATCGTGAAGGGCTATGGCCTGCGCGTCGCCAATGTCTTCCATGCCGGGGACGGCAACATGCATCCGCTCATCATGTACAATGT
>CANCSY010000268.1 GCA_947380915.1 Beijerinckiaceae bacterium
TGTTTCCCTCCCGATGTCTTGGCGGATCCGACGGGCGCCGCTCCCTTGAGGGTAATCTGCCTGTGGCGGGGGGAAAGGACAAGGGCGGGGGGTCATCTGAAAATCTGGCGGTCCCGGGAAGACTCGAACTTCCGACCTTCGGTTTAGGAAACCGCTGCTCTATCCTGCTGAGCTACGGAACCGCGCCGCGCCTTGTACCACCAGATGGAGCGACCCTCAACGGGCCTTCGCGCCGCAGCGCCACAAGCCTTCCTCCATTGGCGCATGGGGCGCCTCTTCCGGCCATCGCCCGCCGCTTTGCGGAACCGGCATGTGGCTTGGCCATTGATCAACGGTCAAGCCAACCAGCCGGGATCCCCGCCATGACGTCACCGCGCAAGCCTCGCCCGTACATCGTTTTTTCCCTGTCCCTCGTCGCAGTTGCGGGCGCCATGCTGGCGTCGCCGCTGGGCGCGCAGGCACGGCCCGCCATGACGCGGGCGCCCCTGGCGGAGGCCAGCCTGCCTGCGGGCACGCTGGTCATCAGCCAGAGCCAGCGCAGGCTGTTCCTGTTGCAGGGGGATGGCACGGCCCTGTCCTATCCCATCGCCGTGGGCAAGGCGGGCAAGGCCTGGTCGGGCTGGGCGCGAATCAATGGCAAACATGTCCAGCCCGACTGGGCGCCGCCAGCCATGGTCAAGCAGGCCAATCCGCGCCTGCCCAATCTCATTCGGGGCGGCTCCCCGGGCAATCCCATGGGCGCGCGCGCCCTGACCCTCGACCGCGACGAAATCGCCATCCATGGCACCACCAATTCCATGCGCGCCTCCATCGGCACGGCCGCCTCATTTGGCTGCATTCGCATGTATAATGAGGATGTTGTTGACCTTTTCGACCGGGTCTCCGTCGGGACCGCCGTCATCGCCGTGCGCTAAGGCGCAAGAGCCGGGGCTGGGCCACAAGTTGCCCCGGCCCTGAATCTTCGCTCCGGACGCTTTATGCCGCGCCATATGGCTCCCGTCACGCTTGCCGCGCGGTCGACCCTTGCCTATACGGCTCTCTTGGGGATGGCGGCTTGCGACCGCCCGTCCAGGTGAGGCGGCTGCGCCATGCGGGCCAAGGCCTGCGGCGCTGAGAGGGATCGATGCCATTGCGTGGCGCACATGCCGGACCGCGGCTGTTGCTGCGCCGACTCCGCGAAGTCATGGCGGAGCCGGTGAGCGCACAGGCGCGTCTGGACAAGATCGTCGTGCATATCGCGTCCAACATGGTCGCCGAAGTGTGCTCGGTCTATGTGCTGCGCTCGGATGGGCGGCTCGAACTCTTCGCCACCGAGGGCCTCAACCGCGAGGCGGTCCATCTGACCACCATGCGCGCGGGCGAGGGCCTCGTGGGCCTCATCGCCGAAAGCGCCGAGCCGCTGGCTCTCGCCGACGCCCAGTCACACCCCGCCTTCTCCTACAAGCCGGAGACGGGCGAAGAGATCTACCATTCCTTCCTCGGCGTGCCGATCCTGCGCGGCGGCAATACGCTGGGCGTGCTGGTGGTGCAGAACCGCGCCCGGCGCACCTATTCCGAGGAGGAGATCGAGGTTCTCCAGACCACCGCGATGCTCATCGCGGAGATGATCGCCTCGGGCGAACTGCAATCCATCGTGCGGCCGGGCGCCGAAATCGGGCTGCGCAGGCCCATGGCTCTCAAGGGCTCGCCGGTCGCCGAAGGGGTCGGTCTCGGCCATGTGATCCTGCATGAGCCTCGCGTGGTGGTGAAACATATCGTCGCCGAAGATCTGAAGAAAGAAGAAGGGCGGCTCGCGGACGCCATCAGCGCCGTGCGCGACTCCATCGACAAACTCATTGACCGGGGCGATCAGGCGGGCCCTGGCGAGCATCGCGAAGTGCTGGAAACCTTCCGCATGTTCGCCCATGACCAGGGCTGGCTGCGCCGTCTGCGCGAGGCCGTGATGACGGGCCTCACCGCCGAGGCCGCCGTCGAGCGCGTGCAGAACGACGCCCGCGCCAAGCTGCAGCGCCGCACCGACCCCTATATGCGCGAGCGCCTGCATGATCTCGATGATCTGGCCAACCGCCTGCTGCATCAGCTCACCGGCCAGCCCTTCGTCACGGCCAACGACGACCTGCCCGACAACGCCATTCTGGTGGCCCGCACCATGGGCCCGGCGGCTCTGCTCGATTATGACCGCAAGAAGCTGCGCGGACTGGTGCTGGAAGAGGGCGGCCCTTCGAGCCATGTGGCCATCGTGGCGCGCGCGCTGGGCATTCCGGCCGTCGGCGACATCGCCAATATCACCGACCTCGTGGAGCAGGGCGACGCCATCATCATCGATGGCTCCAGCGGCGAGGTGCAACTGCGTCCGCCCGCCGATGTGGAAGCCGCCTATGGCGAGAAAGCGCGCCTGCGCGCCCGCCGTCAGGAACAATATCGCAAGCTGCGCGATGCGCCCTCCCTCACCACCGACGGCGTCAAGATCGACCTGCACATGAATGCGGGCCTGCTCATCGACCTGCCCCATGTCGAGGAGACGGGCGCCGCCTCCATCGGCCTGTTCAGGACCGAGCTGCAGTTCATGATCGCCTCCACTTTCCCGCGCATGAACGCCCAGATCGCCCTCTATCGCTCCGTCATGGACGCGGTGGGCGAGCGGGCCGTGACATTCCGCACCCTCGACATCGGCGGCGACAAGATCCTGCCCTATATGCAGACCTTCGAGGAGGAGAACCCGGCGCTGGGCTGGCGGGCCATCCGCATCGGGCTGGATCGTCCGGGCCTGCTGCGCTCCCAGCTGCGCGCCATGCTGCGCGCAGGGGCGGGCCGCGACATGCGCATCATGTTCCCCATGGTGGCCGAGGCGGCGGAATTCGACGTGGCGAAGAACCTGGTTGAGCGCGAGATCGCCCATCTTGCGCGCCATGGCTACGAGCTGCCGGTCAACGTCAGGCTTGGCGTGATGCTGGAGGTGCCATCGCTTCTCTGGCAGCTCGACGAGATTCTGGCGCGGGTGGACTTCATCTCGGTGGGCTCGAACGATCTGGTGCAATATCTCTTCGCCGCCGACCGCGACAACAAGCGTGTGTCGAGCCGCTTCGATCCCCTGTGCGCCCCGGTGCTGCGCGCCTTGAAGCTCATCACCGACAAGGCCGCCGTCACGGGCACTCCGGTGACGCTTTGCGGCGAAATCGGCGGGCGTCCCCTGGAGGCCATGGCGCTGATCGGCATCGGCTATCGCGGCCTGTCCATGACCCCTTCGGCCATTGGCCCGGTGAAGGCCATGGTCATGGCGGTCCATGAAGGCGAACTGCGCGCGCTCATGGAGCAAATGCTGGCGCGCAAGGATGGGGCGGCCTCGATCCGGGAGGAACTGCGGGCCTTTGCGGAGGCCAAGGGCGTGCCGCTTTAGCTGCGCGCAGCCACAAAGCCGCCCTCCTGATCCCGCCGACCCCCGAGCCCATCATGCTGCCTCAAGACAAACTCAACCTGATCCTGCGTCGCCACGAGGAGCTCTCGGCGCGCCTTGGCGAGGGCGTGAGCGGGCCGGATTTCGTCACCCTGTCGCGCGAGCTATCCGATCTCAACGCCATCGTCGACGCCATCCGCGCCTTGCGCCAGGCGCAGGAGGAATATGCAGGCGTCGAAGCCATGCTCGCCGATCCCGCGCTCGACGCGGAGATGCGCGAGCTGGCTGAAATGGAGAAAGGCGAAGCGCAGGAGCGGCTCGCCGATCTCGAGCAGCAGATCCGCATCGCGCTGCTGCCCAAGGATGCGGCGGACGAGGGCGGCGCCATCCTCGAATTGCGCGCGGGCACGGGCGGCGACGAAGCCGCGATCTTCGCGGGCGACCTCTACCGCATGTATGAGCGCTATGCGCAGAGCAAAGGCTGGAAGGTCGAGCTTTTGTCAGCCAGCGAGGGAACCGCAGGCGGCTTCAAGGAAGTCATCGCCAGCGTCTCCGGCCGCGGCGTCTTCGCCAAGCTGAAATTCGAGTCGGGCGTGCACCGGGTGCAGCGGGTGCCCGACACCGAGACGCAGGGGCGCATCCATACGTCAGCGGCGACCGTGGCCGTTCTGCCCGAGGCGCAGGATGTGGACATCGACATCAACGAGGCCGATCTCAAGATCGACACCATGCGCGCGCAGGGCGCCGGCGGCCAGCATGTGAACAAGACGGAATCGGCCATCCGCATCACCCAT
>CANCSY010000269.1 GCA_947380915.1 Beijerinckiaceae bacterium
TCTTCCGTCTGCTGGGCCACGGGCACGTCCCAGTATTCGGACTTCGGCAGGCATTCCTGCAGATAGCGGGCGGCTGACGTCGCGTGCGAAGCGTCTGATCCCGGCACCACCAGCGCGGGTAGATGGCAGCGCAGCATGTCCTCGGGCTCTGCGCCGGGGGCGGTGTCGCGGTCGAACATGGTGCGCGCCCAGCCCGCCACGAGATATTTGTAGCCCTCGACATCAAGCTGCGCATAGGACGCTGCGAAGGCCTCGTCGATCTTGATCACCGAGGCCCAGGGCCCGCCGCGGGGGTCCGCGCCGAAGGCCTTGCCGTCCCGGCGCACCAGATCCACCACCGCCTGCAAGCCGTTCTGGTTCACGAAGGCCAGATGCTCGGCGAAGCGCATCTGCCCCGCGAGGCGATATTTCGCACCGCCCACGGGCCAGAAGAGCACCAGGCTCGACACCCGCTCGGGATGCATCACGCCCATGAGCGCGACCGGACTGCAGCCCATGCAGCCGCCCATCATGTGCGCCTTCTCGATCCCCAGATGATCGAGCAGCGCCACCGCCTGCCGCACGTAATGGGCATAGGTGACGCGCTCCACGCGCCCGCCGGACTGGCCGCATTCGCGCCGGTCGAACATGATGAGCGTGTGATGCTTGCTCAGATTGTCCACCGGCTTGATCTTGGCGTAGACGCCCTGGGTCGACCATTTCTCGATGGTCGCGTCAAAGCCGCCGGGGGCGAACATGAGGATGGGGGCGCCTGAGCCCGTCACCTCATAGCGGGTGTCGATACCGTCCAGAACGACTTTCGGCATGGCGGCTCAGCCCTTGATCTGCTTGCCCGCGCGGGCGTCGTCGATGAGGGTCTTGAAGGCCTCGAGGCTGGCGCGGGCGCCGTTGAAATAGGTGTCGTTCTTGGAGTCGATCCACTTTTCCGCATAGCCGATGGCGGTGTGGGCGAGGCGCACGCGCCCGTCGAGCCAGGGTCCGCCGCCAAAGCCGCCGATCACGGGGATCGAAACTGCCTCGCAGACGGCCTTGCCCGCGACCGGGCCGGAATTGGTGAAATCGAGCATGGCGGCGCCGGCGGCCTCCAGCATCTTGGCCTCTTCGACCAGCTTGGCGGCTGCCTCGGCGGTGGCCATGGCGGCGGCGGAGTTCTGGGAGCTGTAGGGGATGCCGTATTTCAGCGCGGTCTGGGGGGTGAGGCCGAACTGGGCGAAGACGGGGATGCCCGCCCGGGTCAGGGCGGTCACGGCCTCGGGATAATCAGCCGCGCCATCGAGCTTGATCATGTCCGCGCCGCCCTCCTTGACGATGCGCACGGCGGCGCGAAGAGCGGTGTCGAGACCCTCCTGCACGGGGCCATAGGGCATGTCGCAAATCAGCAGGGCGCGCTTGGCGGCCCGGCGCACGGCCTTGCAGCAGATGAGGATCTCGTCGAGCGTCACTTCCAGCGGATTGGCGTGGCCCCAGAGATTCACGCCCACGCTGTCGCCGATGACCAGGAAATCCGCGCCCGCGCGCTCGGCGATGAGGGCGATCTGGTAATCCCAGGCCACGAAGCCGACGCTTTTCGCGCCATCGCGCTTCATCTGTTGCAGCAAGGGAATGGTCACGGAATCGCTGGAGCTCATGGGGTTTCCTCGATGCTGCGCCGGGCCTTGCGGCGGGCGGGGTGAATCCTTGCCGGTCAGGGGATTGCCGACGGGTTGTTTTATTGCACCGACGCCTGCGGGCGCGTCAAATATTTCCTGACGCCGCCGCCCTCACCCCAGGATCTGGCTGAGGAAGAGCTTGGTGCGCTCATGCTGGGGATTGGCGAAAAAGGCCTCGGGGACATTCGACTCCACGATCTCGCCCCTGTCCATGAAGATCACCCGGTCGGCCACCTGCTTGGCGAAATTCATTTCGTGGGTCACGCAGAGCATGGTCATGCCATCGCGCGCCAGAGCCACCATGGTGTCCAGCACCTCCTTCACCATTTCAGGATCAAGGGCCGAGGTGGGTTCATCGAACAGCATGATCTTGGGGTTCATGCAGAGCGCCCGGGCGATGGCCACGCGCTGCTGCTGGCCGCCGGACAATTGGCCGGGATATTTATGCGCCTGCTCGGGGATCTTCACCCGCGTCAGGTAATGCATGGCGACCTCTTCGGCCTCGCGCTTGGGCATCTTGCGAACCCAGATGGGCGCGAGGGTGCAATTCTCCAGAATGCTCAGATGGGGAAACAGGTTGAAATTCTGGAAGACCATGCCGACCTCGCGGCGGATCTCGTCGATCTTGCGCAGATCATTGGTCAGCTCGACGCCCTCCACGATGATGCGCCCGGACTGATGCTCCTCCAGCCGGTTGATGCAGCGGATCAGCGTCGATTTGCCCGAGCCCGAGGGCCCGCAGATCACGATACGCTCGCCCTGCCCCACGGTGAGGTTGATGTCGCGCAGCACATGAAATTGCCCATACCATTTGTTGACGCCGATCATCTCGATGGCGGCGCCGTCATGGACTGGTGCGGAAGCGGGAGAGGCCATGGTGGGGATCCTATCTCTTGCGCCCGGCCGACAGCCGACGCTCCATCATGAGCGAGTAACGGGACATGCCGAAGCAGAAGACCCAGTAGAAGATGCCGGCGAATATATAGCCCGTGGTCGAAAGGGTCGGCCCCGCCCAGGCCGGGTCCAGCCGCGCGGTTTCGACCGTACGCAGGAAATCGGGAATGCCCACCACCGCCACCAGCGTGGTGTCCTTGAACAGGCCGATGAAGATGCCGACAATGCCGGGGATCACCACCGTGAGGGCCTGCGGCAGGATGATCAGCCGCATCATGCCCCAGTGGCTCAGGCCCAGCGCCATGGCCCCCTCGGTCTGCCCCTTGGGGATGGCTTGCAGGCCCGCGCGCACGATCTCCGCCATATAGGCGCTGGCGAAGAGCGTCACACCCACCAGTGGCCGCACCAGCCGGTCCGGCGACCAGCTCGCGGGCACGAAGAGCGGCAGCATGGTGTTGGCCATGAAGAGCACGGTGATGAAGGGCACCCCGCGCACGAATTCGATGAAGAGCGTGGCGAAGAAACGCACCACCGGCAGGCGCGAACGCCGCCCCAGCGCCAGCAGCACGCCGCCCGGCAGCGAGAACACGATGCCCACGGTGGCGACGATCATGCTCAGGAAAATGCCGCCCCACAGATCGGTCGGCGCCTTGGGCAGGCCCAGCGCATTCGACCCATGCAGCAACAGCAGGGACACCACAGGAAAGGCCAGGAAGAACAGTGCCGCGCCCAGCCCCTTGCGCGCAGCGCCCGGCCACAGCAGCCAGACCGCCAGCACCGCCCCCATGGCCATGCAAAGGTTCACCCGCCAGACCATCTCTCGGGGATAGGAGGCGTAGAGAAAATAATCGAGCTTGCGGGCGATGAAGGCCCAGCAGGCCCCTGCCCCCGGCGCCCGGCAGGCCACCCCGTCGGGCGCGGACCAGACGGCGTCGATCAGGAGATAACGCACCAGCCCAGGCGTCACCCAGAGGATGAAGAGCAGGCCCGCCACCGTGAACAGGGCCGAGCCCGGCCCCGCCAGCATGTTCTCGCGCACCCATTTCACCGGCCCGCCCGCGAAGACGGGTGGCGGCAGCACGGGGCTGGGCGTGCTGCGCAGGAAGACGGGGCTCGGCCGCTGGTCCATCTAGCGCTCCGCCCAGGCCGTGTGGCGCGCATAGAGGGCCACGAGGCCCGAGGTCGCCAGCGAGATCGTCAGATAGACCGCCATGGTGACGGCGATGACCTGCACCGCTGCGCCCGTCTGGTTCAGCACCGTCCCCATGAAGACCTGCACGAGTTCGGGATAGCCGATGAAGACGGCGAGCGAGGAGTTCTTGGTGAGGTTCAGATATTGGCTCGTGAGCGGCGGCAGGATCACCCGCAGCGCCTGGGGCAGCACCACCAGCCGCAGGGTGGGCGAAGCCCGCAGGCCCAGCGCATGGGCGGCCTCGCTCTGGCCCTTCGCCACGGACTGCACCCCCGCGCGCACCTCTTCGGCGATAAAGGAGGCGGTGTAGAGCACCAGCCCCAGCACCAGCGCCACGAACTCAGGGTTGACGCGCAGCCCGCCCTGAAAATTGAAGCCCCGCAGGACAGGATACTCGAGCGTCACAGGGGCGCCCGAGGCCACAAAGGCGATCAGGGGCAGGCC
>CANCSY010000270.1 GCA_947380915.1 Beijerinckiaceae bacterium
TGCCGGGATGCCCGGGGCGACCGCGCCTGGCTGTCGAAGATGCGGCCCATGTATGGGCACGACTACCACTTCCACATCCGCCTTTTCTGCCCGCCGGGAGAGGCGGGCTGCACCCGTCAGGATCCCGTGCCCGAGGGGGACGGCTGCGATGCAAGCCTGGCCTGGTGGTTCACGGACGAGGTGCTGCATCCCAAGCCCGACCCCAACGCCAAGCCGAAACCGCCCATGACCATGGCGGCGCTGCCCAATGAGTGCAGGGCGGTGCTGAAGGCGCAGTGAGGCCCATCACAACATGCTGGGCAGCACGCGGTCCGGCGGGCGATGGCCGTCGAGGAAGGCTTTCACGTTGATGATGACCTTCTCGCCCATGTCGACGCGCCCCTCCTGGGTGGCCGAGCCCATGTGGGGCAGAAGCGTCACCTTGCCCGCCTTGGCGAGGCGCACCAGCTTGGTGGGGACGGCTGGCTCATGTTCGAACACATCGAGCCCCGCGCCCGAGATCTCGCCGCGCTCCAGCATCTGCACCAGCGCGGCCTCGTCGATGATCTCGCCGCGCGCGGTGTTCACGATGATGGCGTTGGGGCGCAGGTGTTTCAGCCGCCGCGCCGACAGCAGATGATAGGTGGCGGGCGTATGCGGACAATTCACCGACACGATGTCCATGCGCGCCAGCATCTGGTCGAGGCTCTCCCAGTAGGTGGCCTCGAGCTGCTCCTCGATGGCGGCCGAGACGCGGCGGCGGTTGTGATAGTGGATCGACAGGCCGAAAGCCTTGGCCCGGCGGGCCACAGCCTGGCCGATGCGGCCCATGCCCACGATGCCCAGCCTTTTGCCGGTGATGCGCCGCCCCAGCATCCAGGTGGGCGACCAGCCCGTCCAGTCGCCGCCGGGAATCACATGGGCGCCCTCGACCACGCGCCGGGCGACGGCCAGAATCAGCGCCATGGTCATGTCGGCTGTGTCCTCGGTCAGGACCCCCGGCGTATTGGTGACCGTGATGCCCCGCTCGATGGCGGCGGCCACATCGATATTGTCCACGCCATTGCCGAAATTGGCGATGAGCCTGAGCTGGTCCCCCGCCTTCTCGATCAACGCGCGATCAATCCGGTCGGTGACGGTGGGCACCAGCACCTCGGCGGTGGCCATGGCGGTGGCGAGATCGGCCGCGCTCATGGGGGCGTCCGATTCGTTGAGGCGCGTCTCGAACAGCTCGCACATCCGGGTCTCGACGACCTCGGGGAGCTTGCGCGTGACGACTACGAGCGGCTTTTTCCTCACGATCCCTGACCCTTCGCCCTGAATTGCGGTGCGCGGATCGCCTGCGTGTTCACGCCTCCTTAACCTGCGCAGGGCCAGATGGAGGCGCGAGCCACGCCGCGTCACCAGTCCTTCTTAGCAGAAGGGCGAACCCACAGAAAGGTGACGACAGGACGATGACCGCAGGACGCTGGAGTGCAGGATTGATGCTGATCGGACGCGGACAAAGGGCCTGCCCGGCGCGCCGGGCGAACCACCGCTGGCTGGTTTGCGCGCTGCTCGCCCTGTTCATGGCGCTGGCGCCTTTCGGGTTGGCCATGCCGGAGGCGCAGGCGGCGGAAGGTGTGCCGACGGGCTCCGTCACCGGCCTGCGCCTGCCCCGCTACGTGAGCCTGCGCTTCGACAAGACCAATGTGCGCGAAGGCCCCACCAAGAATCACCGCACAGCCTGGATCTTCCAGCGGGCTGGCCTGCCGGTCGAGATCATTGGCGAATTCGACACCTGGCGACGCATCCGCGACTCCGAGGGCGGCGAGGGCTGGGTGCTGGCCACTCTGCTGTCGAGCCGCCGCACTGCGCTGGTGGCGCCCTGGCGCAAGGCCGAAGTGCTGCCCATCTACCCAAAGCCCGGCGCGCCGGAGGTGGTGGCGAAGTTGCAGTCCGGCGTGCTGGCGAATGTGAAACTTTGCCAGGCCAGCTGGTGCCGCGTCTTCGGCGAAGGCTTCGAAGGCTTCATCAAGCAGGGCGACCTCTGGGGCGTCTATCCCGACGAGTCCTTTTGAGGCCTCACGGCCGCGCCCTCACGCGGCCAGACAGCATTTCTTGAACTTCTTGCCGCTGCCGCAGGGGCATGGATCGTTGCGGCCTATGTCGCGGGTGGGATTGACCACGGTTTCAGCCGGGCCTTCCTCCTCCTCGTCTGGCAGGCCGTCGTCGTAATCCTCGGGCGATTCCTCCGCCGCCATCTGGATGGCCGCCTCCACGGCGGCGAGCGAGGTAATGGCGTCGTCGAAGGGCGCAAGGCCCTCGCGCTCGAACGTCGCCATCGGGTTGCTCTCCTCCCGCGCCAGCGCATAGACCTCCTCGAACTCGTCGCGGGTCAGCAGCACCTCATGGATCAAGCCGCCCTCGAAGGCGGCGCGGGCCAGCGGCGCCAGATCCTCCGCGCCCAGAAGCGCAACGGCGTGGGCGAAGCCGTCGAAGCAGCTCTCGTCCGCTTCCGCCTTATCCCAGAGCACCGGCAGGCCGATCATCCAGAGCTCCAGCGCGGCCCGGTCCGTCATGCCGCTGGCGGCGGCATAGGCGAGCGCCGTGAGCGCACAGGCATTGACCTCCCAATCGGCGCTGGCGTTCTCCACGATCTCCTGCAGGGCGCGGGCGTCCTTGCCGAGGAGCGAGATGAACATGGGCGTGAGGGTGAAGTCGATGGCGTCGCCCATGATGGCGGTGAGGCCATCGGGGGATTTGGCCAGTCGCGCCAGCAAGGCGGCGGCGGAAGGCTCCCCCTTCTCGGCCATGAGATGCAGCAGGAAATAGCCCGCGATCATGTCGTGATCGGCGGCGCTTTCGGGGTCGCGGGCGCAGCGCGCCAGAACGAGGGAGGCGGCGGGGCCGGCCACATCCCAGTTGTCCCGCAGCCAGTGCAGGGCCTCTTCAGGCAGATGATCGCGCGCCGCGCCGAGATCCTGCAGAGCTGTGGCCAGATTCATGGGTCTCTCCTTGCGACGCGCCGGCGTCAGCGCGCACCATATCCTCCCCAAGTTCAGTTGCAATCGCCGTCCGCCCATGAAAACGTCGCGCCATTGCAGCCGGAGGCCCCACCCATGACCTTTGCCCTGACCGGCGAGCAGATCGCCATCCGCGACATGGCGCGCGATTTCGCAAGAGCCCGCATCGAGCCCCATGCGCTGGAGTGGGACGAACAGAAGACCTTCCCCGTCGAGACCTTTCGCGAGGCGGCGACGCTGGGCATGGCTGGGATCTATGTGCGCGAGGATCTGGGCGGCTCGGGGCTCACCCGGCTTGACGCAGCGCTGATCTTCGAGGCGCTGGCGACCGGCTGCCCCTGCGTGGCGGCCTATCTGTCCATCCACAACATGTGCGCCTGGATGATCGACGCCTATGGCTCGGGCGAGCAGCGCCAGCGCTGGCTGCCCATGCTCATGCGCATGGACCGGCTGGCGAGCTATTGCCTCACCGAGCCCGGCAGCGGCTCGGACGCCGCCGCCCTCACCACCCGGGCGGATCGGCAGGGCGATCATTATGTGCTGAACGGGCAGAAGAGCTTCATCTCCGGCGCCGGCAATCCCCATGATTTCTACATCGTGATGGTGCGCACCGGCGAGGCGGGACCGCGCGGCATCTCCTGCCTGGTGGTTGAGGGCGGGACCAAGGGCGTCTACTTCGGCAAGAACGAGCGCAAGATGGGCTGGCACGCCCAGCCCACGCGCTCGGTGATTTTCGAGGATGCCCGGGTGCCCGTCGCCAACCGGCTGGGGGCGGAGGGCGAGGGCTTTCGCATCGCCATGTCCGGCCTCGACGGGGGACGGCTCAACATCGGCGCCTGTTCGCTGGGCGGGGGCGAGGCGGCGCTGGAGAAGGCGCTGAACTACATGGCCGAGCGCAGGGCGTTCGGGCGCAGGCTCGACCAGTTCCAGGCCCTGCAGTTTCGCCTCGCCGACATGGCGACCGAGCTCGAGGCGGCGCGCAGCCTTCTCTGGCGGGCGGCGGCGGCGCTGGATGCGGGCGCGCAGGACGCCACCCAGCTCTGCGCCATGGCCAAGCGGGTGGCCACCGACGCGGGCTTCAAGGCGGCCAATGACGCGCTGCAATTGCTGGGCGGCTACGGCTATCTCGCCGAATATGGAATCGAGAAGATCGTGCGCGACCTGCGCGTGCATCAGATCCTGGA
>CANCSY010000271.1 GCA_947380915.1 Beijerinckiaceae bacterium
GCAAGGAATTCACCATTTTGATCATGTGCCTGATCGGCGCCTTCGTCGCCTTCGTGATAGCAGGCGCTACGGGCAACTAGCGTCGCCCCCTCAAAAGAAAACGCCGGGCGTACCTCCGGCCCGGCGTTTGGCCGCCGGGGGCCTGAACGAACCAGGTTCATTCAGGCGCCGCAGCGATTAAGGGGATGATGAAAGCCAACTGTGAAGCTAGAATGACGCGATCAGGGCGAAATGGAGGCAGGGATGTCGAAGGGCTATTGGATCGCGCATAACGATGTTCAGGACATGGAGGTCTACAAGACCTATCTGGCGGGCGCCGCCGAGCCCTTCGCCCGCTTCGGGGCGAAGTTTCTGGCGCGTGGCGGGGCCTATACGGCGCCGGAAGGCGTGGTCCCCTCGCGAAATATCGTGATCGAGTTCCCCTCCTACCAGGCGGCGCTCGATTGCTACAATTGCCCCGAATATCAGGCGGCGTCAGTCTTCCGCAAACAGTCCTCGACCGGGCAGATCATCATCATGGATGGCGTGGCGTGAGCGCCCCGCGGGTCACCGGTGAGGTCCGCGACGGGGTGGCGGAGCTGGTCTTCGACAATCCCGCGCGGCTGAACGCCATCAATCTGGCGATGTCGCAGGAAGCGTCGGCCCTCCTCGACGCACTGGCGCAGGACGAGCGGGTGCGGCTGCTGGTGGTGCGGGGCGCGGGCGCCTCCTTCGTCTCCGGGGCGGATATTTCCGAGTTCGAGGCGCTGCGCTCCCAGCCCGAGGCCATCGCCCGTTACGAGGCGATCTCGTCGGGCCTGTTCTCGCGGCTGCGGGCCTTTCCCAGGCCGACGCTGGCGCGGATCAATGGCTTCTGTTTTGGAGCGGGGATGGGGCTGGCGGCGGCCTGCGATCTGCGTTTTTCCGCCGAGGACGCCATCTTCTCCGTACCTGCGGCGCGGCTTGGCATCGCCTATCGGCCCGATTTCATCTCCTGGCTCATCCAGATCGTGGGCGCGGCGCGGGTGAAGGAAATTCTCATCACCGCCCGGCGCTACAGCGCGAAAGAGGCGCTGGCCATGGGGCTGGTGCATCAGGTGGCGCCGGTTAAGACATTCGATGCGGATTTCGCGGCCTATGTGGCGGTGATCGCGCAGAACGCGCCCCTGTCCACACTCGCCTCCAAAAAGATGGTCGACGAATATGCCGACCCCACGCGCCCGCCCGACGAGGCTTTTTGCAAGGCCCTGTCGCAGGCCTGCCTCGAAAGCGCCGATTATGTGGAAGGCCGACGCGCCTTCATGGAGAAGCGTCGGCCCGACTTCAAAGGCGTGTAGGGCTTCTCAGCCCTCGCGGCGCTTCACCCGGCGCGCCAGGTAGTCGAAGTTCACCACGAACTGCTCGGGACGGCTGATGTCGTGCTGGAGCTTCAGGATATCCTCGAGCGGGAACTCGGGGGCGGCCTCGCCAGCGGCCTCGACGATCATCTGGATCTGGGCGGCGTTCTCCAGCATGATGACGCTGATGATCGTCTCCTCGATGGAGGCGCCCGCGATCACCACGCCGTGGTTCTTCAGCAGCACCGTGCGATGCGGCCCCAGCGCCCTGGCGACGCCCCGGCCCATGTCATGGTCGCGGATGAGGTTGATCGTGTCGGTGTAGACGCCGATGGCGTTGTAGAAGAGAGCGGCGGGCTGGCTCAAGGCCCGCATGGGGCGGCCCATGGCGGAGAAGGCCGTGGAATAGGTGGGGTGCGTGTGCAGCACGCAATTCAGGTCGGGCCGCGCCTTCAGGATCTCGGAATGAATATAGACCTCGGAATGGCGCTTGGCCTTGCCCTCGACCACATTGCCCTCGAGGTCGATGGTGAGAATGTTCTCCATCGTGATCTCGTCGAGGCCGATGCTGTGGGCCTTCATGAAGAAGAGACCGGGATTTTCGGGATGGCGGAAGGAAATGTGGCCGCGGGTGAAATCATCCTGGCCTTCGGCCACGAGGATCTTGCCAGCCATGATGATCTTCTGCTTGATCTCGTCGTGCGTGCTCATCTCGTCTCCCGCCTGTCACATGCGGGTCGCGCCCGCCTGAAACACCTCTAGGTCGATCAGGCGGCTTCCGCAAGCGCGGGGACGTTGGGAGCCAGAAGAAGCAGTCGCAGCAAGAGCCCTTCGGGGCGGGGAGGAACAGCATGTCCATCACACTGTCTCAGGCGTCCATCGACGTCATCATCCAGACGCTTTCAGGCCTCACGGGGACCATCGACAAGGCCATCGCCAATTGCGCCGCCTCGAAATACGACCAGCAAGCCTATCTGACGGCCCGGTTTTTCCCGGACATGTATCCCTTCGACAAGCAGGTGCGCATGGTCGCCCGCTGGGCGGAGAACATTCCGGCCATGCTCGCGGGCGTCACCGTGGACAAGCCTGCCGACGACGAAAAGAGCCTCGAGGACCTGAAGGCGCGCCTGGAACGGGCGCTGGCCTATGTCCAGACCTTCGACCGCGCGGTGATCGACGCCGCCGCCGACAAGGTCCTGACCTTCCCGGCCGGGGCTGGAACGCGGCGCATGACCGGGCGTGATTTCGTGCTGCACTATTCGCTGCTGCACCTCTTCTTCCACGCCACGACCGCCTATGACCTCCTGCGCCACAGCGGCGTGCCGCTGGCCAAGCGCGATTTCATGGGGCAGGTGCAGGGGATCATCGAGGGCTGACGCAAAAAGGGCCAGCGCGCGGCTGGCCCTTCAAGGTCTTGCTCAACCCATCAGATCGCGGCGATGACCGCGATCTCGACCGTATATTCCGGCGCCGCCAGCTTGGCCTCGACGGTGGCGCGGGCGGGGGTGTGGCCTGCGACCACCCAGGTGTCCCAGACCGAGTTCATCTGGGCGAAGGTCGAGATATCAGAGAGATAGATCGTCGCGGAGAGGATCTTCGTCTTGTCGGAGCCGGCCTCCTTCAGGATCTCGTCGATGATGCCGACGATCTCCTGGGTCTGCTCGGCGACGCTCGCGCCCTTGGATTTGTCCGCGACCTGGCCCGCCAGATAGACGGTGTTTCCATGGACGACGGCCTTGCTCATGCGCGCGCCTGCGCCAATGCGACGGATGCTCATGCGATCAATCTTTCTCTCGTTGGGTTAACTTCAGGCCTTGGGGAAGCCGGGGATGACGCCAAGGAAGTCACGCTTGCCGACCTCCACGCCGCGATGGCGCAGAATGTTGTAGGCGGTGGTGGTGTGGAAATAGAAGTTCGGCATGGCGAAGTGAAGCATATATTCACGGCCGCGCATGGTGACCTGACGCGGCCCCATGGAGAAAGTGATGTCCTTGTCCGCATGGGCGTCCACATCGGCGGCCGAAACCGACTCGACGATGGCCAGAGCCTTGGCGAGACGCTCCTTCAGAGCTTCGAAGGTGGTCTCCTCGCGCGGGGGAACCGGCGCGTCCTGGCCAGCCAGACGCAGGCAGGCGCCCGAGGAATGGTCGGCGATATACTGGAACTGGCGCACCAGCGGGAACATGTCGGGATAGACACGGTCATTGAGCAGGGCGGCGGGATCGATCTTTTTGGCGGCGCAATGGGCGATCACCTTGTCGAGCATATGTTGCGCGCTGTTGATGAGCTGCACGAAAACGGGGATCGAGACTGAATGAAGCGACATGTTCCCTCCCGGGGATTGATAATGGGCGTTGATTGATAGACCAGCGGCGGGGGCTCATCAACCTTCCCGCGTCCCCCTGACGACCTCGCCTCTGCTTTTCAGATTGCGAATCAGGAAATCGATGAAGACGCGCACTTTGGCGGGCAGCAATCTGGTTTCGGTCAGCGCATAGGCGGCAAAGTCCGGCGGCGCCCAATCGGGCAGGAGGCGCACGAGGCGGCCCGCATCAAGGTCTTCGCTGACGTGTTCCTGCGCCAGCAAGACGACGCCCGTTCCCTGCAGGGCCATTTTGCACAAGAGGCCAATGTTGTTGGCGGTGAAGGATCCACTCGCCGCGACGGTCTGTTCCTCTGCGCTGCGGGTGTTGACCAGCTTCCAGGGGCGATCCACCACGCGCAGACAATTGTGGCGCAGCAGATCCTGCGGCGTCTGCGGGGCGCCATGGGCCGCCAGATAGTCGGGCGCCGCGAACAGGCCCGCCCTGAACGTCACGAGTTTGCGGGCGATCCACTGGGG
>CANCSY010000272.1 GCA_947380915.1 Beijerinckiaceae bacterium
ACCGACATCATGGAAGCCCTGGTCGGCCACGACGCCGAGGATCAGGTGCGCATCGACGAGATCATGATCGCCCTCGACGGCACCCACAACAAGGCCAAGCTCGGCGCCAACGCCATTCTGGGCGTCTCGCTCGCCAACGCCAAGGCGGCGGCCGAATGCTCGGGCCTGCCGCTCTATCGTTACGTGGGCGGCACCCAGGCGCGCATCCTGCCCGTGCCCATGATGAACATCGTGAATGGCGGCGCCCATGCGGATAACCCCATCGACTTCCAGGAATTCATGATCATGCCCGTGGGCGCGGGCTCCATCGCGGAAGCCGTACGGTGGGGGTCGGAGGTGTTCCAGGTGCTGAAGGCTGGCCTCAAGAAGGCTGGCCATAACACCAACGTTGGTGACGAAGGCGGTTTTGCGCCGAACCTCGCCAGCGCGGAGGCGGCGCTGGATTTCTGCATGAAGGCCATCGAGCAGGCGGGCTTCAAGCCGGGCGTCGACATGTATCTGGCCCTCGATTGCGCCGCGACCGAGTTCTTCAAGGACGGCGCCTATCACTATGAGGGCGAGGGCTTGGTGCGCAGCATCGAGCAGCAGGTGGACTATCTCGCCAAGCTCACCAAGGCCTATCCCATCGCCTCCATCGAGGACGGCATGTCAGAGGATGACTGGGCGGGCTGGAAGGCGCTGACGCAGGCCATCGGCAAGTCCTGCCAGCTGGTCGGCGACGATCTCTTCGTCACCAATGTGGCCCGCCTCTCTCAGGGTATCCAGACCCATACGGCCAATTCCGTGCTGGTGAAGGTGAACCAGATCGGCACCCTGACAGAGACCCTCGCCACCGTCGATATGGCGCACCGGGCTGGCTATACGGCGGTCATGTCGCACCGCTCGGGCGAGACGGAGGACGCCACCATCGCGGATCTGGCGGTGGCCACCAACTGCGGTCAGATCAAGACCGGCTCGCTCTCCCGCTCCGACCGTCTGGCGAAATACAACCAGCTCATCCGCATCGAGGAAGAGCTGGGCACGCAGGCCCGCTACGCCGGCCGCGCGGCGCTGAAGGCTCTTGCGTAAGCGGGCTTTGGGACCTTGAGTTAAGGGGGCCGGCGGGGACGTCGGCCTTTTTCTTGGGCTCGACGGCACGCCTGTCATTACGCTAGCATCTCCCTGATTTTCATCATCAACACCGAGAAAAACATGACCACCCTTTTCGATCCGCTCGCCCTCGGCCCCATCACCCTTCCCAACCGCCTCATCATGGCGCCCATGACCCGTTCAAGGGCGGATGCTGATGGCGTGCCCACCGATCTCATGGTGACCTATTACGCCCAGCGCGCCAGTGCGGGGCTGCTGCTGACGGACGCCACCTATGTTTCGCCCGCCGGCAAGGGCTATTCGCGCACACCGGGCCTCCATAGCGCCGCGCAGATCGCGGGCTGGCGCAAGGTGACCGACGCCGTGCATGCCAAGGGCGGTCGCATTTTCGTGCAGCTCTATCATACGGGCCGCGTCTCGGTGCCGCAGATGTTGCCCGAGGGCATGCAGCCCGTGGCCCCCTCCGCCGTCGCCATCAAGGGCAAGAATTACACCGATTTCGGCCCCATCGACTTCGTCACGCCCCGCGCGCTCGAGCTGAGTGAAATCGCTGGCGTTGCGGCGGAGTTTGGCGCGGCGGCGCGCAATGCGCTCGAGGCGGGCTTTGACGGCGTGGAGCTGCATGCGGCCTCCGGCTATCTCGTGCATCAGTTCCTCGACTCCTCGATCAACCACCGCACGGACGCCTATGGCGGATCCGTCGAGAATCGGGTGCGCTTCGCCCTCGAGGTCATCGACGCCATCATCGCCGCCGTTGGCGCCGAGCGTACGGGCGTCAAGATTTCACCGCGCATCAAGTTCAACGACGTGACCGATCCCGACGCCGAGGAGGTCTATCCGCACCTCGCCCGCGAGCTCAGCGCGCGCGGCATCGCCTATCTACATGGCGGCCTGCAGGGCGCTTATCCCGTCCATGAGGCCATCCGTCCGGTCTTCAAGGGCCTCTATTTCGCGGGCGCGGGCCTTGATCAGGCCAAGGGCGCTGAAATGGTGGAGCAGGGCGGGGCGGACGCCATCGTCTATGGCAAGCTCTTCATCAGCAATCCTGATTTGCCACGCCGCTTCGCCGAGGGCCTGCCGCTCACGGCGGATGATCCAAAGACCCATTACGCCAAGGGGCCCGAGGGCTATACGGATTATCCGGAGGCCTGAGCAGACTTTCTCCTTAAGTAAAAATTAACCTCGACGGGCGACCATGTATTCATGGTCGTCCGTACTCGTTTCCGCTCCATCTTCATCCCGATCTTCCTGTTCCTGCTGTCGGGAGCTTCGGGTTCCTATTTCGTTTGGCATGGGCTGAATGGCGAGCGCGGCTTGAACGCCAAGGTCGCCTACAAGGCGAGAATCAGTGAACTGTCAGCGGAAAACGCCCGTCTGGTCGCCATTCGCCAGCGTATGGAGCGGCGCATCGCCATGATGCAGACCGATCAGGTCGAGCGCGACATCCTGGAGGAGGAAGCACGGTTCATTCTGGGCCGCGTCGGCAAAAGCGATCTGGTCATCTTGACCCGTCCGGAGTGACTTAACCGAAAAGTGGTTCTTTTTTGTGCGTAACCATATTTGGGTTATTTCGATAAATCTTATATTTTTCAGTCTGTTAAAGAAAAAAATTTTGCGGCGCACCTATCTCGCCATTGAGCGGTGCTTGGGCTAAAGTCTGATCCTCTTCTGCGCCCCGCCGGGGCGGCCCCTCAGAGGTTCAAAATGGCATCTGCCGCATCCGCTCGCACGAAATCGGCGCCCACCCGGGCCGCCGGTAAATCCGCAACAACCGCCATCCCCAATGTTCCCCTGTTCAGCAAGGAACAGGAGCTTCTCGCCTATCGCGAGATGCTGCTGATTCGCCGCTTTGAAGAAAAGGCTGGCCAACTCTATGGCATGGGCCTCATCGGGGGCTTCTGTCATCTCTACATCGGCCAGGAAGCCGTCGTGATCGGCATGCAGATGGCCCTGAAAGAGGGCGATCAGATCATCACCGGCTATCGCGACCACGGCCACATGCTCGCCTGCGGCCTCGACCCCAAGGGCGTCATGGCCGAATTGACGGGGCGTCGCGGCGGCCTGTCGAAGGGCAAGGGCGGCTCCATGCACATGTTCTCGAAAGAGAAGCATTTCTATGGCGGCCATGGCATCGTGGGTGGTCAGGTGTCGCTTGGCACGGGCCTCGCCTTCGCCAACAGCTACCGCAACAACGGCTCCGCCTCCATGATCTATTTCGGCGACGGCGCCGCGAATCAGGGTCAGGTCTACGAGAGCTTCAACATGGCGGAGCTGTGGAAGCTTCCCGCCGTCTACATCATCGAGAACAACCGCTACGCCATGGGCACCGCCGTGTCGCGGTCCTCGGCGCAGCAGGACTTCTCGAAGCGCGGCATCTCCTTCAACATCCCCGGCGAGCAGGTGGATGGCATGGATGTCCGCGCGGTGATGGCCGCTGGCGCCAAGGCGCTGGAATGGGCGCGTTCGGGCAAGGGGCCCTACATCCTGGAGATGCAGACCTATCGCTATCGCGGGCACTCCATGTCCGATCCGGCGAAATATCGCTCCAAGGAAGAAGTGCAGAAAATGCGCGAGGAGCATGACCCCATCGAGCAGGTGCGCGGTCGTCTGCTGCGCGAGAAGTTCGCGACCGAGGACGAGTTGAAGGAGATCGACGCCAAGGTGCGCGCCATCGTCGCCGAGGCCGCCGAGTTCGCCTCGAACGATCCCGAGCCCGATGTGTCCGAACTCTGGACCGACATCACCCTCTGAACCATCTGGCGCGCTGCATGGCGCGCCTTTCGCTGGAATGAACCCGGGGTCTTTGCGCCCCATCGGTGAGGACCACTATGGCCACCAATATCCTCATGCCCGCCCTGTCTCCCACCATGGAGCAGGGCAAGCTCTCGAAATGGCTGAAGAAGGAAGGCGACCGCATCAAGTCCGGCGACGTCATCGCCGAGATCGAGACCGACAAGGCGACCATGGAGGTCGAGGCGGTCGATGAGGGCGTGCTCGGCAAGATCCTCGTGCCCGATGGCACGGAGAATGTCGCGGT
>CANCSY010000273.1 GCA_947380915.1 Beijerinckiaceae bacterium
ATTATATCGAGAAGCGATTCGGGGCCTGAGGATCAGATCAGCCCCGCCGCGATATTGATCGTCAGCGCCAGCACGGTCGTGTTGAAGAAGAACGCCAGCACGCAATGGATCAGCGCCACCCGGCGCATGGGGCGCGAGCAGATCGCCACATCCGCCGTTTGCGACGCCACGCCGATCACGAAGGAAAAATAGAGGAAGTCGAGGAAATCGGGATTGGCCGTGCCGGGAAAGGTGATCCCGCCGCGCAGCTCCTCGGGCATGGCCGCCTTGCTGGCGCGCTCGATGAAATATTCGTGGGCGTAGTGCTGGGCGAAGATGACCTGGATGAAGGTCCAGGAGCTGACGATGGTCAGTCCCGCCAGCCCCAGATGCAGCGCCTTGTTGACCCCCGTCATGTCCTTGGAGACCGCCAGCTGGGCCACGATGGCCACAATGCTTGCCACCGCCGCGAAGATGGCGAGCACCAGCACCACGAAGCGGCTCTCGTCGGTCAGTTGGGCGAGGCGGCGCATGCGGGCGGGGTCGGCGCTCAGCATCAGATGGGTGGCGCTGGCGATATAGAGCACCACGCCCAGGTTCCAGGCGCTCAGCAGCCGGGTCTCGGACCGCCAGGTCTGCGGCAGCAGCCCCAGCGCGATCAGCCCGATGGCGGCGCACAGAAACAGGCGCGGACGCCCGATCACATGACGCAGGATGCGGTGGCGATGCATGAAGGTGTTCGTCGCCATCTGGCGCGGGTCCTAACTCCGCCTTGTGGCGGTGAAGCGGGCGGCCTCCACCAATACGCGCGCCGCTTCCCCAAAGCCAGCGAGCGCCGCTTCGGCCTCATGGGCCAGTTCGTCGCGGCGCTGTTTGGCGCCTTCGAGGCCCAGCGCCTTGACGAGGGTCGCCTTGTTGCGGCCCGCGTCCTTGCCCGCCTTCTTGCCCAGCGTCTCCTCGTCGCTCTCGGCGTCGAGAATATCGTCGGCCACCTGAAAGGCCGCGCCCAGCGCCTTGCCATAGGTGACAAGCTGCGCGGTTTGCTCAGGCGTGGCGCCCGCAACGATGGCGCCAGCTTCCACGGCGAAGCGCAGCAGGGCGCCGGTCTTCATGGCCTGCAGGCGGTCGATCTCCGCGACTGTGTGGGGGTTGGGAGAGGCCTCGGCGGCCAGATCGAACATCTGTCCGCCCGCCATGCCCCCTAGCCCCGAGGCCCGCGCCAGCCCCAGCACGAGGGCGGCGCGCACGCGGGCGTCGGGATGGGTCGCCTCATCGGCCATCACGTCGAAGGCCAGGGTCAGCAGCGAATCGCCTGCGAGGATGGCGGTGGCCTCGTCATAGGCCCGGTGGACGGTCGGCTGGCCCCGGCGCAGGTCGTCGTCGTCCATGGCGGGCAGATCGTCGTGGACAAGGGAATAGCAATGCACCAGCTCCACCGCACAGGCGGCGCGCAGCACGCCGGCGCCGGAGGCGCCGAGCAGGCGGGCGGCCTCCACGGTCAGGAAGGGACGCAGGCGCTTGCCGCCGTTGAGGGCGCCGTGGCGCATGGCTGCGACCAGCACCGCAGGGCGCGCGATTTCGCCGGGCAGAGGCGTTTCGGTGAGGAGATCGGCGAGCAGTGCGGCGACATCGCGCGCCACGGCGCCAAGCCGGGTCTCGAAGGTCATTTCAGGGTCGTTTGGGTCTGACAATGAAGCCTCCATCACCTGTGATTTATGGTTCCGCTTGCCTCAGGCGCGTGCATCGGTCAAGGCTGGGCTCGACTTTCGCAAGGGCTGAGCTGCGCGACCATGGCGTTTTTGCGCGCAATCTCAAGATGGCTTTTACGGGCGGTCCTCCTCCTTCTGGCTATATTTGCGGGGCTCGTGGCGCTCTGGGCCTTCGCGCCGCCAGTTTCCACGCTGATGCTGGCGCGCTGGGTGACCTTCCGGCCCGTGGAGCGGGTCTGGACGCCGCTGGAGCGCATCGCGCCCGCCCTGCCGCTGGCGGTCATCGCCTCGGAGGATGGGCGCTTCTGCCGCCATTGGGGCGTGGACTGGGGCGCCCTGCGTGAGGTGGTCGCGTCCTCCGGCGAAGACGGTCCCTCGCGCGGCGCCTCCACCATCCCCATGCAGAGCGCGAAAAATCTTTTTCTCTGGTCCTCCCGCTCCGCTGTGCGCAAGGGGCTGGAGATCCCCGCCGCGCTGGTCATCGACCGGGCCTGGGGCAAGCGGCGGATGATGGAGGTCTATCTCAACGTCGCCGAATGGGGCGAGGGGATCTTCGGGGTCGAGGCCGCGGCGCAGCGCCATTTCGGGAAAGCCGCCAGCAAGCTGACCGGGCGGGAGGCGGCCTTGCTCGCCGCCGCCCTGCCCAATCCCCTGCGCCGCGATCCCGCCCATCCCGATGCCCGTCAAAAGCAGCTCGCCACCCTCATCCAGCGCCGCATGGCCCGCACGCCGGGGCTTGCAGATTGCCTCAAGCCGGGCGATTGAGGGGAAGAATGGGCCCTGGTGCGGAAAAAGCTGAATCCTCACTGGTCATCCCGGCGGTTTCGGTGTATCAGCCCGGCAGCTAATTCGATGCGCGCCGGCCCTGGGCCTCGGTACGCGCCTATCTGGAGAGTGACATGGCAGTTCCGAGACGTAAGACTTCCCCGATGAAGCGCGGCTTCCGCCGTTCCGCTGACGCCCTTGCCGCCCCGACCTATGCCGAGGACAAGGACTCCGGCGAGCTTCGCCGTCCGCATCACGTCGACCTGAAGACCGGCATGTACAACGGCCGTCAGGTCATGAAGGTCAAGTCCAAGGATTGATCCTTCTCCGCTCGCGCGGACTAAAGAGGCCGGGTTCTGCCCGGCCTTTTTCGCGTTCAGCTGACGCCGCGAAAGCGCCAGACGCAGGTCTTCTTCACCTCGGCGTCCTCCAGGTCACGCGTCACCTGCACCTGATATTCGGCGATGGGCTCCAGCCGTTCGCGCGCCAGATAGCTGCGGCCGGGATCGCCGATCAGCACCAGCGCCCCGCGCCGGGCGAGCCGCTCCAGCCAGTCCGTGACCCGCGCCGCCATGTCCCGCTCGTAGGAGACATCGCCCGCCAGAACCACGTCCCAGCCCTCGTCAGCCCCCACGATGTCGCCCAGTCGCGTGGTCAGGCGCACCTGATTGGCCTGGGCGTTGATCCCCATGGCGGCGATGGCGAAGGCGTCGATATCCACAGCGGTCACCTCCGCCGCCCCCGCTTTCGCCGCCGCTATGCCCACAAGGCCCGAGCCTGCGGCGAAATCGAGCACGAAGCGCCCGCGCACCGCCTCCGGATGGTCCAGCAGATAGCGCGCCAGCGCCTGCCCGCCCGCCCAGGCGAAGGCCCAGAAGGGCGGCGGCAGGCCGATCTCGCCCAGCTCCTCCTCCGTCTTGCTCCACAGTTCGGTGGCGACGTCGGCGATGTGCAGGCTGATCTCGGGGGCATGGGGCACGGGCAGCAGGCGGGTCTGCGCGCGGATGAAGGCTCGGCTATCGGGGATGCTCATCGAGCAAGCCAGGGCGCGGCCCAGCCGAGGCCCGCCTGAGTCGAACCGCGCGGGTTATATTCGGCGCCCACGAAGCCCGCATAACCGCGCGCGGTCAGGTTCGCGAGAATGGCGGCGAAGGCCACCTCGCCTTCGTCGGGCTCGTGGCGATGCGGAACCGAGGCGAGTTGCACGTGGCCCACATGGGGCCAGTGGCGGTCCAGCCTGCGCAGCAGATCCCCCTCCATGATCTGGATATGGTAGACATCGAACAGCAGCTTGACATTGTCGCAGCCCAACTCCCCCAGCAGCGCCACCACATCATCCGACCGCGACACGAAATAGCCGGGGCGGTCCACGGCGTTCAGCGGTTCGATGAGCAGGGCGACATCCGCCAGCCGCGCCTTGTGGGAGGCCCAGAAGACATTCTCGAAAAAGGCGTCCCGCGCCTCCTTCGTCTGGCCGCCGGTCATGCCGGACATGACATGGATCGTGCCCGCGCCGACCGTCGCCGCATAGGCCAGCGCCTGCTCGAACGCGTCGCGAAAGCGCCCCTGCGCCCCCGGCACGGCCGCCATGCCGAATTCGCCCCGGGATGGGTCGCCCTGGGG
>CANCSY010000274.1 GCA_947380915.1 Beijerinckiaceae bacterium
TCGTCGCGCAGGGCCATGATCTCGGGATGGCGATAGAGCGAGTTCGAATCGAAGGAGATCTTCGCGTCGAGGCACTTGAGCTGACCCTGGGGGGTGACGATCAGCGGGTTGATCTCCAGCATCGCCATGTCCTTGGCGACGAAGGCCGCATAGAGCTGGCCGAGGAGCTTGCCCGCCTGCTTGGCCAGATCGCCGGTGAGGCCGAGGGCCTTGGCGACCGTGCGGCCGTGGTGGGGCATGACGCCGGTGGCGGGATCGACCGAGAAGGTGTGGATCTTCTCGGGGGTGTCATGGGCCACCGCCTCGATGTCCATGCCGCCTTCGGTGGAGACGACGAAAGCGACGCGCGAGGTCTCGCGATCCACCAGAGCGGAGAGATAGAACTCCTTCTCGATGTCGGAGCCGTCCTCGATATAGAGGCGGTTGACCTGCTTGCCCGCCGGGCCGGTCTGGATGGTGACGAGGGTGGCGCCGAGCATCTGCTGGACGAAGGTCTTCACCTCATCCACGGACTTGGCGAGGCGCACGCCGCCCTTTTCGCCCGCAGAGGCTTCCTTGAACTTGCCCTTGCCGCGGCCACCCGCGTGAATCTGGGATTTGACGACCCAAAGGGGTCCGCCAAGCTCGTTGGCTGCGGCTTCCGCCTGCGCCACATCGAGAATCGGCACGCCCCGGGAGACGGGCACGCCGAACTCCTTCAGGACCGCCTTTGCTTGATACTCATGAATGTTCATGGAGCGTCTCTCTGGTCAGCCGGCGCAGGGTCCGGTCGCAATTTTCTCGCTACTGGTTCGTTATGTCGGGACCGCGACGATGCGCGGCCCCGTGTGTGGAAAAATCAGGCGAAAGCCGGATTGATGACCTTGCAGGCGTCGACCAGGCTCTTCACCGAGGCGACGGAGGTCGCGAACATCTTGGTCTCGTCCGCATCGAGGCTGATCTCGACAATCTTCTCGACGCCATTGGCGCCCAGGATCACGGGGACGCCCACATACATGCCCTTCACGCCATATTCGCCATCGAGATAGGCGGCGCAGGGCAGAACGCGGCGCTGGTCCTTGAGATAGGACTCGGCCATGGAGATGGCGGAGGAGGCTGGCGCGTAGAAGGCCGAGCCGGTCTTCAGCAGGTTGACGATCTCGCCGCCGCCGCCGCGGGTGCGCTTGACGATGGCGTCGATGCGCTCCTGGGTGGTCCAGCCCATCTTCACCAGATCGGGAAGCGGGATGCCGGCCACCGTGGAATAGCGCACGGAGGGGACCATGTCGTCGCCATGGCCGCCGAGCACGAAGGCGGTGACGTCCTGCACCGAGACGTTGAACTCGTCGGCGAGGAAGTAGCGGAAGCGGGCGGAATCAAGCACGCCAGCCATGCCGACCACCTTGGTGGCGGGAAGGCCGCAGGCCTTCTGCAGCGCCCAGACCATGGCGTCGAGCGGGTTGGTGATGCAGATGACGAAAGCGTCGGGGGCATATTGCTTGATGCCCGCGCCGACCGCTTCCATGACCTTCAGGTTGATGCCGAGCAGATCGTCGCGGCTCATGCCGGGCTTGCGGGGCACGCCAGCGGTCACGATGATCACGTCGGAGCCAGCGATGGCCTCGTAGCTGGAGGCGCCGGAGAGCTTCGCGTCGAAGCCTTCCACGGGGGCGGCTTCAGCCAGATCGAGGGCCTTGCCCTGGGGGACGCCGTCGGCGATGTCGAAGAGCACCACGTCGCCGAGTTCCTTGAGACCGGCGAGGAGAGCGAGGGTGCCGCCGATCTGGCCGGCTCCAATCAATGCAATCTTGTTACGCGCCATGAAAGACGTCCTCTCGTGTTCATCTGGGGCGCTGCGCGAAGCCAGGGTCCCCGGGGCGCGGCTTGTTTGACTCAGGCCGTGACGGCTGGCAAGTCACGACAAAGTCTAAGTTATCTTGCGCCAAGGTCGGCCTGGAAGCCGAAACGGCTCGATAGCGTCGAATTTATTATAAATATCAGTTATTTACAACTTCAGGTGAGGCGCCCTGCCGCACCCTGAAAAAGCGGTGACAAAAAACATATTTTGTTATTTGTCAGTTACAGGACGCCGCTCGAAAGGGTGCGGCGCAAGGCCCGCAGCACCCGCTCGAAGCGCCCGTCGATCTGGGCGCGCGTCACCTCCGCATCCGCCCGGATCGCCGGGGGATTGATGAAGCGGTGACTCAGGTCAAAGACCAGGGCCAGGGCCCGGCGGATGTCATGGGCGGGAAAGGCCCCGCTCGCCATGCCGTCCTCCAGCACGCTGCGCACCTCGGACTGAAGCTTGAGCCGATGCTTGCGCGCCACTCCGCGCCCCAGGACCGAGGCCTCGATGAAGAGGTCGAAAATCCGGGGGTCGGCCTCGAACTTGTTGCGATAGGCCCGCTGCACCGCCGAGAGTATCCGCTCCAGCTTGTCGAAGGCCGGGTCCGGCCCGTCGCAGATGTCGCGCAGGCCCGTCTCGATGGGCTTCAGCCACTGGGCCGTGACGGCATCGACCAGCGCCTCTTTCGAGGGAAAGTAGCGATAGACATTTCCATGGGACATGGCGGCCTCGCGCGCGATGGCCACCACCGTCGTGCGCTCGATGCCGTGCTGGCGGATGTGTTCCGCCGCGAAATCGAGGATGCGGGCGTCGGTTGGTTCCGGGCTGGGCGCCTTCGCCACGGGTCAGGTCTCCGCAGATTGGGAGGCGCCGGCCTCTTGTGCGCGCGCCCGCGCGCCATGGGGCAGGGCGAGATAATCGGTGGAGCGCATCTCGATCAGGCGCGAGGCCGTACGCTCGAATTCGAAGACTTCGCGGCCATGGGTCCCCAGATAGAGGCCGGTCGGCTGGTCCTGCGCCGAGGCGATCACCTTCACCTGCATGTCGTAGAGCGCGTCGATGAGCCAGGTCAGACGCCGCGCCTCATTACGTTTGGCGGCGGGCAGGACCGGGATGTCGTCGATGACAAGCGTGTGGAACTCCCGGGCGATGGCTAGGTAATCGCTCGATCCCAGCGGCTGCTCGCAGAGGTCGTGGAAGGAGAACCGCGCCACCCCGTTGACGGCCTGCGGGACCAGCAACTGACGGCCCAGCAGGTCAAGCGCGCGCGGCTCGCCCCGGCTGCGCCCGGTGAGGGACTTGAAGGCGCGGGTCAGCGCCTCATGGGCGGCGGCGTCCGCAGGCACATGATAGACCGGAGCGCCCGCCAGCTTCTCCAGCCGGAAATCCTTGGGGGCGTCGAGCTCAAACACTTGCATATGCTGCTGGATCTGCCTGATGGAAGGCAGGAAGAGCGCGCGGTTGAGACCGCCTTCATAGAGGCGCCCGGGCTCCACATTGGAGGTCGCCACGATCACCACGCCCCTCGCGAAGAGGGCCTGGAACAGGCGCCCGAGAATCATGGCGTCGGCGATGTCGGTCACCGTGAATTCGTCAAAGCAGAGCAGCCAGGCCTGGGCGGCCAGATCGTCGGCGACAGGCGCGACGGGCTCATCGCCCCGGGCGGTCCCCGCCTTGCTGGCGAGGCGCCAGTCGTGGATGCGCTGGTGCACATCGGCCATGAAGGACTGGAAATGAACCCGGCGCTTCGCCTGCACAGGCGCCGCCTCGAAGAAAAGGTCCATGAGCATGGTCTTGCCGCGCCCCACCGACCCCCAAAGATAGATCCCGCGCGGCGGCTGCGCCTTCGGCTTGCGGCCGAAGAGGCGGCCCAGCATCCCGGAATTGCGGCCCCGCTGATAATCCGCCAGCTCCCCCGCCAGCCGATCAAGCTCCGCCAGCACGCGCAATTGCGCCTCGTCCCTTTCGAGGGCCTCTTCGCTGAGCAGGGCTTGATAGCGATCGGAAACGGGGCTTGGCACCGGATGGAAACTCCTTGTGCTCCGTCAGTAAACGGGGGCGCTAGGTCAGCGCAAGGCTGCTCTGCGTCGCCTCCGCGCCCGCAAACGCAAAAGGCCCCGGAGGTCCGGGGCCTTCGCAACGCTATGACCGGCCGCTCAGAGCTGGCGGGCGATCATCATGGACTTGATTTCGGCGATGGCCTTGGCCGGGTTCAGCCCCTTGGGGCAGGCCTTGGCGCAGTTCATGAT
>CANCSY010000275.1 GCA_947380915.1 Beijerinckiaceae bacterium
CTGCTGGCGACCCCATGATGGATGAGGTCGCCGATCCCCGTCTTGGCGAGGCCTATGTCTATTGCGAGACCCTGCTGCGCGAGCATGATCCCGACCGCTGGCTCGCCAGCCTCTTCGCGCCCTGGAGCCACCGCAGGTATCTGCACGCGCTCTACGCCTTCAGCCTGGAAGTGGCGCGGGTGCGCGAGATCGTCTCCGACCCCATGCCCGGCGAGATCCGTTTTCAATGGTGGCGCGATGCGCTGGAGGGGGAGGAGCGGGGCGACATCAGCGCCCATCCCGTCGCCTCGGCGCTGCTCGATACGGTGAAACGCTTCAAGCTGCCGCGCGCGGCCCTCACCAATCTGGTGGATGCCCGCACCTTCGATCTCTATGACGACCCCATGCCCGGCATGCGCCAGCTCGAGGGCTATGGGGGGGAGACCTCCTCGGCGCTCATCCGCATGGCCTGCCTGATCCTCGCAGACGGGCGCGACCCCGGTGGGGCCGACGCGGCTGGCCATGGAGGCCTCGCCTACGCCATTACCGGGTTGCTGAGGGCCTTGCCCTGGCATAGCGCGCGCGGGCAGGTCTATGTGCCCGGCGACGTGCTGAAGGAGGCGGGGGTCAAGGCGCAGGACATGATCGCAGGCGAGCGGACGCCGGGCGTTGATATTGCGCTGGCCAGAATGCGCGCCATCGCCCGCAAGCATCTGGCGGCGGCGCTAGAGGGGATCAAGACGGTCGAGCCTGCAGCCCGCCCGGCCTTCCTGCCGCTGGCGCTGGTGGAGCCCTATCTGGCGGCCATGGAAAAGCGTGCTTACGACCCCTACGAGACCGTTATCCAGCTTCCCCAATGGCGGCGTCAGTGGCGGTTGTGGATGGCCGCCCGGCGGTGGTGAGGGCCGCGTTTCCCGCTACCCATAATCAACATCAAATTGCGGCCTGAAACGAAAAAGGCGACAGGCCCTTCATGGGACCTGCCGCCATCTTTCGCCCCCGGCCCGTGTCTCGCGGATGCCGAAGGCGGCTTTCCTGTTCGCCGGGTATCAGAGGCCCGCGAGGAATTCCGTGGGATCGACGGGGGTGGAGCCCTTGCGCAGTTCGAAGTGCAACTGCGGCGAGGACACATTGCCGGTCTGGCCGGATTTGGCGATGGCCTGGCCGCGCTTGACGGTCTCGCCCCGCTTCACCGAGATTTCGCCGTTGTTGGCGTAGGCGGAGACGAAGCCGTTGGGATGGCGGATCAGCACCAGATTGCCATAGCCCTTCAACTCGTTGCCCGCATAGGCGACGACACCGGCCTCGGCCGCCTTGACGGAGGTGCCTTCGGGAACGGCGATGTTGATGCCGTCATTGGCGCCAGCCTTGAAGCCCTGAATGATGCGGCCGCGCGCGGGCCAGCGGAACTCCGGCTTGTCGCTCTCGGGCTCGGCGGCCGCCTGGGGGGCGGGGGTATGCACGGCGGTCTGGGTGGGCGTCGAGCCCGTCTCGAGCTTGGCGACCTGCTGGGGCTTGGCGGCGGCGACGGGCTTTTCAGCCTGCTTGGCCGGAGCCTCGGCCACCTGCTTGGCAGGGGCTTCGGCAGGCTTGGCCGCCAGTTTGTCCGCAGGCTTTTCGATGGGCTTTTCAAGCGGCTTGGCGGCGGCCTTGGGCGCCTCCACCGGCTTGGCGGGCGCAGCGCCGGCATGCTGGGCGCCTTGCACGAAGTTGAGCTTTTCCGTCGCCTTGGCCTGCGGCTGGACCGGAGCCTGAACGCGGATCTGCGCCTGCGCCTGGGCGGGCGCCGGGATAACCTTGGGGGTTGCAGCAGCCGGGGCAGGGGCCTGGGCGGGCTGAGCCATCACAGGCGCAGGGGTTGCAGGCCGGGCGCTTCCGTAATTGGCCGCGGGAGGCGCCAGAGGCGCAGACTGCACCGGCGCCAAAGGCTGTGACACGACCGAGCCAACAGATGCGGGCTCGAAGCCGGCTTGCTGGGAGGGCATGGATTGCGGGATCGAGGCGGTGGGCGCCGGATCCATGGAGAATGGATTCGATGCGAAGCGGGTCACATCGCCTGAGCACCCCGCAAGCATGAGGGCCGTGGCGCTCGCAATGGCGAGGCGAAGGGCCGTGGAGGAGGAAGTCTGACCGAAGCTGTGACGCATCACGCAACCCACTGCTAAGCAAAATATTGACAGTGGCCATTAAACGCATGGTTGGTTAAGGCATGGTTTATACTGAAGGAAATTTTTACCGCATGCGGCGAAATCATGCTGAAAAATCAAGCTGCGGCTGCATTTGATCCGATCAAGGCGCCCAGGCGACAGGGGCAAAGGGCGGTTTCGGCGAATTCGCCGGAGGGCTGATGGGCTATGCGCGTGAGCATTGCCGCCCCGCGACGTGTCTTGCGCGCCAGCAGGATGACGCCGGCCTGGGCGAGACATTCCAGCAGGGCCTGTGGGACGCCCTCGAGGGACCCATGCACCAGCACCCGGTCGAACAGGCCAAGCTCCGGCAACAGGCTGAAGGCGTCGCCTTGCAGGATCTTCACATTCGCGAGGCCAAGCCGTGACAGTCGCCCGGCGCATTCCACGGCCAGCGGCTCGAAGATTTCACAGGAGACCACCTCGCCGGCGAGCCGCGCGGCGATGGCGGTGGCGTAGCCTGAGCCTGCGCCGATTTCCAGCAGGCGGTGGCGAGGTTGCAGATCGAGCGCCTCCATCATGCGCGCCACCAGCCAGGCTTCGGGCATGGTCTGGCCGCAGGGGATGGGCAGGGCTATGTCGCGCAGGGCCAGATCGCGGTAGCGATGGGGCACGAAGAGCTCGCGGGGGGTGGTTTCCAACGCCCGCAGAACGGCGACATCGGAAATGCCGCGCGCGCGCATGCGCAATAAAAAGGCCATGAGAGCCTGGGCGGCCCTGGCTTCGGCTTCCCCCGGGATGGGGAGAGGAAGGTCCATCTGCTTCATGGCGCTTCCCTTTGCGGTTATTTCAGCGCAAGCGCGAAACGGGTGAGGGTTGGCTCATCGGTCAGATCGAGCCGCAACGGCGTGATCGAGATGCGGCCATTGGCGATGGCCTCCAGATCTGTCCCGTGGGGCGGCGTGGAGCGGGTGCGCGCATAGCGGATCCAGTAATAGGGATTGCCGCGCCCGTCGAAACGCTCCTCAAGCCCCGCGAGGTTAGCGTCGCGACGCCCCTGCACGGTGACGCTGACGCCCTCGATTTCGGCTGCCGGGCGGGCCGGGAAATTGACATTCACCAGCACGTCGCGCGGCACGCCCAAAGCCAGAATGTCGCGAATGATCTTGGGGCCATGGGTTTCGGCGGCGCTCCAGTCGATGGCGTTCTTGCCACCGGGCGCATAGCCCTGGGACAGGGCGATGGAGGTGATGCCGAGGATCGCCCCTTCCATGGCGCCCGCCACCGTGCCCGAATAGATCACATCCTCGGCCATGTTGTGCCCGACATTGACGCCCGACAGAACCAGATCCGGCTTGTGATCGGCCATGATGCGATGCACGCCCATGATGACGCAGTCGGTCGGCGTGCCCTTCACCGCAAAATGACGGGGCGAGATTTCACGCAGGCGCAGCGGATCGTTCAGCGACAGGGAATGGGCGACGCCGGACTGATCCATCTCCGGCGCCACCACCGTAACGTCATCGGAGATCTGCCGGGCGATCTGCTCCAGCACCTTGATGCCATGGGCATGGATACCGTCGTCATTGGTGATGAGAATACGCATAAGGAAAAGTGCTCCGGCGCCCACAAGGAGAGTTTAGAGCATTTTAGCGAGGGGTTGTTAACCCTTTGCCCCCGGTCATCCCCAAGGCGGGTTCCAACAGTTTGGATGGTTTTTATGGTGAAGTGTTGCAACCGGCGCTGATCAGCCCGCCGCCCTGATCGTCTCCAGCCCGCCCATGTAGGGCCGCAGGGCCTCAGGCACGGTCACGCTGCCGTCGGCGTTCTGGTAGTTCTCCAGCACCGCGATCAGCGCGCGGCCCACCGCCACGCCAGACCCGTTCAGCGTATGGACGAAGCGGTTGCCCTTGCCCTCGGCGGGGCGATAGCGGGCGTTCAT
>CANCSY010000276.1 GCA_947380915.1 Beijerinckiaceae bacterium
GCGCGGCTCCTATGAGGATGGCGCCGTCGCCGCGCTCTGCATCGTGCTGGTGGGGCTGGCGCCGGTGATCCTGCTGGGCCGTTTCAGCCGCAGGCCCTCGCTCGCCCATGCGGCGCCGAGCGTCCCCGCGCCCTCTCTTGCAGCGTCGGCCCCATGACCGCGCGGCTCGACATCATCGACATCCACCAGAGCTTTGGCGCCGTGACGGCGGTGGACGGATTCTCGCTCACCGTGGCGCCCGGCGAGATCGTGTGCCTGCTGGGGCAATCGGGCTGCGGCAAGACCACCTTGCTGCGGGTCGTCGCGGGGCTGGAAGTTCCCGATCAGGGGCGCGTGTTGCTGGGCGAGCGCGAGCTGGTGGGCCCGGGCCATTTCATGCCACCGGAGCAGCGGGGCGTGGGCATGATGTTTCAGGACTACGCCCTGTTCCCCCATCTGACGATTCTCGACAACATCCGCTTCGGCCTGTCGCGTCTGGAGCCCGCCAAGGCTCGGGCCGTGGCCCTGCAGGCGCTGGAGCGCGTGGGCCTGTCCCATGCGGCGAATGACTATCCGCATGTGCTCTCGGGTGGCCAGCAGCAGCGGGTGGCGCTGGCCCGCGCGCTGGCGCCAAGGCCCGGGCTGCTGCTCATGGACGAGCCCTTCTCCAACCTCGACCAGCGCCTGCGCGAGCGGGTGCGCGGCGACACCATGGCGCTGCTGCGCGAGAGCGGCGCCACCGGACTTGTCGTGACCCATGATCCCGTGGAGGCCATGCTCATCGCTGACCGCATCGCGCTCATGCTGAATGGGCGGCTGGTGCAGATGGGCGCGCCAGAAGAGCTTTACGAGCATCCGCGCACGCTCTTCGCCGCGCGCTATTTCTGTGACCTGAACGAGATCCCCGGCGAGGTGGTTTCAGGGTGGGCGTCGACCGCGCTGGGCATGTTCGATGCGGCAGGCGTGGCCGATGGGCCCTGCGTGGTCTGCATCCGCCCGCAGGCCCTTTCCTTCGGCGCCGAGGGCGTGGACGCCGTAACCCTCAACCGCCGCTTCATTGGCGAGGCGCGATTGGTCGCCTGCGCGGTGGAGGGGCTTGCGGCGCCGCTGGAAGTGCGGCTCCCGCCCGGCGAGGGGCCAACGCCCGGCGCGCGGGTGCGCCTGCGCATCGAGGCTGCTGGGGCGCTGGTGTTCCCGGCTCAGTAACGCGTTCTCAGATCCCCGCGCCGCTCTCGATATTGTCATCCCGCATCGCCGCCGTCTTGGCGCGGGCCTGCGCCCTCGCGAAGCTCAGAGCCGGCCGCAGCACGAGGTCCGTCACCAGCACCGCCAGCGCCGCAGGCGCGCTGGCTGACAGCACATAGACCGCCATCGCCAGCACCACGGACAGCACCGCATCGCCCGCATCAAGCTGCGATCCGATGCGCGCCCAAAGGTTCGGCGCCACCGCTGGCGCGATGCTCGTCTCCGCCGCCACCGCGATTGCGGGCTCTATCACGCCCAGGGCCGCCGTCTGGTTGGTCAGCCGGTCGATGAGGATGAAGGCGCCGAGGTCTCGGTCCTGCCGATAGTCGGCCATGACGAGGGCCTTGTCGCAGGCCAGCGACACGAAGCCAATCTGGTTCATGGTCAGCACCTGCGCGGGGCGGGGCTGGAAGCTCTCCACGTCGATCTGGTGATGCAGCGCCGCGATGCGCGCGTTGGCGGTCCCGGTGGCGAGCTGGATGATATAGTCACGGCCTGGCGCCAGCGGCGCGTCGATCATCCAGAGCAACCGCGCGTCCATGTTGCGGCGCGGTTTCAGATGGTGGGGCGTGGAGGCCAGCACGTCGCCGCGCGACACGTCGATTTCGTCGGTGAGGGTCAGCGTCACCGCCTCGCCTGCGATGGCCTCCTCGCGCTCGCCATCGGGCCCGATGATGCGCGCCACCTTGCTGCGCCGCGCGCCCGGCAGGGCCACGATCTCGTCGCCGCGCCTGATCGCGCCCGACGCGATGGTTCCCGCATAGCCGCGAAAGTCGAGATCGGGACGGTTGACCCATTGCACGGGCATGGCGAAGGCGGTTTGCGCGCTCGCGGGCACGGGCTCCACGCTCTCCAGATGGGCCAGCAGGCTGGGGCCACGATACCAGGGCGTGCGCTGGGAATGGGTCGCGATATTGTCGCCATCGCGCGCGGACAGCGGAATCGCCACCACATGGGCGAAACCGAGGCCCGCCGTCAGTTCGCGATAGGCGTCGACGATGGTTTTGAACACATCCTCGTCGAAGCCCACGAGATCCATCTTGTTCACGGCGAGCACGATGTCACGCACGCCCAGCATCGAAACAATGAAGGAATGGCGGCGCGTTTGCGGCAGGATGCCCTTGCGCGCGTCGATGAGAATGATCGCGAGTTCGGCGGTGGAGGCGCCGGTGGCCATGTTGCGGGTGTATTGCTCATGGCCGGGCGTGTCGGCCACGATGAAGGCGCGCTTGTTGGAGCCGAAATAGCGATAGGCCACATCAATCGTGATGCCCTGTTCGCGCTCCGCCGAAAGCCCGTCGAGCAGCAAAGCGAAATCGAGATTGGCGCCCTGCGTGCCGAACTTCTTGCTGTCGCGCTCCAGGGCTTCGAGCTGGTCTTCGAACACGCTGTTAGTATCGTAGAGCATGCGCCCGATGAGGGTCGATTTGCCGTCATCCACCGAGCCGCAGGTGAAGAAGCGCAGCAGGGATTGCGCGCGCGGCGCAAGGGTGGAGTCCGCAGCTGTCGCAGGAAGCGCGCCGTGCATCAGAAATATCCTTCCTGCTTCTTGGCTTCCATGGAGCCGGAACCATCATGGTCGATCATGCGGCCCTGACGCTCGGAGCTGCGCGAGGCCCGCATTTCCGCGATGATCTCCGGCAGCGTCGCCGCCATGCTCTCGACTGCGCCTGTGAGGGGATAGCAACCCAATGTGCGGAAGCGCACCATGCGCATCTGCGGCTCTTCGCCCGGCAGCAAGGGCAGGCGTTCGTCGTCGCGCATGATCAGCGCGCCATCGCGCTCCACCACGGGGCGGGGCGCGGCGAAATAGAGGGGAACGACGGGGATATCCTCTTGAAGAATGTAGTCCCACACATCCGCCTCGGTCCAATTCGACAAGGGAAACACGCGGAAGCTTTCGCCGGGCCGCTTGCGCGTGTTGTAGAGGCGCCAGGGCTCCGGCCGCTGGTTCTTCGGATCCCAGCGATGCTCCGCCGAGCGCAGGGAAAAGACGCGCTCCTTGGCGCGGGACTTCTCCTCATCGCGCCGCGCCCCGCCAAAGGCTGCGTCGAATTTGTAGAGATCCAGCGCCTGCTTGAGCCCTTGGGTCTTCATCACATCCGTATGCAGCCGCGAGCCGGACGCCACGGGGCCAATGCCCGCGCGCACACCTTCCTGATTGATGTGCACGATGAGGTCGAGGCCCAGGTCCTTCGCGCGCTGGTCGCGGAAGGCGATCATCTCGCGGAACTTCCAGGTCGTGTCCACATGCAGCAGCGGGAAGGGCGGATTGGCCGGGTAGAAGGCCTTCATCGCCAGATGCAGAAGAACAGCGGAATCCTTGCCGATGGAATAGAGGATCACCGGCCGCTCGCAGGTGGCGGCCACCTCGCGGAAGATATGGATGCTCTCGGCCTCGAGCTTGCGCAGATGATCGAGGCTCATGCGGGGGCTCCTGCGCGGCTGAGGCGGCCATCGGGGCCCACATGCAGGCCGCATTCCTTCTGGGCTTCATCCTCCCACCACCAGCGGCCAGCGCGCTCGGGCTCGCCGTCCGCGATGGCGCGGGTGCAGGGGGCGCAGCCGATGGACAGGAAGCCCTGCCCATGAAGGGCGTTGACGGGCACGTTGTTGGCTTTGGTGAAGGCGACCGCGTCGGCGCGGGTCCAGTCAAAGATGGGGTTGAGCTTGATGAGCCCGCGCGCCTCGTCGAAGCTGACGAAGGAGAGCGCCTGGCGATGGTCGGACTGATCGGCCCGCAGGCCCGTCACCCAGCCCTGCGCGCCCGCCAGGACCCGCCCGAGCGGCTCCAGTTTGCGGGCGTC
>CANCSY010000277.1 GCA_947380915.1 Beijerinckiaceae bacterium
GCCGCCAGCGTCGCGCCCCTCGATGAGGTGATCGAGGACAAGGGCGTGACGGTCCTCATTGACCCCAAGGCGGTGCTCTTCCTGCTGGGCACCCAGATGGATTTCGAGGCGTCGAAACTGTCCTCGGGCTTTGTGTTCAAGAACCCCAATCAGACCTCGGCCTGCGGCTGCGGCGAGAGCGTGGCCATCGAGCCCGCCAAGCCCGAGGACATGCAGCAGGCGATGGGCTAGCGCCTTTGAATTCAGAGGCCGGGCGCTGGCCCAGCCTCTTTCTTGACAATGCGGATTTTCAGTAGCGACCCACGATCGGCGCGCGCGCCGTGGCGCCGCACTGGTTGTTGGGCTGATGATAGATCGGCCAGGGGCCGACCATGCCGCCGAAGGCCTCCCCGCCGGTCAATTCCCGACATTCCGTGCGATAGACATAGGCGGCGCGCGCCATGATGCTGACGACGCCTAGGCCTAGCGCCCAGACGGGCCAGGGAGCGCCAGTGGCGCCGCCGCCAACAGGCGCCACATAGACGGCGCCAGCCGCAGAGGCTTGCGAAGCGGGCAGGGCGGCTGTGGCGAGGGCCGCCGCCGCGATCATTGTCAGAACAGGCTTTCGAATGGACATGGGGTTGCTCCCGGTTCCGCGCCATGGAGATTATGGCGCGAATGGTAACGCTGGACCCCGGTCAAGGTTTTCTGGCCTTTTGGCTTGTGTGTCAGGGCCTTTGCCCGCTCGTCGCCCGCACCGCGCGCCCTATCTGGGCCTTATGCGCCTGATCGGGCTCGCCCTGCTGCTGCTGTTGTTCGTCCCCGCCTTTGGCGGCCGCCTTGTCGCGGCGCCGATGGAGAGCGTGGACGAAGCCGTCTGCCGACTCATCGACGCCTCCGCCAGGGCGCAACGCTTGCCGGTGGAGCTTTTCGCACGGCTCATCTGGCGTGAGAGCGCCTTTCGAAGCCGCGCGGTGAGCCACAAGGGCGCGCAGGGCCTTGCTCAATTCATGCCCGGTACGGCTCTGGAGCGGGGCCTTGCCGATCCTTTCGACCCTGAACAGGCGATCCCCCATTCGGCTGGATATCTGGCGGATCTGCGTCGCCAATTCGGCAATTTCGGCCTCGCCGCCGCCGCTTATAATGCGGGCGCCGGCCGGGTGCAGGCGTGGATGGCGGGGACGCGCAGCCTGCCGGACGAGACCCGCAGCTATGTGATCGCCATTACCGGGCTTGCCGCCGAGAGCTGGGCGGCGCGGGGCCGTGAAGATCCTGCCGCCGCCGATCCGGCGCAAGGGACTTCCTGCCTTCAGGTGACGGCGGCGCTGCGGCGGGGCAGGGCGGGCCAGCCGCAAATCGCGACGTTGCAAGTCGAGCCCGCCCAGGAGCCCCTGGCGCCGTGGGGTGTGCAGTTGGCGGGCAATTTCTCCAAGCAGCAGGCGCTGCAATCCTTCTCGCGGGAGGCGAAATCCTACGCCGGTCTGCTCGCCGATGTGCGCCCCATGATCATCGGCACGCTGCTGCGCAGCCGGGGCAATCGCCCATTTTACCGGGTGCGCGCCCCCGCGCAGACCCGTCAGGAGGCGGAGACCCTGTGTGCGCGCATTCGCGAGGCCGGGGGGAGTTGCATGGTTTTACATAGCTGAGGGGAACCTTCGCCGAGCTTGGCCGTTGAAAGCGCGATCACGGGGAGACTCGAATGACCCTCTGCCGCCGCACATTCACGCTCGCCTCCGCCGCCTGCTTGTTGGGGCCTGCCGTTCCGCGTGCGGCCCCGCTCGATCCTGCCCTCACCAGCCGCTACCGCTCGCTCGCCAGCGAGCCTTTCCCGGTGCCCGCCATCGACCTGTCGCGCATCAGGCCGGAGTTCCTGCGTCGCGAGGTGGATGACGTCACGCGCGAGGCGCCGGGGACAATCGTGGTCGATCCGGCCAAGCATTTCCTTTATCTCGTCCTGCCCGGCGGCAAGGCCATGCGCTATGGGGTGGGCGTGGGCCGTTCGGGTTTCGCCTGGTCGGGGGAGGCCATGGTCAATTCGAAACAGGCCTGGCCGGACTGGTATCCACCAAAGGAAATGCTGGAGCGCCAGCCCCACCTGGCGCGCGCCATGCGCAAGTTGCGCAGTGGACTGGGCATGCCCGGCGGGACAGGCAATCCGCTGGGAGCGCGGGCGCTCTATCTCTGGCAGGACAATCGTGACACCCTGTTCCGCATCCATGGCACGGTGGAGCCATGGACCATCGGCACGAACGCCTCGTCAGGCTGCATTCGCATGATCAATCAGGATGTGATGGACCTCTATGAACGCGTCGAGCCCGGCGCCCGCGTGGTGGTGCAGGGCGCTCCCGGCGCCGTCGTGGCCGGGGCTTCTGAGCAGGGCGCCGTTCGTGGTGGCGACCGCCTGCCGCCGCTCAATTTGCTGGTGCGCGATCTCGAGGGAATGGCCAGCAGGGGGCTGTGGTGAGCGAGACGGGCAACCTGTTCGAGGGCTTTGAATCGAGGGCGGCGCAGGAGCGTTTCGACACCCTGATGACGCGCCCCGGCCTGCGCATCGAGCGCATCGTCTCGACCGGGCAGGCGGGCGCCGAGGGCCAATGGTATGACCAGCCGCAGACGGAATGGGTGGTGCTGTTGAGCGGTTCCGCCGTGTTGCGCTTCGAGGACGAGGCCGAACCCCGCACCCTGCGTACCGGCGACTGGATGACCATCGCGCCGCATCGTCGCCACAGGGTCGAGGCGACGGATGTGGACGAGCCGAGCGTGTGGCTGGCGGTGCATGTGGGGGATTAAAGCCCCATCACCCTCACAACCGCCCGCGTCAGCGCCGCATCCCGATCCATGAATCGCAACGGCAGATCAAAATGGTTCGTGCCGGGCTCGATGATGATCTCGACGTCGCAGCCCACCGCCCTGCAACTCGCCGCATAGCATTCGGACTGGCGCTTGAACTCCTCGGTCTCGTTGGGCGCGTAGCAGATCAGCAGGGGCAGTGGGCGCGCGGGCAAATGGAGTTGCGGCGATTGCTGCGCGGCTGAGGCGGCGTCAAGGTTCAGCCACTCATTGCAGTTGGAGAGCTGCACCGGCTCCAGATCGAAGAGGCCCGACAGCAAGGAAGTCGATTGCACGAAGCCCTCGGGCAGGCCGTGGTTCCCGGCCCAGCCGCCCGCCAGCATCATGCCGCCCAGATGCCCGCCAGCGGAGGAGCCGGACACATGGATGCGCGCGGGATCGCCATTCAGGCGCGCCGCATTCTGGTAAACCCACGCGAGACCCGCCCGACACTGGCGCACGATCTCCGCCACGCTGGCGCCGGGGGCCAGCGCATAGTTGATCGCCACCACAGCGGCGCCGGCCTCCACGAAGGTCTGGGCCATGAAGGCGCTGTCGGCGGCGTCCAGCATGCGCCAATAGCCGCCGTGGATGAACACGAAGATGGGGGAGCCGGGCTTCGTCGCCGGAAAGTAATCGAGCCGCTCGGCGGGCGTCGGCCCATAGGCGACATTCAGCTCGCAGGGAAGCGTGGCGCGCATGGCCGCGCTGTGGCGGGCGTAGTCCTGCACCATCGGCGCGATGTCCGGCACCGTGCCCCGCGCGCTCATCTGGCGGTTGAGTTCGGCCTGGTCCCAGTAGCGATAGGCAAAGCCCGTCATTTTAAACCCCGATCCGCTGTTCGATCTGGGCGCGCTCGCTGGCCAGTTCCCCCGAGGTTCCGCTCCAGACCACGCGGCCCTTTTCCAAGACGTTATGGCGGTCGGCGAGGCGCATCAAGGCGTCGAGGTTGCGGTCGACGACGAGGATCGAGAGCCCCTCAGCGCGCAGGGCGCTCAGGCAATTCCAGATGTCCTGCCGGATCAGCGGCGCCAGCCCTTCGGTGGCTTCATCGAGGATCAGCAGGCGCGGATTGGTCATCAGGGCGCGGCCGATGGCGAGCATCTGCTGTTCGCCGCCCGACAGCGTGCCCGCCGATTGGGCGCGGCGCTCTTCAAGGCGCGGGAAGAGGGCGAAGACGCG
>CANCSY010000278.1 GCA_947380915.1 Beijerinckiaceae bacterium
TCTGAGCCAGGATCAAACTCTCAAGTTGTATGAGATCCGATGCCTGACTAGTCACATTCTATTGACGAGTCCCAAGCACTACCACAACTGCCTCACGGCGCTGCGGTGCTGTGCTTAGAAAACGTGTGACAGTCAGTTATCTCTCGAACGGACCAACTCTCTCAAGCTGGCCCCGCAAGGATACCGCCGTCCACGTTTCTCTTTCTTCCGATTCAAATGTCAAACAGCGTATAATCAGGCTGAGCTTTCGCTCTCGACAGACGAACCAGTATCCCCCCGACCAACTGTCAGGATGTGAACGCCCGGAGGAGCTCGAGAAACACTGGATCGCGTCGGCCGCACAGGGCGGCGTCGCCGTCAGTGGGTGCTGTATATGCGGGGTGTCCGGACCTGTCAACCGAATTCCGGAAAAATCTTCAAAAGCCTGCCCCCGCCCCGAAAATTCGGGGTTTTCTGGAACGCCCCAAGGGCGAATCGCGGAGGATAGCCCCCTGACCACGCTTGATCCTGCCATCCGGATGCGACAGCATGATGACTTGTGGGCGCGCCGCCGCATTTGAGCCGCGATGCTGCATCTATGGTGCATCTCACGGCTGCGTTGACCTGAGGTCGCGGCGCAGTCATGTTCGCGCAGGGTCTGCGCGACGCAGCGACCGCTCTTGCAGGGCCAGATGACGGGATCGGCATTTTGACGAGCATGATGGATACGCAGGTGCGGATTAGGCGGGCCCGGGCGGACCGTCAGATCGACCGCCGCGCGGACCGGGGCCGTGTCCGACCGGAGCTTGGCGTCGAGCCCGCCATCGAACTGGATGGCGAGACCCATACGCCGGATGATCGCTGGCGGGTCTCCTTCCGCTGGCTCGTCGGCACAGTCCTGACGGGCATGGCGGGCGCTGCGCTCATTGGCGCCGCGCTCTACGCAGCCCTCGGTCATAACTCCTATTTCGCCGAAACAGCGGAATTCGCCATCGTCAGCCGACGCGACGGCGGTAGCGAGCAGGCCAATGGCGGCAAGGGCGACCGGCTGATGAAATCGGTCGATCTTGTGGCGGCCAAGCAGAGTTTCCGCACCACCACGCCGGTCAAGGTGGGGGATCGCGAGGTCATGCGCATGCGCGGCTTCACCCGCATCTCCACCCCCCTCACGCTCGCCAGCACCGGTTTCGCCGACGAGGTGCCGCCGTTCAACCCGATCAAGCTGCTGAATGATGCGCGCAACCCCATTGCGGCCGAAGCGATCGATCCCGGGCAGCGTCAGGATGATGCGGAAGTCTCTTTCGCCAGCCGCGACCTGGCCGGGGTGGACCTGCCCGCAACCGGGCTGCGGTTGTCCGCAGAAGAGGTGCAGGCGCAAGTCGCGGAGATGATGAAAAGCGCTTTCACGACCGGCAATCCCCTGGCGCTCAATTCCCAGGTGCTCCTGACCCGCACAAGCCGCGTCGGCCTCGACATGCCCGGCGGGCTTGGCTACGCCACCATCGGCGCGGGCGCGCTGTCTTCTCCATTCTCCAATATTGAAGTGCGCATGGTGCCGGAAAATGTCACCCAGTTGCCCAAGAATGGCGCCGAGATCAAGGATGCGGAAGAGCGGATGGTTCCTATCCGCAAGAACGAAACCGTCGAGGACGTCCTGCGCGCCCAGGGTTCAACGCGCGAACAGATCGGCCGCATCATTAGCGCGCTGCGGCGGGGCTCCCAGGCGAACGTGACCGAAGGCCAGCGCCTGAAGCTTCTCTTTGCGGATGTTACCGGGCTCGGCAAGGGCCTGCAGATCGCCCGCCTCTCGGTCTATACGGACGACAAGCTGGAGGCCACGGTCGCCATGGCCGATGACGGTAGTTTCGTGCAGGTGGCGCGGTCCGAGGCGCCGACGCCGTCATCCCGCCGCAAGCCTGCCGAAGAAGAAGATGACGACGACGGCGAAGGCATGCGCCTCTATGACTCGTTCTATGAGACGGCGATCAAGTCGGACATCCCCCGCTCGGTCATCAATGATCTCGTGCGGGTCTTCGCCAATGACGTGGACTTCCAGCGCGCGGTGTCGGCGGGGGACGCCTTCGAGGCGTTCTATGAAGATGGCGAAGAAGGGGAGAGCCGCAATGATCTGCTCTTTGCGGCGATCACCACCCGCAACGAGACGTTCCGTTATTACCGTTTTCAGACGCCGGACGATCAGATGATCGACTTCTACGACGAAAACGGCCGCTCCACGCGCAAATTCCTCGTCCGCAAGCCCATCACCCAGGGCGAGACGCGCTCAGGCTTCGGCATGCGCCGTCATCCGATCCTGGGCTATGTGCGCATGCATACGGGCGTGGATTGGTCCGGTCCCACGGGTACACCGATTTTCGCCGCGGGCAATGGCACGGTGATCAAGGTCGGCCGCGAGTCCGGCTATGGCAACCGCGTCGAGATCCAGCATGCCAATGGCTACATCACCACCTATAACCATTTGTCCGGCTACGCACGGGGCCTGACCGAAGGCCAGCGGGTGCGCCAGGGCCAGGTGGTCGGCTATCTGGGCATGACGGGCCTCGCGACCGGGCCGCATCTGCACTACGAGGTGATCGTGAACGGGCATTTCGTCGACCCCTTGCGGGTCAAGCTGGCCCGCACCCGCGAGCTGGACGGGCGCATGATCACATCCTTCAAGCGCGAACGCGAGCGCATCGAGGACCTCATCGGAAAGGCGCCCGGCGCAGCTCGGGTGGCGGCGACGCGCGTCAACTGATCAGGCGAAGCCGAGCCGCCTGCGCAACTCCAGCGGGCTGACGCCCTCGTTGCGCAGGGAGCGGATGGCCTTGGCGCGGGTGCTTTTCGACAGTTTCTCGCCGCCCTTGTCCCGCAAAAGCTTGTGATGGCGGTAGTTGGGCGCCTCCAGCCCCAGCAGCGCCTGCAGCAGGCGATGCAGGCTGGTGGCGTTGAAGAGATCCTGCCCGCGCACCACGTCGGTGATCCCCTGCAGATGATCGTCCACCACCACGGCGATGTGATAGCTTGTGGGAATGTCGCGCCGCCCGATCACTGCATCGCCCCACAGCGCAGGCTCGGCGGTGACGTCCCGGGGCTCGTCCTCCTCCCCATATTCGCGCCAGCCCAGACGCATGCCCACCACCGAGAGAGCCTCGTCCATGTTGATGCGCAGGGCCGCATGCTGCCCCGCCGCCAGCCGCCGGGCGCGCTCGTCCGCGCTCATCTGCTTGCAGGTTCCCGGATAGAGCGGCGCGCCATCGGGATCGCGCGGCCAGTCGGGCGAGCCGTTCACGGCGCGGGCGATGTCGGTGCGCGAGCAGAAACAGGGATAGAGCAGTCCCCGGCCGGTCAGATCCTCCAGCGCGCAGGCGTAATCGGAGAAATGTTCGGACTGGCGACGCACGGGCTCCTGCCAGGCGATGCCCAGCCAGGTCAGATCCTCGAAAATGGCGGCCTCGTAGTCCCTGCGGCAGCGGTCGAGGTCGATGTTTTCGATTCGCACCAGCAACTGGCCGCCAAGCTTGGCGGCGACGCGCTCGTTCTGGAGGGCCGAATAGGCATGCCCCAGATGAAGATAGCCATTGGGCGAGGGCGCGAAGCGCAGGGTCGGTGTGTGCGAAGTGGTCATGGTCCAGCCAGTGCGGTGACTCAAACTGGCGCGGGGAGGCGGGGATGGCAAGGTGGGGGAGGCGAAGACCGCCAAACTTAAACGTAGCCCCCACCCCCCGCTTGACGCCGCGCTTCGCTCGCTTCACACAAACACCCATGACAACGCCTCCTCAAACCACCCTCACCGGCCCCCGTCTCGCCCCCCGCTCCGGGGCGCCGAAGCAGTTGGTCGTCTTTCTCCATGGCTATGGCGCCGATGGGCGGGATTTGATTGATATTGGCAAGCAATGGCAGCGCATTCTGCCGGAAGCCGCCTTTCTCTCCCCCCATGCGCCCGAGCCCTGCGGCATGGCGCCCACGGGGCGGCAGTGGTTTCCGCTCACCATGCGGGACCCCCA
>CANCSY010000279.1 GCA_947380915.1 Beijerinckiaceae bacterium
CGGGATCATCCTCGGCCGCCTGCGCGCGTGCGTCGATGGTGGCGTTTGCGACCTGCTCGTTCGTATAGGGCACGCCCTCGATCTGCTGCACGCGCAGATTGTCGGAGAGATGCCTGGTGTCGAGATCCGTGCGCGCCAGCCAGGGATAGCCCGGCATGATGGAGGCGGACACGACAGAGCGCGGGTTGGTCAGATGCTGGCGATGCCAGTCATCGGAATATTTGGCGCCGACACGGGCGAGATCCGGACCATTGCGCTTCGAGCCCCTCTGGAACGGGTGGTCATACATGCTCTCGGCCGCCAGCGAATAATGGCCATAACGCTCGACTTCGTCACGCAGGGCGCGGATCATCTGGGAATGGCAGAGATAGCAGCCTTCGCGCACATAGATGTCGCGTCCCGCCAGCTCCAGCGGCGTGTAGGGGCGCACGCCATCGACCTTTTCGATGGTGTTTTTCATGTAAAACAGCGGCATGATCTCCACGAGGCCGCCGATGGAGATCACGAGCAGCACTCCGATGAGGAGGATGATCGGATTCTTTTCGAAAATGGCGTGTCTGTCCCAGAGTGACATGTGTTTCTCCTCACTCTGCCGCTGCAAGCGCGGATTGAGCCTGAGCCTCTGGCTCGGTTTCCGGCGCAACGATGGTCTTGTAGAGGTTCCACGCCATGATGAGGGCGCCGCTCAGGTAGAGCACGCCGCCCAGAGCGCGGATGATGTAATAGGGATGCATGGCCTCCACCGTCTCGATGAAGGAATATTCGAGGAAGCCGAGCCCCGTGTAGGCACGCCACATGAGGCCCTGCAGAATGCCTGCGACCCACATGGAGGTGATGTAGAAGACGATGCCGATGGTGGAGAGCCAGAAGTGCCATTCCACCAGGCGCAGGGAATAGAGCTTCGAGCGGTTCCAGATCCACGGCACCATGCAGTAAAGCGCGCCGAAGGAGATGTAGCCGACCCAGCCAAGGGCGCCCGAATGCACGTGGCCGATGGTCCAGTCGGTGTAATGGGACAGGGAGTTGACGACCTTGATGGACATCAGCGGCCCTTCGAAGGTCGACATGCCGTAGAAGGCCAGCGACACGACCATCATGCGCAGCACAGGATCGGTGCGCAGCTTGTCCCAGGCGCCCGAGAGCGTCATCAATCCGTTGATCATGCCGCCCCAGGAGGGCATCCACAGCATGATGGAGAAGACCATGCCGATGGTCTGCGCCCAGTCAGGCAGGGCCGTGTAGTGGAGATGATGGGGGCCCGCCCAGATATACATGAAGATCAGAGCCCAGAAATGGATGATCGACAGGCGATAGGAATAGATCGGCCGCTCCGCGCGCTTGGGCACGAAATAATACATGATGGCGAGGAAGCCGGCGGTGAGGAAGAAGCCCACGGCGTTGTGGCCATACCACCACTGGATCATCGCATCCTGCACGCCGGTCCACACGATGTAGGACTTCGACGAATAGATCGAGATCGGGATGGCGGCGTTGTTGCACAGATGCAGGACGGCGATGGTCAGGATGAAGGCCAGGTAGAACCAGTTGGCCACATAGATATGCGGCTCCTTGCGCTTGATGACCGTGCCGAGGAAGACCAGGAGATAGACGACCCAGACCACCGTGAGCCAGAGGTCCGCATACCATTCGGGCTCGGCATATTCCTTGGCTTGCGTGATGCCCAGCAAATAGCCGGTGCCCGCCAGCACGATGAAGAGATTGTAGCCGAGTATGACGAACCAGGGCGCGAGATCCCCCGCCAGACGGGCGCGGCAGGTGCGCTGCACCACGTAAAAGGAGGTGGCGATCAGCACATTGCCGCCAAAGGCGAAGATGACGGCCGAAGTATGCAGGGGCCGCAGGCGGCCGAAGGAGGTCCAGGGCAGATCGAGGTTGAGGCCGGGGAAGGCCAGCTGGAAGGCGATGAGGCAGCCCACAGTGAAGCCAGCGATGCCCCAGAAAACGGCGGCGATGGAGCCGAACTTGATCGGCCCGTAATTGTAATTGGGCTTGCCGCCGATGGTCTGCGGCTCAACCGCCGCCGCACGGCGGGAATAACGGCGCAGCACCGCCACGCCCGACGCCAGACTGGCGGCGGCGAAGAGAAAGGCGTGAAAGGCATATTCGGGCGTATAGGCCCTGGTCGCGATGAACAGCGTCCCGATGGCGCATAGAAAAGACACGACGATCAGGCCCAGTTCGCCGAACCGCATGGACTTGGCGCCGGGCTGGACCCCGGTGGAGGCAGGCATGCTCATGTGTTCTATCCGGCATCAGAAGCGCGCGACCCAATGCCGCCCCACTATTGCGCCTCACCCTGCTCCTTCGAAAATCTGCGCTCATTGATTTGGATCAAGGAAGCGCATCGCGTTTCATAGTTTTATTGATGAAAAGCCAAGCTTGTCGCTGGTTGAATCCAAGCATCATACTTTAGTCTATATATTTTTTCCGGCACAAATCGATCGCATATTCAAAAATTGCGATAATTATTACTTACCTTTGAAAAATAACTTCCATGTTTATCAAAAAAAATTCCCTTCAACTGGAAGCCCCACGCCTTGAGCCAGGCGACCCGGCTTTGCAGCAAATCCACCCGCCCGGCACATGACCTGACATTATCATCACGTTGAGTGGTGGGCCGGGCAGGACTCGAACCTGCAACCAGACCGTTATGAGCGGCCGGCTCTAACCATTGAGCTACCGGCCCGGGGGCGAACCCTCGGGGTCGTGCGTTCAGATAGACACAACTGGCGCGCAGTTCAACTGTCAGGCTGCGCAACGGGCGGGATAGGGCGCGGGCGACCGCCGTCGTCGATGGCGACGAAAGTGAAGGTGGCGAAGGTGACCTTCTCGCGGCGGGTGGTCTGGAAGCGTTGGGCGAAGGCCTCGATGTTGATCTTCATGGAGGTGCGGCCGATGCTCTCCACTTGGGTATAGACCTCCAGCACATCGCCCACCTTCATGGGGGCGAGGAAGGTCATGGCGTCCACCCTCACGGTCACCACGCGCCCCTGGGCCCGCTCCACCCCTGCGATGCCCCCCGCCTGATCCATCTGCGACATGACCCAGCCGCCGAAAATGTCCCCATTGGCGTTGGTGTCGGCGGGCATGGCGATGGTGCGCACGGTGAGTTGGCCACGCGGGGGGGCGTTGCGGTCCTGGGATGACGACATGGTGAGGGCTCGCTGGTCAGAGGGTGGACTGTGCCCGTCTCAGCGCTCGGCTGCAAGGCGCAAGGGCGGGGGACGGCTGATCGGGGCGCTGTGGCGCAGGCGCTCAGTTCAGACATTGCGCTCGCCCCCCACCCCCAGCCCCTCCCCACGAGGGGGAGGGGACCGGCTGGTATGCGCCAAACATCTGAAATAAATAGCGATTTCAGACCCGCCCCCTCGTGGGGAGGGTCGGCCGCAAAGCGGACGGGGTGGGGGGCGCGCGCGGCTCAAACACAGACCGCCCGCACACGTCACCGCGCCGGGTTGATGAAGCTCTTTCTTGCCCCCTGAGGGGCGGGGGGCGCCGTTTTGGCGCTATGATGGTGTTGGGTTGATCGCCTCACGGCGCCCCCTGCGCGGATTTCTCGATCATCGCTCCCGTACTTGGCCCCGGCCTTGATTCTTTCGACCTCTGGCTGAGGGCAAAGGGAAGGCCTCGACGCTTCGAAGGGACCCGTTTGGGCCACCGCTTGTCTGCATCCTGGGTTTGTGAGCCTCATCGGCTCAGACCGGTCGTAGTGCCGGACGGACGGGTGACTGGGCGTATCGTCGGCGGGAGGAACCCCTTTTGACATATCCATCGGCGGCCAGCCAATGAACCACGCCTTTTGCAACTGATCGCCCGAGAAGCAACCTCCGGTAGGCCGCCCCGCAGGAACCGCTCCCCACCCACCCGAATACGACCGCTCGCGTCCAGTCCCTCATGGGGCGGGGATGAGGATTATGTGGGTGAAGTTGGGGTAAAAGTC
>CANCSY010000280.1 GCA_947380915.1 Beijerinckiaceae bacterium
TTCCTCGTGGTCAACGCCGCCTGCAAGACCCAGGATTTCGCCCGCCTGCGCGCGGCGCTGCCTGAGCTGAAGCTGGAGGTGCTGGAAGACCGCGCGCTGCTCGCCCTGCAGGGCCCGCAGGCGGCGGCGGTTCTGGCCACGCTGGCGCCGGGCTTCGCCGACATGCCCTTCATGTCCCTCCGGGAGGGCAGCTTCGGCGCCGTGCCGCTCACGGTGACGCGCAGCGGCTACACGGGGGAGGATGGCTACGAGATTTCCCTGCCCGCCGATGAGGCCGAGACCTTCGCCATGGCGCTGCTCGCGCACCCGCAGGTTCTGCCCATCGGCCTTGGCGCCCGTGATTCGCTGCGGCTGGAGGCGGGGCTCTGCCTCTATGGTCACGACATCGACGAGACGACCTCGCCGGTCGAGGCCGCGCTCTCCTGGTCCATCTCCAGGCGTCGCCGCGCCGAGGGTGGCTTTCCCGGCGCCGAGCGCATCCAGCGTGAACTGCGCGAGGGGCCATCGCGGCTGCGCGTGGGGCTTTTGCCGGAGGGGCGGGCGCCTGCGCGTGAAGGAACCATCATCACCGATGCGGCGGGGGCGCAGATCGGCGTCGTCACGTCCGGCGGCTTCGGGCCGAGCCTGAACGGGCCGCTCGCCATGGGCTATGTGGCCGCCGCCCATGCCGCTCTCGACACGCCCGTGCGCCTTGTGGTGCGCGGCAAGCCCTTGCCCGCGCGCATCGTCGCGCTGCCCTTCGTTCCCAATCACTTCTATCGCGGATGAGAGAGATCATGACGCAGACCTTTTATACCAGGGATCACGAATATATCCGCGTCGATGGCGCCATCGGCGCGGTGGGCATCACCGACTATGCGCAGAAGGCGCTGGGCGATGTGGTCTTCGTCGAACTGCCCGCAGTGGGCGCAGCCTTCGCGAAGGGCGATCAGGCCGCCGTCGTGGAGAGCGTGAAGGCGGCGAGCGAAGTCTTCGCGCCCGTGTCGGGCGCAATCGAAGCCGTGAACAGCGTGCTTGAGAAGGAGCCTGGCCTCGTCAACGAAGCGCCCGAGGATCGCGGCTGGTTTTTCCGCATCGCGATCAGTCATGCGGGCGAACTCGCAGGCCTCATGGATGACGCCGCTTATCAGGCCTATCTCGCGACCCTGGAGTAAGCCATGCGCTATCATCCCCTGACAGCCTCCGACCGCTCGGATATGCTTGCGCGTGTGGGCGTGAACGATATTGACGCGCTCTTTGCGGGCGTGCCGCAAGACAAGCTCCTGCGCGGGCCTGTGGCGCTCCCCGTTGGCAAGAGCGAGATGGAGGCCGGGCGCGTGCTGACGCGCCTTGCTTCGCGCAACATGACGGCCTCTTCCGCGCCTTTCTTTCTGGGCGCGGGCGCCTACAAGCATCATGTGCCCGCCAGCGTGGATCACCTGATCCAGCGCTCGGAGTTCCTGACGAGCTACACGCCCTATCAGCCCGAGATTTCCCAGGGCACGCTGCAATATCTCTTCGAGTTCCAGACGCAGGTTGCCGCGCTCACCGGCATGGAGGTCGCCAACGCCTCCATGTATGACGGCTCGACCGCGACAGCCGAAGCCGTGCTGATGGCCCACCGCATCACACGCCGCCGCAAGGCCGTGCTGTCGGGCGGGCTACATCCCCATTACGCTGATGTGGTGCGCACCCATTCGCATATGGCGGGCGACAGCGTTGACGCGCTGGCGCCCGATGTGGCCGCGCGCGAGGATATTCTGGCGCGCATTGATAGCGAGACCTCCTGCGTGGTGGTGCAATCGCCCGATGTCTTCGGCAACCTCCGGGATCTCACACCCATCGCGGAGGCCTGCCACAAGCATGGCGCGCTGCTGATCGCGGTCTTCACCGAGGTGGTCTCTCTTGGCCTTGTGACGCCGCCTGGCGAGATGGGCGCGGATATCGTGGTGGGCGAGGGCCAGTCCATCGGCAATGCGCTCAATTTCGGCGGGCCCTATGTGGGCCTCTTCGCCACGCGGCAGAAATATCTGCGGCAGATGCCCGGGCGCCTGTGCGGCGAGACCGTGGATGCGCAGGGGCGGCGCGGCTTCGTGCTGACGCTCTCCACCCGCGAGCAACATATTCGCCGCGAGAAGGCCACGTCCAACATCTGCACCAACTCCGGCCTCTGCGCGCTGGCTTTCTCGATCCACATGACCCTGCTGGGCGAGACGGGGCTGCGGCGTCTGGCGCAGGTCAATCACGCCAACGCCGTGCTGCTGGTGGAGCGGCTTGCGCTGGTGCCCGGCGTGAGTGTGTTGAACGAGACCTTCTTCAACGAATTTACCCTTCGCGTGAAGGGCGACGGCGCTGATATTGTCGAGCGTCTCGCCAAGCGCGGGTTGCTTGGCGGCGTGCCTGTGTCGCGACTTTCGCCGGGCGCGGGGCTTGATGATCTCATCCTCGTCGCCAGCACTGAAATCAATACGGACGACGACCGCGAAGCCCTCGCGCAGGGGCTCGACGCCCTCATCAATGGAGCCGCATGATGATGAACAGGGAAGGCCGTCCCACGGCCCCGCAGGGCGGCGCCGCAAGCGCCCATCAGACCTTCACCGGCAATCGCGCCTTGCAGGTCGAGGAGCCGCTTCTCTTCGAGACTGGCCGCCTCGACGTCACGGGCGTCGATGTGGCGGCGCCTGCGCAGGTCGCCTCGCGTCTGGGCGCTTTCGAGCGCAGGGGCTCCATGGGCCTGCCGGGCCTCAGCGAGCCCGAGGCCATGCGCCATTATGTGCGCCTGTCCCAGAAGAACTATTCGATTGACGCGGGGCTCTATCCGCTGGGCTCCTGCACGATGAAGCATAATCCCCGCTTCAACGAGGCCATGGCGCGTCTGCCGGGCTTCAGCGATGTGCATCCCCTGCAGCCCCAATCGACGGTGCAGGGCGCGCTGGCGCTCATTGATGAGCTCAGCCATTGGCTGCTCGAACTCACGGGCATGCAGGCGGTCGCCATGTCGCCCAAGGCGGGCGCGCACGGCGAAATGTGCGGCATGATGGCGATCCGCGCGGCGCTCGAGGCGCGCGGCGAGGCGCAAACCCGCACGGTTGTGATCGTGCCCGACAGCGCCCACGGCACCAACCCCGCCACCGCTGCGCTCATCGGCTTCAGCGTGCGCGCCGTGCCTGCGCGCGCTGATGGAACCGTGAGCGCAGAGGCGGTGAAGGCGGCGCTGGGGCCGGATGTCGCCGCCATCATGCTCACCAATCCCAACACCTGCGGGCTCTTCGAACCCGAGGTGGTGGAGATCGCCGCCGCCGTGCATGAAGCCGGCGCTTATTTTTACTGCGATGGCGCGAATTTCAACGCCATCGTCGGCAAGGTGCGGCCCGGGGATCTCGGCGTCGACGCCATGCATATCAACCTGCACAAGACCTTCTCCACGCCCCACGGCGGCGGCGGGCCGGGTTCGGGTCCCGTGGTGCTCTCCCAGCGCCTCGCGCCCTTCGCGCCCGTGCCGTTCCTGCAGAAGAACGAGGATGGCGCGCTGGCCCTGGTCGAGCATGAATCGGATGCGCAGGAAGCGCAGCCCTTCGGGCGGCTCTGCGTGTTCCATGGGCAGATGGGCATGTTCGTGCGCGCCTTCGCCTATATGCTCTCCCACGGGTCCGATGGCCTGCGGCAGGCCTCGGAGGATGCGGTGCTCAACGCCAACTATGTGCGCGTGGGCCTCGCCGACCTCATGTCGCAACCCTTCGGCGACAAGCCCTGCATGCATGAGGCGCTGTTCGATGATGAATGGCTGAAGGGAACCGGCGTCACCACGCTCGATTTCGCCAAGGCCATGATCGACGAGGGCTACCATCCCATGACCATCTATTTTCCGCTGGTGGTCCATGGCGCCATGCTGATCGAGCCGACGGAATCCGAATCCCGCGCCACGCTCGATCTCTTCATCGCCACCCTGCGCGATCTCGCCATGGCGGCGAAGGCGGGGCA
>CANCSY010000281.1 GCA_947380915.1 Beijerinckiaceae bacterium
CCCTCGCCGATGTCGCCGAAGAAGCTCTTCATCTCGTTGAAGCGCGCCCGGTTGCCGACGGCCGCATTGACCACGGTGGCGAGCGAGCCCGCGCCCGCAGCGCCCATCAGGGGCCGCGCGGAAATCAGGTTGGTGAAATAGAGCGCTGGTGTCGCCTGCTGCTTGGCCTTTTGCACCACGGGGGTGGTGCCGATGGCCAGATCGGGTTTGAATTCCGCCATGGCGGCGAGATCCTGCTCCAGCGATGCGCGATATTGCACATGAACGCCGCGCGCCTCCAGCCATTCGCGATCCTCATCGGAGAAACGGGTGCGCGGGCAGGCGGTGCCCACATAGCGAAGATCCGCGCCGCTCTCGACCAGGAGGCGCCCGACCAGAAGCTCCGAACCCTCATAACCCGAGAGGGTGATGCGCGCCTTGATGGGCGAGGCCGACAAGGCGCCGCGAATGGCGGGCAGAAGCTTGTTCTTCGCCGCATCGATCTGCGCGCGCGATACGTTGCAGGCGTTTCCGATGTTTTCGAGCCAGGCTTCGGTGCCGTCATGGCCCACGGGCGCAGAGCCCACAACCGTGCGGCCCGCCGCCTCGAACTCGCGCACACAGGCGGTGTAGAAGGGATGGATAGCAGCCACCGCCGCGCAATCGAGCGAACCATAAAGCTCGCGCCATTCGCGCGTGGGCACAACCGGGCCCGCGGCCAGACCCATGAGATCGAGCATGCCGCCGATCTGCACGGGATCGACGGGGAACATTTCGCCCAGCAGGGAGATGGTGGGCTTGCCCGAGCGCGGCGCCTTGGGCGCCTGCACCGGACCCAACTCGGCTTCGCGGCGTGCAAAATTCAGCATGGCGCCGGCCAGCACATCCTTGGCTTCCGCATGGGTGGGAACGCCAAAGCCGGGCACGTCGATGCCGATGATGCGAACCCCGTTGATCTCCTTGGGCAGCAGCCGCAAGGGCACGCCGGAGGCGGTGGGCACGCAGAGGTTGATCACCACGACAGCGTCGTATTTCTCCGGGTCCGCCAGATTGAACACGGACTCGCGAATGTCCTCGAAGAGCTTGCCGGTCACCAGGGTTTCGGAATTGAAGGGCACATAGCCGACCGTGCGGCGGGCGCCATAGAAATGCGAGGTGAAGGTGAGGCCATAGACGCAGCAGGCCGAGCCAGAAAGTACGGTGGCGGTGCGGCGCATGCGCAGCCCCACGCGCAGGGAGCCGAAGGCGGGGCACATGCTCTGGGGCTGGTCGTGGGGACCAACCGGATAATCCTTCGCGTAGGCCGCGAGGGTTTCGCTCATGCCCGCAGCTTGCGCGGCGGCGCGCATCTTGTCCTTGCCGGCATGGCAGCCATGGCCATCGGCCTGGGTGGCGGCCACATCGATCTTGCCCGCCTGTGCGCGCAGATCCACGCCCGCATCCTCAGCCGTGATCGGTTGAGAGTGGTCTTCCCTAGTTGGCGCGAGCTCGTTCATGTCATCGCTTTCCCGTTCGAACCGATCAGACGGTTTCGTAGACGACTTCGAGGGAGGGCTTCTGCAGGCTGGAGACGCCGCACATGTCTTCCATGGTGGCGGGCACCAGAACCACGTCGCGGCCGACGGAGTCGCCACTGAAGAGGCCCAGCAACTGATCCTGGGTCAGGGTCTTGGGCTGATGGGGCGCGGCCTCCGCCACATTCGCCGCAAGCTCGGCGAAGAGGTCGCCCCACTGGCTGTCGGGCTTGCCTATGATTTCGTAATTGGCGCTCTTGCGGCGGATGTCGTCATCGGCGGGGATCGAGGCGAGGATCGGGATGCCGACCGCCTTGGCGAAGGCCTGGGCCTCGCCGGTGCCGTCGTCCTTGTTGATGACGAGGCCGCCCACGCCCACATTGCCGCCGAGCTTGCGGAAATATTCCACCGCTGAGCAGACATTGTTGGCGACATAGAGGGACTGAAGATCGTTGGAGCCGACCACGATCACCTTCTGGCACATGTCGCGGGCGATCGGCAGGCCGAAGCCGCCGCAGACCACGTCGCCGAGGAAGTCGAGGAGCACATAGTCGAAGCCCCACTCATGGAAGCCCAGCTTCTCGAGCAGTTCGAAGCCGTGGATGATGCCGCGTCCGCCGCAGCCGCGGCCCACTTCCGGCCCGCCCAGTTCCATGGCGTAGACGCCATCACGCTTGAAGCAGACATCGCCGATGGCGACCTGCTCGCCGGCGAGCTTCTTCTTCGTGGAGGTCTCGATGATGGTGGGGCAGGCGCGTCCGCCAAAGAGCAACGAGGTCGTGTCGCTCTTGGGATCGCAGCCGATCAGCAGCACCTTCTTGCCCTGCTGGGCCATCATGTAGGAGAGGTTGGCGAGGGTGAAGCTCTTGCCAATGCCGCCCTTGCCATAGATCGCGATGATCTGGGTCTGTTTGGTGGCGGTGGTGGGCACCGGATCGGGCTCGGCGGCAGCTTCAGCGCGCAGGAAATTCGTCTGGTTGATGGTCATGATGAGGCGCTCCAGTCGAGAACCATTTTGAGACAGGACGGGTCATTGAAAGCGGTGGGATAGGCGTCGGCTGCGCTCGCCGCCGACCAGCGGTGCGTGATGAGGCCATCAAGGCTGAGCTTGCCGCTCTCCACGAGGGCTTTGGTGGCGATGATGTCGGGCTCTTTCCATTCCGCCGCGACGCGCAACCGCGCCTCGCGCATGAAGGCGGGGGGGAAACTGAAATTCAGGGAGGCCTCGTAGAAGCCCGCCAGCACAATTTCGCCACCGGGAGCCAGGCGCTGGATCAGCGTGTCGAGGATCCCCGAATCGCCGCTCACGTCATAGATCGTGCGATAGTTGCGGCGGGGATCATCGTCAGGCGAGATCACCTGATAGCCCACGACGCCATCGACGCGCGCCGGGTTCTTCTCCCAGACCGTGGGCGGTTCGCCGCCCGCCAGCACGCTCAGGCGCGCCAGCAGGCGCCCCAGCACGCCATGGCCGATGATGAGATCGCCGCCTTCAGTGCTGGCGCCCACGCGGGCGTGATAGGCGGTGGCGGCGAGGGCGAAGAGAATCGCCTTGTCATGCAGCCAGTCGGCCACGGGGATGACGCGCGACGCCTTTGAAACGAGTTGGGAGGCGGCGCCGCCAAAGAGGCCGCGCACTTCGCCAAAGCAGCGGGAGCCGGGCACGAAGACCATGTCGCCTTCGCGCACATGGGAGGCCGCAGCCGCCTGGGTCACGACGCCCACGCTCTCATAGCCGGGCACCAGTGGATAACCCATGCCGGGGAAGCTGGGCATGCGGCCGGTGAAGAGCAGGCGCTCCGTGCCGGTGCTGATGCCGCTCCAGAGCGTCTTCACCACCACGTCGTCAGGCTCCGGCGCCGTCAAGGCGAGCCGGTTCAGAGCGATATGCTCTGGCCTTTCAAGGACGATGGCGAGCGCTTCCAACATTCAAAACCTCTTATGCGCCCCTTCGTTGGACCGATGGACGCTGGTGCAAATGTAATTCTAGACTGACATTGATATGCGTCAAGTCAAATTTACAGTTTCTTTGCTACCATCGCGCCCGCCAGCAGAGGGCGACGGGTGGACAGCAGGCGCATCTGTGTGAATCCGGCGGATTCCAGCAGTTGCTTGAGTTCGTCGGGGCGGCGCGCGCGGCCGCGTCCCATGGCGAGAAGGTAGAAGCCGAAATAGGCGTCGCCGATGGGCTCTGCGCCTGGCGTACCCGCCATGGGCTCGGCGATGAGCAGCGTTCCCCCCGATGGCAGGGCCGCATGGACGGCGCGCAGAATGGCGAGGGCGGATTCGTCGTCGTGGTCATGGATGATGCGCACGAGGCTGATAATGTCGGCCCCGCGCGGCAGGGGATCGCGCAGGAAGCTCCCGCCGATGCAGTCCACCCGATTGGCGAGACCCCGGCGGGCCAGCGCCTCCTGCGCCCGCGCGGCCACGGGTGGCAGGTCGAAGAGTTGCAG
>CANCSY010000282.1 GCA_947380915.1 Beijerinckiaceae bacterium
CAGCCCGCGCGATGGCGCAGGTGGCGTTGTCGCGGGTGATGCGCGGCAGGATCAGGACAGCGCCGGGACCTGCGCCCGCAAGCGCCGCAGTCTCCGCCACCGAGGGCACGCCAAAAAGGGCCTCCACACGCCCCGAGCGGGTCTGCGCCAGATCCGCAACCGCTTTCAGCGCCTCTTGCGGGAGAAAGTGCAGGGGCATGGCGAGGGCCTGCGCGGCCTGCGCAAGACCTGCCTCGGCGCGCTTCGCATCAATGGTGAAAAGCGCGGCGGCGCCCTGCTGCTCGACGCGCGCCAAAGCCTCGCGCACGAGGCTGGCGATGACCTCGCCGCTGACGCCCTTGCGGCAGCCAAGGCCAATGGCGATTTCCATAGGGGATGATTGCACGCTCATGGCGCCTCCCCCTTCACGATGGACCATTGCATGACCGGCATGGCCGCGCGCCAGCCGTGGAAGGGACCGACCGGATCAGCCCGCGCAATCTCGATCTTGGTGAGCGCCCCGCCCAGCGCCACATGGCGGCGCATGATCTCGGCCTGCGTCTCCAGCGTCACCGCATTGACCACCAGTCGCCCGCCCTCCGGCAGGGCCGCGAAGGCGGCGTCGAGCACGCCCGCATCCGTCCCCCCGCCGCCGATGAAAATGGCGTCCGGCGTCGGCAGCCCCGCCAAGGCCGCAGGCGCCGCGCCTTCCACAATCCTGAGATCGGGCGCACCCAACTCCAGCGCATTGCGTCCGATGCGCGCCGCGCGATCCGCCCGCGTCTCGATGGCGATGGCGCGATTGGCGGGATGGCGCAGCATCCATTCGATGGAGATGGAGCCCGATCCCGCGCCAATATCCCAGAGCAACTCGCCCCGACGCGGCGCCAGGGTGGAGAGCGTGATGGCGCGCACCTCGCGCTTGGTGATCTGGCTGTCATGTTCGAAGAGATCATCGGGCAGGCCGCAGGCGAGCGGCATGATCCGCGCGCCGCGATCCGCCACCACTTCGATGGCGAGGGTGTTCAGCGCATCGACGACGCCGTGGAACTCCGCTGCGGTGGACTCCACCCGCCGCTCGCGCGGCCCGCCCATGGCCTCGCAGACGATGAGCCGGCTGCGCCCCATGCCCAGCGCCACCAGACGCTGCGCCACCTTGCGCGGCGTCTCGCCATCCCAGGTCAGCGCCAGAATGCGCGCGCCCGGTTGCAGATGGGGCGCAAAGCGCTCCAGCGGGCGGCCATGCAGGGACAGCACAGCGCAATCCTGCTGCGCCCAGCCCAGCCGCGCGCAGATGAGCGAGAAGGCCGAAGGCGCCGACAGGCAGCGCATTTCGCTCGCCGCCACATGGCGCGCGAGCGTGGCGCCGACGCCGTAATGGAAGGGATCGCCCGAGGCCAGAACGCAGGTCGGGCGCCCCCGCCGCGCCAGCACGGCCTCGACGCCCGCCTCCAACGGCGAGGGCCAAGCCATACATTGCGCTGACGTGGCGCCCAGCAAAGCCAGATGCCGCGCGCCGCCCACGATAAAGGAGGCTTGCTCCAGCGCGCGGCTTGCGGCAGGAGACAGGCCATCAAGCCCGTCTTCGCCAAGGCCGATCAGTGTCAGCCAGACGGGATCTGTCGCGGGCGCGCTCATGGGCGAGGCTTCCTGGGGGTTGATCTATGCAGGACGATCACGGGCGCATCCTGATACTCGGCGGCACCGGCGAGGCCATGAAACTGGCCGCTGCGCTGGCCGCGCGTCCCGATCTGCCCGCGCTGCTCTCCTTCGCGGGGCGCACCAAGGCGCCGCTGCTGCCCAGCATTCCCAGCCGCATCGGCGGCTTTGGCGGCGTGGATGGTCTGGCGGCTTATCTCGCGCAGATGCAAACGCCTCTCGTCATAGACGCCACCCATCCCTTCGCCGCGCAGATGTCGCAGAACGCCGCGCAGGCCTGCGCGCGCCTTGGCGTGCCGCGCCTCACCTTCACCCGCAGGCCCTGGACGCCCGCGCCTGGCGACCGCTGGATCGAGGTTCCCGATATCGAGGCCGCCGTTGACGCGCTGGGCGAAAAGCCTGCCCATGTGTTCCTCACCGTGGGCCGCCTGTCGCTGGGCGCTTTCAAACGCGCGCCGCAGCACAGCTATGTCGCCCGCAGCATCGACCAGCCGGACGCCAGCGAACTGCCGCCGCGCTGCCGCATACTGCTGGCCCGCCCGCCCTTTGCGCTGGCGGAGGAACGCGCGCTGATGGAGGCCGAAGCCTTCGACTTCATCTGCACCAAGAACAGCGGTGGCGCGGCCACGGAAAACAAACTGCTCGCCGCCCGCGAGCTTGGGTTGCGCGTGGTGATGGTCAGTCGCCCGCAGGGGCCGGAAGGAGAGACCCTGTTCGATCTTGACGCAGTGCTCGACTGGATCAGCGCTCATCGCCCGCCTCCGTAGTGACGGGGCGTGTAGATCCAGGGCGCGAGACCATCGCGCCGCGTGATGAAGCGCGTTTCGCTGGAGCCGATGAGCACCAGCGTGCTCATGTCGCAGATGGAGGGGTCAGCCTCGCCCAGCGTGGTGAGGGTGAGTTTTTCATCTGCACGACCCACCGCCCGCGCGAAAGCCACCGGCGTATCGGCGCTCTTGAGTTCACGCAGCAGCTTGAAGGCTGCATGGATGGCGTCAGGCCGCGCGCGGGAGGCGGGATTGTAAAAGGCGATGACGAAATCGCCCTGCGCCGCAGCGGTCAGGCGCCGCGCGATGACATCCCAGGGCTTCAGATTATCAGACAGCGAAATCGCGCAGAAATCATGCCCCAACGGCGCCCCAAGTCTCGCCGCCGCCGCCTGCATGGCGCTGACGCCGGGCAACACCGATATGTTCACCGCGCGGTCCAACTCATCGCCATGATCCACCGCCTCGAACAAAGCCGCCGCCATGGCGAAGACGCCCGGGTCGCCGCCTGACACGACAGCAACAATGCGCCCCGCTTTCGCAAGCTCAAGCGCATGGCGCGCGCGATCAAGCTCCACGCGATTATCCGTTGCGTGACGCACCTGCCCCGCGCGCTCCGGGATGCGATCCACATAGGGGCCATAGCCGATGAGATCACTCGCGACTTCAAGCGCGCCGCTCGCCTCGGGCGTCAGCCACTCCGCTGGCCCCGGCCCAAGGCCCACAACCAATATGCGCCCTGTCCCACTCATGGCCGTCGCCCCTGGCCGGGCACGAGGATGATGGAGAAATAGGGCGCGGCGTCGTCGTGCTTGTCCTTCAGTGGCGTGACCTTTTCATTCGCCATGGTGCCGCGCTCCACATAGATGGCGCGCTCCAGCAGGCCCGCTTCGCGCAGGACTTCGCGCACTTTGGCGAAGTTGCGCCCGAGCTTCATGAAGACCAGCGCATCCGCGTCTTTGACACGACGCAAAAGCGCCTCGCGCGACAGCGTGCCCGGCAGCACGCTCAGCACATCATCGCCCCAGGTCATGGGCGCGCCCGCCGCCGTCCAGCAGCCGGACATGCCCGTCACCCCCGCGCAAATGGTGACGGGGAAGGCCTCGCGCAGCCGCACATACAGATGCATGAAAGAGCCGTAAAATAACGGATCGCCCTCGCACAAAAGCGCGACATCGCGGCCCGCGCGCAGATGCGCGGCGATGGCCTCGCTGGCCTCCCCATAAAAGGACGCAAGCTGCGCCTTGTAGTCCGGGCTGTCGAAGGGGATCTCCACGGTCACGGGATAGACCAGCGGAAGTTCGATCACGCCGGGAATCATCAGCGTGTCGGCGATCATCCGCGCATTCCCGCGCTTTCCACGCTTGGCGAAATAAGCGACCACAGGCGCCGCCTGCAGCGCCTTAAGCGATTTGATGGTGACGAGATCGGGATCGCCCGGCCCGAGGCCGACGCCGTAGAGTCGCCCTGTTTGTGTCAGCGCGCTCATTCCTTGTCGCTCGCCAAAGCATTGAT
>CANCSY010000283.1 GCA_947380915.1 Beijerinckiaceae bacterium
CTTGTCGGCGCCCTGATTTTCCAGCACCAGCAATTGCCGCTGGATGGCGCCCACGGTGGCGGGGGCCACATTGCCATAATGTTTGGTGAGTTCGGCGGCGTTGTCCGAGATCATGGCCAGCATGGCGCGCAGATCCTTCAGATCCAGCAGCAGCAGGCCCTGTTCATCGGCGATGCGGAAGACGATGTTGAGCACGCCTTCCTGCACATCGTTGAGATCGAGCAGACGCGCCAGCAGCACCGGCCCCATTTCGGAGAGGGTAGCGCGCACGGGATGGCCCTGCTCGCCGAAGACATCCCAGAACACGACGGGGAAACGGTCGGGCGTATAGGTCACGCCAATATCCTTGGCGCGCTGTACGAAGGGCGCCTTGCCCTCCCCGGCCATGGCCAGGCCCGACAGATCGCCTTTCACATCGGCGCAGAAAACCGCCGTGCCCGCGTTGGAGAAGCCCTCCGCCAGCACCTGCAACGTCACCGTCTTGCCCGTGCCGGTCGCGCCTGCGACAAGGCCATGGCGATTGCCCAGGGGCAGTTGAAGGTATTGAAAGGCCTCGCCCTTGCCGATGAGGATCTTGCCGGGCTGGTTCGCGGGATCGTCCGTCATGTCGCGCCTTTTCGCTCGAACAGTGCAACACATATAAGCCATGAGCTTCGCCCGCGCCACAGGGGAACCGGGCGGGGCGCGGACCACTTGTGAGTCATGATTGGCCTCGCCCATGCCCCTGCGTTAAGGTGCGTCAGCAACAGTTCGGAGACAGTCGGCATGGACGAAATGATCGCACGGGTGAGCCAGGCCGCTGGCGTGGACGCCGACGTGACCCGGCAGGCCGTGGGGGAGATTTTCAACTTTCTGAAAACCGAGGCTGCGCCAGACGCCCTGCAGGAACTGATGAACAAGATCCCCGGCGCCCATGCGCTGGCCGCTGGCGTGGCCGAGGCCGAGGCCGAGGCGCCCATGGGCGGGGGCCTCATGGGCGCCCTCAGCAGCATGATGGGCGGCGGCGGCGGCATCATGGGGCTGGCGGGCAAGCTGATGGCGCTGGGTCTGGGCATGGGCGAAATGCAGACCATCGGCCGCGAACTCTTCGCCTATGCGCGGGAAGTGGCGGGCGAGGAGACCGTCAACAAGGTGGCGGCCTCCGTGCCCGCGCTGGCCCAGCTCGTCTGAGCGTGTTCAGATCGGCTCTTTGTCAGATCGGCTTGGCGTCGATCAGCACGAAGGCGATGCGGCAGACCTCGGTCCCCCGATTGACCCAGGCGTGGTTGGTGCCCTGCTGCACCAGCACGTCGCCCGCCTTCAGATGGATCTCGCTGTCGTCCAGCAGCATGTCGATCTCCCCTTGCAGGATGATGGCGTAATCGACGGTGCGGGTGCGGTGCATGAAGGGATGGCGCGGCGGCAGGCCCCTGATTTCCGGCTCATGGGCCAGCTCCTTCATGCGGGCGGCCGTATCCATTTTCTCCATTTCGGCCGTCACGGGCGGATAGTCCATGATGCGGAAGATGGAGGCGCCGGGCAGCGGCGAGGTGCCGATCTTCAGGGCGCCGCGATCCTGCGGGCCTGCGATGTCGGCGGGGGCGCCATCGGTGGTCCAGATCAGGTTGGCCACATTGTTCTTGCCCGGCCGCACGGCCCGATTCGGGTTTTCGCTGTCAAACAGGACAACCGCCTTGCCCTCATCGTTGACGGTGGTGACGACGCGGCGCACGCGCCCTTCTGGAATGATCATGGGTGGAATCCTCTCCTGTGAGGCGGAAGCTGGACGAGCGGGGCGGCCCTGTAAAGCCCGGCCCCGCGAAATGCGACCTTGGGACCAGAGACGCTGGCCCCGGAAAAGCTTATAAGCTGGATCAGATGCGCCATGGGCGCGGAAGATTTCGAGGAGACGGGCATGGCGAGGGCGACGACGCCCCCTGCAAGCAAGACCGCCAGCAAGGGCAAGGGCCAGCGCGAGGCTGCGGGCGAACCCCGCATGGACCAGAGCGCCATCGAGGCGGTCGACCGGGCCGGGCGAATTCTCTTCGCCCTGGCTGCGTCCCCGCGCGAGTCGAGCCTGCTGGAAGTCGCCAATCGGGCTGGCCTGTCAAAGCCCACCGCCTTCCGCATTCTGGCGACCCTGGTGGCCGAGGGGCTGGCGACGCAAAATCGGGAAACCGCCAGCTATCGGCTGGGCGTGCTGCCGCTGGGTCTGGCCAGCTCGGTGCTGCAATCCATACCAGTGCGCAGCATCGCCCATCCCATCATGACCTCGATCCGCGACAAGGTGAACGAGACTGTGGTGCTCGCCGTGCGCGACCATGATTTCCGGGTCAATGTGGACGCGGTCGAGGCGCTCAACGCCATCAGCCAGAACCAGCAGATCGGCTTTCCGATTCCCCTTTACGCGGGCGCCACGAGCCGGGTCTTTCTGGCTGCCATGGAGCCGCAGGAACTCGCCGCCTATCTCGACCGCACCCCTCTGCAATCCTACTCGGAAACGACCATCACCGAGCGGGCGCGGCTGGAAGGGGAAGTCGCGCGGGTGCGCAAGCAGGGCTTCGCCCTCAGCACGGCGGAATTCACGGTCGGCAGCATAGCGGTGGCGCGCATCATCAGGAACCGCGCGGGCCAGCCCATCGCAGCGATGCATGTCTCGATTCCCCGCAGCCGGGCGAGCGAGGACCTGATCGAACGTTGCGCGGCGGCGCTCAAGGCTGGCGTCGAGGCCCTGGAGCGCGCCATAGCCGCCTGACGACGAGGGAGACCCGCATGTTCGAGTCCGCCGCCCTGTCCCATGACCTGTCGAAGGAAGACTTCGACAAGGTTGAGCCGCGCCTGCGCGAGGATCTGCTCGACGCCCAGTTCGAACTGGTGGAGGCGCGCAAGAAAAGCGTGCTGATCCTCATCAATGGATCGGATGGGGCGGGCAAGGGCGAGCTGCTGGACCGGTTCTATGAATGGCTCGATCCCCATTATCTCGACACGCTCTCCTACGCCTCGCCCACCCAGGACGAGCGCCAGCGCCCGCCCTACTGGCGCTTCTGGCGCGACATGCCCGGCCATGGGCGCATCGGCATGGTGCTGGGCTCCTGGTATCATCCGGCGCTGGACGGGCGCGCGCGGGGCCTGCTGGACGAGACCGAATTCACGCAGGCGCTCACCGACATCAACGAATTCGAGACCATGCTGGCGGCCGAAGGCGTCATGCTGCTCAAGCTCTGGCTCTTCCTGCCGGACAAGGAGGCCCGGCGGCGGCTGAAGAAGGTGCTGCGGGCCGATGGCTCGCGCAGGCGCCCGGTCGTGATCGAATGGAACCATATCGACACGAAAAAGGAGCGCAAAAGGCTGAATGCGGCGGGCCTCGAAATGGCCGACATCACCTCCACCGGCCAGGCGCCCTGGTATGTGGTGGCGGGCGACAATGACCGCTACCGGGATCTGGCGGCGGGCATGCTGCTGCTCGATGTGCTGCGCAAGGCCGCTGCGGAAACCGGCAAGGCCGCGAAGTCGAAACCCGCCAAACCTAAGGCTGCGCCAAGGGGGAAGATCCCCCTGATGACGCCCACGGTCATCTCCGCCCTTAACCTGACGAAAAGCCTCGACCCCGACACCTATCGCGAGGAACTGCGCCACTATCAGCATGCGCTGACCCACATCACGACATCGAAGAGCTTTCGCCAGCGCGGCCTCGTCATCGCCATGGAGGGCAATGACGCCGCAGGCAAGGGCGGCGCGATCCTGCGCATCCGCGAGGCGCTGGACCCCCGCGCCTTCCGCGTCCATGGCGTCAGCGCCCCCACGGACGAGGAGCGCGCCCATCCCTATCTCTGGCGCTTCTGGCGACGCATTCCCATGCGCGGCCATGCCGC
>CANCSY010000284.1 GCA_947380915.1 Beijerinckiaceae bacterium
CTCACCGCCGTCAGCGACGCGGTGCTGCGCCAGCGGCCCGATGTGCTGCATCTGAACGCCCGCTGCGCCTCCTTCGAGGAGCGCGACGGCAAGGTTTTCCTCACCCTGCAGGATGGCCGCATCTTCGAGGGCGACGCGCTCATCGGCTGTGATGGCGTCAATTCCATGGTGCGCAGCCTCACCGCCAACGACGCGCCCTCCCGCTATCCCGGCATGATGATCTGGCGCGGGGTGATCCCGCTTGACGCCCTGCCCGAGCGCATGCGCGCCAGCATGGCGGTGAACTGGATCGGCCCCAATGGCCATGTGGTCCATTATCCCCTGCGCGATGGGGAGATCTTCAACCTCGCCGCCACCGTGGAACGCGCCGAGTGGAAAGAATCCGCCTGGACCGTCGAGGGCACCAAAGAGCAGTGCCATGCGGATTTCGAAGGCTGGCACGAGGACATCCATGTGATGATCGACGCCGCCCCCAAGCTCCTGCAATGGGCCTATCTGGTGCGCGATCCCCTGGATCGTTTCGCCTTTGGCCGCGTGGCCCTGCTGGGCGACGCCTGCCATCCCACGCTGCCCTTCCTCGCCCAGGGCGCCGTCATGGCGCTGGAGGATGGGGTGGTGCTGGCCCGTTGCCTTGAGGCCTATGACGATGTGCCCACCGCCCTGCAACGCTACGAGGCGGCGCGGCTGGCGCGCGACAACCGCATGGTGGCGGGCGCCAATGAGATGGTGCGCCACTTCCACAACCCCGATTACCGCGATCCCGCGAAAGCTGACGCCTATATCGACCGGGAGTGGAGCGCCGACGCGGTCGCGGCGCGTTATGAGTGGCTGTTCACCTATAATGTGAACACCGCGCCGGTCTGAACCGGGGCGGGGCTCGTAAAACGGCTGAAGGCGCCTACCTGAAGCCTGTCCCGCAGCCCTGGTTCTCCCATGACCGACAACGAAGCCAATCGCTTTTCCGCCCGGGCCGCCCGCTATGCACGGGTGGGCGCCAATGCGGGCGGGGTCGCCGCGCGCATGGCGGCCGCCTCCCTCTTTGGCGGCGCGAGCGCGGACAATGCGGCGATGCTGACCAAGGCTTTGGGCGGCCTCAAGGGGCCCATGATGAAAGTGGCGCAATTGCTGGCCACCATCCCCGACGCCCTGCCGCCCGAATATGCCGAGGCCCTGCAACAGTTGCAGTCCGATGCGCCCCCCATGGGCGCGGCCTTCGTCAAGCGCCGCATGATGGCCGAGCTTGGGCCGCAGTGGCAGGCGCGCTTCCAGTCCTTCGACCTGCATCCCGCCGCCGCCGCCTCCCTGGGGCAGGTGCATCGGGCGGTGAGCCATGACGGGCGCCCCCTCGCCTGCAAGCTGCAATATCCCGACATGGCCTCCGCCGTGGAGGCGGACCTCTCCCAGCTCGACGTGCTCTTCGCCCTGCATCGGCGCATGGACGCGGCCATCGACACCCGCGAAATGGCGGTGGAGATCGGCGCGCGGGTGCGCGAGGAGCTGGATTACAAGCGCGAGGCGAAGAACGCCGCGCTCTACGCCCATATGCTCGCAGATTTCGACGAGGTGCGCGTGCCCGGCTCCTGGCCGGAGCTCTCCACCGGCCGCCTGCTGACGCTGGACTGGCTGGAGGGGCGCAAGCTCCTCACCTTCAAGACCGCCGATCAGGAGGTGCGCAACCGCATCGCACAGGCCATGTTCCGGGCCTGGTGGCAGCCCTTCAGCCAGTTTGGCGTGATCCACGGGGATCCGCATCTGGGCAATTACACGGTCTTTGGCGAGGGCGAGGGCATCAACCTGCTGGACTATGGCTGCGTGCGCGTCTTCCCGCCGAGCTTCGTGGGCGGGGTGGTGGATCTCTATCAGGGCCTCATGCGCAACGATCAGGCGCAGGTGGTCCACGCCTATGAGACCTGGGGCTTCAAGGGCCTGCGCAAGGACCTGATCGAAGTCCTCAACATCTGGGCGCGCTTCATCTATGGGCCGCTGCTGGATGACCGGGTCCGCACCATTGCGGACGGGGTGGAGCCCGGCAAATATGGACGCAAGGAGGCCTTCACGGTCCATCAGGCCCTGAAGGAGAAGGGGCCGGTGAAGGTGCCCCGCGAATTCGTCTTCATGGACCGGGCGGCCATCGGCCTTGGCGGCGTGTTCCTGCATCTGGACGCGAAACTGAACTTCCACCAGCTCTTCGAATCGGCGCTGGGCGAGAATTTCACGGTCGCCGCCATCGAGCAGCGCCAGAGCGCGGCCCTCGATCTGGTGGGCCTCACCGGCCACGCGAAGCGCAAGGCGAGCTGATCTGCGGCGCCGTTCGGGCCGTAGCACAGAGGAATGTCGGAGGGCGCGGGCGTGGTGGACAATGGGGAGACCGCGAAAGCCTCGGGCCTCCTGCAGGTCTGGCGCAACCGCACCGCGACCGACAATGTCTGGCAACAGGCCGCCAACGGGGTCGCCCTGCTGGTGGGCTCCAGCCAGCCCTTCTATCCCCTTGGAATCGTATGGATCATCGGCGAGCCCGGCTGGGCCTCGTGGGTCGCCTGGGCGACCACGCCGGTCTTTCTGGCGGTGCCCTTCGTCGGCCATGTAAGCGCGGTTCTGGGGCGGCTGCTGCTGGCCCTGGCCGGAACCCTCGTGACCCTGCTGGTCGTCCTGCGGCTCGGGCCGGGCTGCTGGGTGGAGGCCTATTACATTCCCGTGCTTCTGGTGGCCGCCCTGCTGTTTCGCGCGGGGGAGGAGGGGCCGCGCAGGCTCGCCTTCGCTTTGCCGGTCGCCGCCTTCATCATCGGGCGCCTCGGCGCAGGGCCGGATGTGGCGGAGGCCGGACGCCTGTGGTTGCTCCATGTGGGCGGGGCGCTGGGACTTTCTGTCTATGTCCTGTTTGTGTATCGGCAGGCGCGCCGCGCCTTCGCCACATTGCAGGCTTCCCCGGATTCGGCTAAGCAAATGGACCGAAATTCTAGCGAACCTTTCCGAGGGGATCATGGCTAATCATCAGACCGCCGCTTCCGGCCATCCGGACATGGACTACGCCGAGCACGAAGGCACCTACAAGCTGTTTGTTTCCTTGACGAAGTGGGGCACCATCGGCGTCGTCGCCATCGTCATTTTCATGGCCGTCACCCTTCTCTGACGACTAAATGGGCCGCTGGGCCGCGCCTTCTGGCGCTGACCGGCGGCCTGCTTTCGCCGGGGATTTGCGGTTCGGACCGGGACTATCGGGTTTCATCGGAGCCTTCGTATGCGCATCGCCGTTCCTGCTGAAAACCTTTCCGTCGAGACTCGCGTCGCGGTGACGCCGGAAACGATCAAGAAGCTCGCCGCTCTGGGCGCCGAAGTCGTGGTGCAGACCGGGGCGGGCTCCGCCTCCGGCATTCCCGACGCGGATTTCGAAGCCGCTGGCGCGAAGATCGCCCACAGCCTTTCGGAGGCGGTCGCTGGCGCGCAGGTGGTGCTCGCCGTGCGCAGGCCTGCCGCCGCTGATCTTGCGGGCGCAGCTCCCGGCGCGGCCGTGATCGCCATCATGGACCCCTATGGGCAGGACGAGGCGCTGGCCCAGTTCGCGCAGGCGGGCCTCTCCACCTTCGCCATGGAATTCATGCCGCGCATCACCCGCGCGCAGGTCATGGACGTTCTGTCGTCCCAGGCCAATCTGGCGGGCTATCGCGCCGTCATCGATGGCGCCGGCGAATATGGCCGCGCCTTGCCGATGATGATGACGGCGGCGGGCACCGTGCCTGCGGCCAAGATCTTCATCATGGGCGTAGGCGTGGCGGGCCTTCAGGCCATCGCCACCGCGCGGCGCCTTGGCGCCATCGTCAC
>CANCSY010000285.1 GCA_947380915.1 Beijerinckiaceae bacterium
AGATGCACCGGAATATGCGGGGCGTTGGCCACAAGGCTCGCCTTGCGATCGAAGATCGCGCAGGAGAAATCGAGGCGCTCCTTGATGTTCACAGAGCTTGCGGTGTTTTGCAGCACAAGGCCCATCTGCTCGGCGATGGACATGAAGAGATTGTTGAAAATCTCCAGCATGACCGGCTCGACGGCGGCGCCCACGGTCAGCGCGCGCACTTCGCCCTCGCGATGCAGAACCACATGGTCCTTCGGCGAGATTTCGGCGACCCAGCCCGGCTCGATCACGATGGTCTGGTGCGGCTCGATCAGCACGGCGGGGCCTGCGATGCGCGCGCCGGGGGTGAGCCCCTTGCGCAGATGCACGCCCGCGTTCTGCCATTCGCCCTGCGAGAAGAAGCGCGTGGCGCTGGAGGGTTCGGGGTGGCTTTCAACGGTAGGTAGGTCCGGCTCATCGACGCCCTGACCGGGCGCGACCGCCTCCACGGACACAGCTTCGATCACCAGCGCGCGTCCTTCGTCGGCGAAGCCGAAGCGGGTGCGGTGGGCGGCCTCGAAGGCGGCGCGCATGTCCTTGGGCGCGCCGAAATCCACGATCATCGCCGTGTCTGTGCCCGCATAGCGCACATGGGCGCGGCGCAGCAGCTTGCGCTCGGCGTCCGCCTGAATCTGGTGGGCGAGATCGGCGAGAGCCTCGGCGCCCAGCGCGTTCACGATCTCTTCGGCTGATTGCGTTCCCGCCTCATCCAGCGGCGCTTCTACGGTGCGCTGGCGCACGGCGCGCGTATCGGCGAGGCCCATGCCATAGGCTGACAGCAGGCCCGACAGCGGGTGGATCAGAACAGTGCGCATGCCCAGCGCGTCCGCCACGAGGCACGCGTGCTGGCCGCCCGCGCCGCCGAAACATTGCAGGGCGTAGTGGGTCACGTCATAGCCGCGCTGAACGGAGATTTTCTTGATGGCGTTGGCCATGTTTTCAACGGCGATGCGGATGAAGCCTTCCGCCATCTCCTCTGGCGGGCGGGAGTCGCCTGCCTGGGCGGCGAGCGCCGCAAAGCCCTGACGCACCGCCTCCACATCAAGGGGCTGATCGCGTCCGGGGCCGAAGATCTTGGGGAAGAAGGCGGGGTTCAGCTTGCCCACCATCACATTGGCGTCGGTGACGGTGAGGGGTCCGCCGCGCCGATAGCTGCGCGGGCCAGGATCCGCGCCAGCCGAATCGGGGCCGACGACGAAACGGCCGGAATCCGCATGGAGGATCGAGCCGCCGCCCGCCGCCACCGTATGAATGAGCATCATGGGCGCGCGAATGCGCACGCCCGCGACTTCGGTCTCCAAAGTGCGCTCGAATTCTCCATCGTAGTGGGAGACGTCCGTTGAGGTGCCGCCCATGTCGAAGCCGATGACCCGCGAGAGGCCCGCAAGTTTGGCGGTCTCCACGCAGCCCACGACCCCGCCTGCGGGACCCGAGAGGATCGCGTCGCGGCCCTGGAACAGGTTGGCGTCCGTGAGCCCGCCCGAGGACATCATGAACATGAGCTTGGCGCCGGAGCCCGCGTCGTCGAATTCGGCGGCGACCCGGTCCACATAGCGGCGCAGCACGGGGGAGAGATAGGCGTCGGCCACGGTCGTGTCGCCGCGCCCCACCAGCTTCATCAGCGGGCTCACCTCATGGGAGGTCGAGACCTGCCTGAAGCCGACTTCCCGGGCCACGCGGGCCACCGCCTGCTCATGGGCGGGGTAGCGATAGGCATGCATGAAGGCGATGGCGCAGGCCTCGACGCCCGTGTCACGGGCCGCCTGCAGGTCGCGGCGCACCTGGTCGAGATCGGGCGCCATCTCCACGGCGCCATCGGCAAGCACGCGCTCGGCCACCTCCACCACGCGCTCGTAGAGCTGCTCGGGCTTCTTGATGTCGAGGGCGAAAATGTCGGCGCGGGTCTGGTAGCCGATGCGCAGGGCGTCGGCGAAGCCGCGCGTGGTTATATAAAGAGTACGCTCGCCCTTGCGCTCCAGCAGGGCGTTGGTGGCCACCGTAGTGCCCATCTTGATGGCGGCGATGCGGGCGGAGGGGATCTTCTGGCCTGCGGTCAGCCCCATGTGGTCGCGAATGCCCTGCACGGCGGCGTCCGCATAGGCCTGCGGGTTTTCGGAGAGCAGCTTGCGGGAGGCCAGCGTCCCGTCGGGCAGGCGCGCGATCACATCGGTGAACGTGCCGCCCCGGTCGATCCAGAAATTCCATTGCCCGGGCATATCCGCGCCGCTCACGCTTGCTTGATGGATCATATCGTCTGTCATTTCAGGAAAGCATGGTTTGCGGCTGGCCAGGGCAATAAAGCCATTCAAGCATTTATCGCTGGGAATGTCAGGTCTTTGCGGGCGGTCGCCAACGCCAGCAGCGCGGCCATTCGTTTATTATTTCTTAACAAAATACGACGAAGCTCAGCGTAAATAAATATATAAATATTAACCAACACAATCATGCATAGTAATTATATAATATAAACAATGCATTTACTTATTATAAACTATAAAAAATCCAGTTTTTCCGCATAAAAATCGAATTTACATTTAAAGGCTGAGCGGGACCGTCCGTTCTTTCAACTTAACGGTCCACAGTAGTTGAGCCGGGCTCAGCGGCCATCCGCCGTTGATTTTCTTAGATCCAATCGGAGATAGGCTATGACCGCCATCAACACCAATACCGGCTCGCTCTACGCCCAGCAGTCGCTGAACACCAACGCCCGCGGCCTGGCGACCGTCATGCAGCAGCTTTCGACCGGCAAGCGCATCAACAACGCCGTGGACGACGTCGCTGGTCTTGCCATCAGCACGCGCCTCACCTCTCAGATCCGCGGCCTCAACCAGGCTGTCCGCAACGCCAATGACGGCATCTCGCTGATCCAGACCGCGGAAGGCGCCACCGAGCAGGTCACCAACATGCTCCAGCGCATGCGTGAACTGGCCGTGCAGGCTTCCAACGACACGAACAACGAAAAGGACCGCGGCTTTCTGAACGGCGAATTCCAGCAGCTGCGCGCGGAAATCGACCGCATCGGCCAGAACACCCAGTGGAACGGCGCGAACATCCTTGATGGCACGGGCGGCAACGGCCACGACGGCACCTTCTCCTTCCAGGTCGGCGCCAATTCTCGCCAGACCATCCAGATCAAGCTCCCGAACATGCAGACCGGCGTCAATGCGAAGGACGGCGCCCTTGGCAACCTCAATATCGAAGGCGCGACGCCAAGCTATAACGGTACCGACGGCTCCGCCACGATCGATTTCACAACGGCCAACAGCACACCGTCCAAGTATCTCGGTGTGGTTGTGGAAGCCAATATTGGCGGCAAGAAGGTTCAGTATCAGGTTTCGCAGACGGATGTGGACAACGCCTCTCTTGTGTCTCCCGCCACTCCGGTCACGATCGCTGACGCTGTCGCCACCGGCCTCGCCGCGAAAATGAAATCGGCTTTCGGCTCCGACTATACCTATGACACCACGACAAACGCTGGAAAACTTGTCATTACGCCCGCAGGCGTCACCGCGTTATCCCTCACAAATCCCGTCGTCAGCAAAACCGTGATCGGCGAGCTTGAGTCCATCGGCGGCAGCACGATCATGATCACCGACGCCCAGAAGGCCTATGATGGTCTTCAGGCCATCGACAGCGCGCTCCAGACGGTCAATGCGCAGCGTT
>CANCSY010000286.1 GCA_947380915.1 Beijerinckiaceae bacterium
CGCTGGCGCTGGGCCGCGCGCCTCGCTGGCTTGCCGGGCGTGACGCCCCTGCTGGAAGTTGGCTATCGCCTGTTCCTGCCTGTCAGGCCCTATCTGTCGAAGGCTTTCGGGAAACTGAAGTCATGAGCGAGCTTGCGCCGATTCAGCTCTCCTCCATCCCGCAGGGCGGCGTCGCCGTGGTCTTCGGCGCCAGCGGCGGCGTTGGGGCGGCGCTGGTGGAGCATCTGCGCGCCAGTGGTTGTTTTGCGGAGGTGGCGGCGCTCAGCCGACGCAGCGCGCCCGCCTTCGATCTCACGGACGAAGACAGCATCGCGCGCGCTGTGGCCAGCGTTGCGGCGCTTGGCGAGCTGCGCCTCGTCATCGACGCCACGGGCTTTCTCCATGATGATTTGCAGGGCCCCGAAAAGACCTGGCGCGATCTTGATGGCGCCAAGCTCGCTCGCGCCTTCGCGCTCAACGCCATCGGTCCGGCCCTCTTGATGAAACATGTGCTGCCCGCGCTCGCGCCCCAGGGCAAGGCGGTCTTCGCCACGCTCTCGGCGCGGGTGGGCAGCATTGGCGATAATCATCTGGGGGGCTGGTACGGCTATCGCGCCTCCAAGGCTGCGCTGAACCAGCTTGTGCGCACGGCGGCCATCGAATTGAAGCGCCGCAGGCCTGCGGCTCTGTGCGTGGCGCTGCATCCGGGCACGGTGCGCACGGCGCTATCTTCGCCCTTCAGCAAGGATGGGTTGGAGGTGCAGACGCCGCAGACGTCAGCTGCGCGTCTGCTTGGGGTGATCGATGATTTGAGCGCCGATCAATCCGGCGGCTTCTTCGATCATCTGGGCGTGGCGATCGCCTGGTGAGGGTTAGAGATCGAGCGCGAACTGGCTCGCCGCTTGTCGCTTGTCGCCACCATCCAGAAACGCCAGCGCCTCGCGCGTGATCTCAGCGCGCCGCTCCACGCTCATTTTCTCGAGGGTGCGATAGGGCATGGCCATGCGCGGGTTGCCCGCGAGGCGCGCGTGGTTCTCGATGAGAAAATGCCAGTAGAGAATGTTGAAGGGGCAGGCCTTCGCGCCGCTCTTTTCCTTCACGTCATAGGCGCATCCCCCGCAATAATCGGACATGCGGTTGATATAGGCGCCTGAGGCCGCATAGGGCTTGGAAGCCAGCATGCCGCCATCGGCGAAAAGCACCATGCCATGGGTGTTGGGCAGCTCCACCCAATCGAAAGCGTCGATATAGACGGCGAGATACCATGCCTCCACCGCGCGCGGCTCAAGGCCCGCCAGCAAAGCGAAATTGCCCGTGATCATAAGGCGCTGGATGTGATGGGCATAGGCGTTCTGGCGCGTCTCGCTGACCACATGCGCCACGCAATTCATGCGGGTGTCGCCGGTCCAGAAAAAGTCCGGCAGGGGGCGATGGGCCTTAAGCGCATTCGTATGCTCATAGTCCGGCATATGGCGCCAATAGATGCCCCGCACATATTCGCGCCAACCCAGGATCTGGCGGATGAAACCTTCCACCGCATTCAGCGGCGCATGGCCCGCGCGAAAGGCCCGTTCCGCCGCCATGCAGACCTCGCGCGCGGTCAGCAGCCCGCAGTTGAGATAGGGCGAGATGATGGAGTGATAGAGAAAGGGCTCGCCCACCTTCATGGCGTCCTGATAGTCGCCATAAAGCGGCAGGCAGGCGTTGATGAAATGGTCCAGCGCCTCCAGCGCGTCCGCTCGCGTCACCGCCCAGCCGAAGGGTTCGAGATCGCCAAAATGGTGGGCGAAGCGTTCCCCCACCATCGCCATCACCTCGCGGGTCATGGCGTCAGGTTCGAAGCGCTGGCGCCTGGGGGGCGCAATGCGTGCGGGCAGGGCCTTGCGGTTTTCCTTGTCGAAATTCCACTCGCCGCCCTCGGGCTTGTCGCCCTGCATCAAGAGCCCGGTCTCGCGGCGCATCTCCCGATAGAAGAACTCCATGCGATAGGATTTGCGCTCATCCGCCCAGCGCGCGAAACGGCCGCGCGAACAAAAGAAACGGTCATCTTCGCGGATGTCCAAAGGCAGGCCCAATTGCGCGGACCATGCGTTCATCATCTGCCCCACCCGCCATTCGCCGGGCTCCGTGGCGATGAGGCGAACAGGCTTATGCAAGGCGATGGCGCGGGCGACTTCGCTGGTGAAGGCGCCGGTATTGGCGGGATCATCGAGCCGCACATAATGCACGCTGACGCCTTCGCTGATGAGTTCCTCGGCGAAGTGACGCATGGCCGAGAGGATCAGGACGATCTTCTGCTTGTGGTGGGGCACATAGGTCGTTTCCTGCGCCACCTCCGCCATGAAGACCACGTCTTGTGCGGGATCGAGCCCGTCAAGCGCGCTCAGGGAACGGGTGAGCTGATCGCCGAGCACCAGACGCAGGCTTTTCATCATTGATCCATTCAGGGGCGGGCGCGCGTATCACACTAGCAGCATACGAAGCCGCGCGTGATGCGGTTCATGCAAGTGAAGGAGTCCCCCTTGGCGAAGATGCGCAAGAAGAGCGACCTGCCTGCCAAGCTTTGCGTGGTCTGCGCGCGCCCCTTCGTCTGGCGCAAGAAATGGGCGAAGGTCTGGGACGAGGTGCGCTATTGCTCGGATCGTTGCCGGGACGGGCGAGGCTGAGCGGGGCCTCATTTATCACCCTTGCCAAGGTCAATTTATAAATATATGATTTTTAAAGATTTTTCAGGGAGAACGCCGATGCCGCAGTTATCTGGATGGCAAATAATGCTCGGCGTCATCGCCACCGGTATCGGTGTGGGGTTCTATTTTGAGCCGGTCCATGTCATTCCCCTGATGATCTGGGCTTTTCTGGCCGCCGGCGTCGCGGCTGGCATTGAAAAGCTGATCGGCCGCTAGGCCGCAGGTTCAGCTTTTTCCCAGCCTGAGCGTTTCCGCGCCCGTGCGAGCCAGAAATGTCTCGAGCGGTCGCGCGAGCTTTTGCAGAAGCCATGGCAGATCGACCTCGATGTTGAGGTGGTCTTGCTGCACGTCGATCCGCGCAGTGATCGTCTGACCTAGAGCGCCCACCTGCAGCTCCGCCCGCTCGCCCTGCCAGGCGATGTCCGCGCGGGTGATCTGCGAGGCATATTGCTGGCGCAGTGTCTCGACCCCCTCTGCGATGCGCCGCTTGGCCTGCGCTGCGCCAAGGGAATGGGGAATGGTGACGGTGAGCGGTTTGCCCATGGGATCCTCGCATGTTGAGGCTCTGCGGGAAGCGCTGGGGGCTGCGAAGGTTCCCGCTCAAAAATCCGTGCGCTGACGAATGGCGGCCGAAAGCGTGCCCTCGTCGAGATAATCGAGCTCGCCGCCCACGGGCACCCCATGGGCGAGGCGGGTGATCTTCACATTCAGATGGGAGAGAATGTCGGTGATGTAATGGGCGGTCGTCTGCCCATCCACGGTGGCGTTCACCGCCAGGATGATCTCGCGAATCTCCCCCTCGCTCACCCGGCTCACCAGCGAATCCAGATTGATATCCTTCGGCCCCACGCCATCGAGGGGTGAGAGGGTACCGCCCAGCACATGGTAGCGCGCGCGCAGGGCCGCCGCCCGCTCCAGCGCCCACAGATCAGCCACCGTCTCCACCACCACGAGCATGGCGGGGTCGCGGCGCGGATCGGCGCAGACGGTGCAGGGGTCGCGCGTGTCCACATTGCCGCAGGC
>CANCSY010000287.1 GCA_947380915.1 Beijerinckiaceae bacterium
ATCCGGAGCTTTTCGGCGAGCCTGCCCCGCTGGCCTCCACCTTCGAGCTGATCGAGGCCTATCTGCCCTATGTGGAGGCGCGGCTGGGGGAGGGCTTCCGCCTCGCCGACATGACCCGCCACATGCTCGGCCTCTTCGGCGGCATGCCCGGCGCGCGGGCCTGGCGTCGCCACCTCTCCACCGAGGGCGTCAAGCGCGGGGCGGGGGTCGAGGTGCTGCGCGATGCGGTGCGGCTGGTGCGGCCCGCCGTCGAGGCGGCCTGAGACAAATCACCCACAGGCGATACGCCTAAACCGTTGCATGGCCGCGCGCGGGGGCGCACAAGGGTGATCTCACGGGAATTTTATCATGCTCGAAGGCATCTCCATCGGCGATTTCGCCTTTTTCGCGGCTTCGCTCATCGCGGCTGGCGCGCTCACGGGCATCCTTGCGGGTGTCTTCGGGGTCGGCGGCGGGGCGGTCATCGTGCCCGTGCTGCATGATCTCTTCCTGTTTCTGGGCATCCCTGACGCGGTGAGCACCCCGCTGGCGGTGGGAACGTCGCTGGCCATCATCATCCCCACCTCCATCCGCTCCTATGTGGCCCACAAGGCGCGGGGGGCTGTGGATATGACCATTCTGCGCGCCTGGGCGATCCCCACTGTGGTCGGCGTGGTCGCGGGCGCTTACCTCGCCAGCTTCGCCTCGCCGGTGGTCTTCAAGCTCGTCTTCGTCTTCGTGGCGGGGTTGAGCGCGACGCGGTTGCTGGGCAATTTTTCGTGGCGGCTGGGGGATGATCTGCCCAAGGGCCCTCTGATGAAAGTCTATGGCCTCATCATCGGCGTGCTGTCGGCGCTCATGGGCATCGGCGGCGGCCAGCTCTCGTCCATGTTCATGACCTTCTACAACCGGCCGATCCATCAGGCGGTGTCGACCTCGGCGGGCATGGGGGTCATCATCTCCATCCCCGGCGCCATCGGCCTCATGCTGGCGGGCTGGGGCCGCGAGGGCCTGCCGCCGGGCTCCATCGGCTATGTGTCGCTGGTCGGTCTGGCGCTCTTCGCGCCGGTGAGCGTGTGGACCGCGCCGCTGGGCGTCAAGCTCGCCCACGCCATGCCCAAGCGCGCGCTGGAGCGGGCCTTCGGCATCTTCCTGCTGCTGGTCTGCGCCCGCTTCATTTCGAGCATCGCGGGTTACTGAGCGGGGCTCGCCGCCGCAGCCTTGGCCGCCAGCGCCTTCGCCAGCCGCTCCTTCAGCTGCGGCATGAGGGCGAGGCGCTGCTCCTCGGTGATGAAGCACCAGGAGCCGATTTCGTCGCGCGTGCGCCCGCAGCCCTCGCACAGGCCATGGTTCGGGTCAGTCCAGCAGATGTTCACGCAGGGTGTGGAGATTCTTGACATGGGCGGACCCTAGAGGCTTGTGCGTCGCTTTTCAAACGCGGATGCACAGGGCGATCAGATACGTGATCTCGGCCACCTGCTGGGCCGCGCCCGCCACATCGCCGGTCTGGCCCCGGATCTGCCTGTGGGACACATAGACCACCCCCAGCGCCGCCCCGCAGGCCAGCGCCACAGCGACCCCTGAGAGCCACAGCGCGCCCCCACCCAGCCACCAGGGCGCGAGCCCCGCCCCCAGCGCCAGCGCGCCGCCCAGGGCCATGGCGCTGCGCTCCGGCCCCACCGCCGCATGGGCCGCGCCGTCCTTGCGGGCGGCGGGCAGCAGGGCGATGGGCAGCAGGCCCAGCCAGCGCGAAAGGGCGGCGGCGGCGAAGAGGGCGATGAGCGCGGGCGTGAGCCCCATGCGCAGCAGGGCGGTCAGGGCGGCCCAGCGCGCCAGGAGGGACAGGCCCAGCGCCACGCCGCCGAAGGTTCCGATGCGGCTGTCGCGCATGATCTCGAGCTTGCGCTCGATGGTGCGCCCGCCGCCAAAGCCATCGGCCACATCGGCCAGCCCATCTTCATGGAAGGCGCCGGTGGTGACGGCCAGCGCCATGAGCGCAAGCACGGCTGCCAGTTCTGGCGGCAGCACGGCGCCCGCGCCCGCCAGCAGCAGGCCCGCAGGCAGGGCGATCAGCAGCCCCGCGATGGGCACAAGCCGCACCGCCCGGCCGAAATCGCCCATGGAATGGGGCGCGGCCTCGAACCGGAAGACCGGCAGCGGCAGCCGCGAGTAGAATCTCAGGCAAAAGAGCAGATCGCTGAGGAGGCGCATCTGTCCTGAATGAGCCATTGCGCGGGCGCTGTCGAGCCCGGCTTGCAATCCCCCCCAATGGAGCTATGACCCCCGGAGCCCCATACGAGAGCATCCCATGTCCGCCTCCGGCCTTCCCTTCGATGATATCCGCGCCCTTCTGGCCACCATGCCCGGTCCCTCCGAGACCTGCGTGGAGGATGCGCGGGCGCGGGACGCCCAGCTCACCAAGCCTGCTGGCTCGCTGGGGCGGCTGGAGGAGATCGTCGCCCATATGGCGGCCTGGCAGGGCCGCTCGCGGCCGGTGGTGCAGCGGCCTGTGGTGGCGATCTTCGTCGCCAACCACGGCGTGACGGCGCAGGGCGTCTCCGCCTATCCCGCCGCCGTCACCCGCGCCATGCTGGAGAATTTCGCGGCCGGAGGGGCGGCGATCAACCAGATCTGCGGCGCCTATGACCTCGGCCTGAAGGTCTTCGAACTCGCCCTGGACCATCCCACCCCCGACATCACCCAGGAGCCCGCCTTCGACGAGGCCGGCTGCGCGGCCACCTTCGCCTTCGGCATGGAGGCCATCGCGGGCGGGTCGGACCTGCTGTGCCTGGGCGAAATGGGCATCGGCAACACCACTGTCGCCGCCGCGATCTATCACGCGCTTTATGGTGGGGAGGCCGAGCATTGGGTGGGGCGCGGCACGGGCGTCGACAATGCGGGCCTCGCCCGCAAGGTGGATGCGGTGCGTCGCGCGGTGGCCCTCAACAAGGGCAACCTGAGCGATCCCCTGGAAGTCATGCGCCGCCTTGGCGGACGCGAGATCGTCGCCATCGCCGGCGCCATCATGGCCGCGCGCATGGAGCGGGTGCCCGTGATCCTCGACGGCTATGTGGTGACCGCCGCCGCCGCCATTCTTCACGCGCTCGATTCCAGCGCCATCGACCATTGTATGGCGGGGCATCTGTCCGTCGAGGGCGCCCATGGGGATGTGCTGGCGCGGCTGGGCAAGAAGCCCCTTCTCGATCTGGGCATGCGCCTTGGCGAAGGTTCGGGCGCAGCGCTGGCCGCAGGCGTGGTGAAAGCGGCCATCGCCTGCCATCAGGACATGGCGACCTTCGAACAGGCGCAGGTGCCGGGGAAGGCGCATTAATCACCGCCTCCCCACCAACCTCTCCCCATCAGCCCTAAACATCCTCCGCGCCTCCTCGCGACTATAAAACATATGCCCGCCCGGATAGGTCTCGAAGCGCTGGCGTTCGGCTGAGCCCGTCAGAACGATCTGGTCCAGCACCATGCGGGTTTCGAAATAGGGGGTCACCAGGTCGGTGAGGCCGTGGGCCACCAGCACGCCCATTTTGGGATCCAGCGCCATGGCGCTGCGCAGATCGTTCACCGCTTCGGGGTTATGGCCCCGGTCCCATTGGCGGCCGGCCTGTTCGTTCTGGAACTGGTAGCGGCCATTCTCCACCACCCAGTTCAGACGCGTGCGATAAAGCTCCACCATGGCCTGCGTGAT
>CANCSY010000288.1 GCA_947380915.1 Beijerinckiaceae bacterium
GAAGCTTGATTGCATGAGCAAGGAGCAGCTTTTTGAAGTCAGGGCATGGCGTGTAAGGCTTGGGGACTAATTTGGGGGCCGACATTATCTCCGGCCTAATTAATTCAATAAATTCAGAGATTTAGAGCGGTATAGTGGCGGAGGGGGCGGGATTCGAACCCGCGATACGGTTTCCCGCATACACACTTTCCAGGCGTGCGCCTTCAGCCACTCGGCCACCCCTCCGCAGCGTACGCCGGGGCGCACGCGGTATTTTAAAGAGATGACGCGCGCCTTTGGCGCGCTGTGCGCCTTCAGCCACTCGGCCACCCCTCCGCAGCGTACGCCGGGGCGCATGCTGACGTCTTCGCCAGCCTTGTCGCACGTGAATGCGGTACAAGCCAACCGAACGTGCGCAGGGCATAAACCATCCCGTCCCTCTCGCCAAGCTGCAAAACGACGGTTGTGCCGATCTATGTCCATAACTTTCTGGAATGAGGGATGGATCATGGCGCCAGGGAACCGGATTTCCTGCAGATCGTTCGCCATTCACGCATTTTTTGCGTCCCCAAGGTCTTTTTGGAGCCGTCCCCATGAAAAGAGCGCTGATCCTGAGTTGCCTCGCCGTTATCGTCGCCAGCAGCGTCCTCGCCCAGACGCCGGATGCGGCTGTCTGGCGCTTCTCTGGGCCAGGCGTTGCGGGGGCGCCATCGCCGATTCCTCAGTTCATCCAGCAGGAGATGGGCCGCAACCGGGACAGGGATCGCATGTCGCCCGGTTCGCGCATGAACCGGGACGAGGACGATGATGACGAGCACGTCCGTGGCGGTGGACGCGCAGGGACGATGCCTGGGGGCCCCGCCGGTCCGCTTGCACAGGGCCATTCGGGGATGCATCCATCCATGGGGGAGATGATGGGCGGCCTTGGCGGCGCCCGCTTTCACATGCGCAGGGGCGATTCGGCCATTGATGTGCGGTGTCCTTCCGACGCCCGGCTCAGCGAATGCGTGGAGGCCGTGGGGCGGTTGCTGGACCGGCTGGGCGCCATGGGGGCGGGCTCAGGCGGCGCGCCAGGCCCGCGTTGAGGCATGGATGGACAGCGATTAGCGAGTTTGCTAATGTCATGCTCTAGTAATTCGGTGGGTCGTCATGTTGCGCGGTGTCTTCACGATCATTTCCTATGTTTGCCTTGCTGGCGGGTTCGTATCCGCTGTTATCGACGGTACGCGTTCCTTGGGCATGGGGGTCATGATCTTCACCTCCACCGGCGCTGTTCTCCAGCCGCGGTTTCCGAACCTTCCCAATTTGCTCTTCAAGGCGCATCCCGTCCTCTGGGATCCGATAGGCGTCCAACTGATGGGCCTGCCTATTTGCTTTTTCCTTGGCGGTCTGGGGCTCCTGTTGCTGATGATTGTCGGCCGCAAGCCCGAAAGGCGAGGTTTCGCCAGCACCATCTAGGCCTGCGACCGGCGCGGGCTCTCTACATGGGCGCGCGGACGTGCTTACATAGGGATCAGATCAGGAGGGTCTCATGTTCGGTTTCCGCAAGCGCACATCATTGCCCGCTCCAGGCGAGGCACTTCCCGGCCGGGCGCAGAAGATCCCCACAGCCACCCGTCACGCTGTTAATGGCAACCCCCTTCAGGGCCCATGGCCTGCGGGTTTCGAGACCGCCATGTTCGGCCTTGGCTGCTTCTGGGGCGCCGAGCGCAAGTTCTGGCAGCTTGGTGAGGGCGTCTATTCCACCGCTGTAGGCTACGCTGCCGGCCAGACGCCCAATCCCACCTATGAGGAGGTCTGCTCGGGCCTCACGGGCCACAACGAAGTGGTGCTGGTGGTCTATGACCCCGCGAAGATTTCCTATGAGCAGTTGCTGAAATGCTTCTGGGAGAGCCACAACCCGACGCAAGGCATGCGCCAGGGCAATGATTCGGGCACCCAGTATCGCTCGGGCGTCTATTGCTATTCGCCCGCCCAGCGTGTGGCGGCGGAGGCTTCGAAGGCGAGCTTCGGCAAGGCGCTGGCGGCCAAGGGCTTCGACCCCATCACCACCGAGATCCTCGACGCGCCGGAGTTCTTCTACGCCGAGGCCTACCACCAGCAATATCTCGACAAGAACCCCGGCGGCTATTGCGGCCTCGGCGGCACGGGCGTGAGCTGCCAGATCGGTACGGGGGTCGCCGCCGAATAGGGCCTCAGTCTGCGGGGTGGAGAAAAGGCTGAGTGCCGAGACAGGCCTGGACCGTCCTATCTCCCCCACCCCACAACCTTCAGCGCTCCCCCGCGTTACCGTAGCAGTCTCAGGCTGCGAGAACGCCGCGTTGATCCATCGCTTCGCCCATGCGCTGATCAGCGCCCTCGTTCTGCTCGCGCTTGGCGGCTGCAAGCCCGCGTTGCGCAGCTATCAGGGCTGGGTCGAGGGGGACTTCATGTTCATCGGACCGGAAGAGTCCGGCCGGGTCACTGAGCTTGCGGTCTCCGAAGGGCGCGAAGTCAAGGCGGGGGATTTTCTCTTCGCGGTCGATTCCGCCGTGCAGACCGCCGAGGTGGAGGCCGCTCAGGCGGCGCTGGATCAGGCCAAGGCCCGGCTCGCTCGCCTTGAGGCCGCCCAGCAGCGGCCCGAGGAGGTCGCGGTGCTGGAGGCCAGCCGCGCCCAGGCCAGGGCGGCCATGGAGTTCTCGACGTCGGAGATCGCCCGCGTCCGGCCCCTCGTCGAAAAGGGCGTCTCCACGCGCCAGCAGCTTGACCAGGCCCAGGCGAATTTTGACCGCGATAAAGCGCTGCTCGAAAATATCACCCGCCAGATCGAGGTGGCGCGCATGAGCGGGCGGCGGGAGGATATCGACGCCGCGCGTTTCGCGGTGGAGGGCGCGCAGGCGGCGCTCGCCAATGCGCAGGCCCGGCAGGCGCGCACGCGGGTCTTCGCCCGCGTCGATGGCCGCATTGAAGAGGTCTATTATCGGCAGGGCGAGGTGGCGCCGCAGGGTCGCCCGGTGGTGTCCCTGCTGCCGCCCGAAAATGTGAAAGTACGCTTTTTCGTGCCGCAGGATGTGCTGCCGCGCGTCGCCATCAATGGCGTCGTCTTCGTCAGTTGCGATGGCTGCGCGCCGGGGCTGACCGGGCGCGTGAGCTTCATCGCCCAGCAGGCCGAATTCACGCCCCCCGTGATCTATTCCCTCGAGGAGCGCAGCAAGCTCGTCTACAAGATCGAGGCCCGGCCCGACAGGCCGCAGCTGCTGCGCGTGGGCCAGCCCGTGACGGTGGAGCTGGCGCCATGAGGCGGGAGGCGCCCGACATCGTCATCGACGTGGCGGGGCTGACCAAGTCCTTCGGCGCCCGCGTGGTGGTGAAGGATCTCACGCTGCAGGTGCGGCGCTGGCAGATCTATGGGTTTCTCGGCCCCAATGGCTCGGGCAAGACCACCAACATCCGCATGCTCTGCGGGCTGCTGACGCCCGACAGCGGAAGCGGAACGTGTCTCGGCTACGACATCCTCACCCAGAGCCATCTCATCAAGCGGCGCGTGGGCTACATGACCCAGCGCTTCTCGCTCTATCAGGACCTCTCCATCCGCGAGAATCTCGAATTCGTCGGTCGCGTCTACGGGGTGCCCGATGCGCGCCAATCCGCCAGCGAGGCCATCGCGCGGCTTGGTCTGGCGGG
>CANCSY010000289.1 GCA_947380915.1 Beijerinckiaceae bacterium
AGATCAAATAGCCAAGCGCCAGAACCAGGACAAGAACGGCTATGAGGAAGGGGTGATTCTCAAGCATCGCGACGGTCCAATTTTCAAATTGTGTAATGATGGGAAATATATGTGTTTTATGAAAAATTTCAAGGCGTCCGCCACCTCTCGGCAGTGCGGGCGGCGGACCGTCTATGGCGCCTGCGGATCAAAGCCTGTCCCGATCATCGCGAGGCCGAAAGCGACCGGCATGCCTGTCTCCGTCGCCGTTCTCTCGCCCATATCGAGGGCGACATGATCGCAGGTTGGCGGTGGCGCGAGGCGGCGATAAACATGCTAGAAAGGCCCCGCTCCGCATCCCCCGCGCGGAGACTCGCCGTGATTCGATCAAGCCAAGGTTTCCCCATGCTCCGGTTGCCCATAGCCCCCCTCACAAAAGCGGCTTTCGCCCCCTTCGGCGAGGTCGTGGAGGCGGATGGGGCTCTGGTGAAGGCGATCAATCAGGGTTTCGCCACCCGCTGCGATGGGCTGGCGGGCGTCGATGTCGGCGCGGAGGGCGGTGTGGTGAACATCAGCCTCTTCGTCGCCCAGCCGCGCCCCCTGCCGATCCGCGTCGAGATCATGGAGCGCCACCCCTTGGGCACGCAGCTCTTCTATCCCCTGCAGGACCGCCCCTGGCTGGTTCTGGTCTGCACGGACCCGAAGGACGCCTCCAGCTATCGCGCCTTTGCGGCGAGCGGTCGGCAAGGCGTGAATTACGCCCGCAATACCTGGCACCATCCCCTGCTCGTGCTCGATCCCGACAGCCGGTTCATCATCGTGGATCGCGGCGGGGCGGGGCATAATCTCGACGAGGTCTGGCTCGACGCAGGCGAGCAGCTCGAACTTGCGCCCTGAATCCCTCGACCTGAATATCTGGAGTCCACCATGAGCGCCAAAAGCTATTACGCCATTCCCGGCGGCCATCCCCCGCAGACCGAACTGCTCACCGGGCGCGCGGTGTTTACAGAGGCCTATGCGGTCATCCCCAAGGGGGTGATGCGCGACATCGTCACCAGCAACCTGCCCTTCTGGGAGAAGACCCGCGCCTGGATCATCGCCCGGCCCCTGTCCGGTTTCGCCGAGACCTTCGCGCAATATGTGATGGAGGTGGCGCCGGGCGGCGGCAGCACGGACCCGGAGCCTGACCCCACGGCGCAGGGGGCGCTCTTCGTGGTCGAGGGCGAATTGACCATAGAAGTCGGCGGCCAGACCCATGCGCTCACCGCCGGGGGCTTCGCCTGGCTCGCCCCCGGCTCCGGCTGGACCCTGCGCAACATGAGCGCGGGCCTCGCCAAATTCCACTGGATCCGCAAGGCCTATGAGCCGATCCGGGGCGTGCCTGCGCCCGCCTCCTTCGTCTCCAGCGACCAGAGCGTGGCGCCCGCCTTCATGCCGGATGTGAACGGCGTCTGGGCCACCACGCGCTTCATCGATCCCGAAGACATCCGCTTCGACATGCATCTGAACATCGTGACCCTCGAGCCCGGCGGCGTCATCCCCTTCGCCGAGACCCATGTGATGGAGCATGGGCTCTATGTTCTGGAGGGCAAGGCGGTCTATCGGCTCAATCAGGATTGGGTCGAGGTGGAGGCGGGCGACTTCATGTGGCTGCGCGCCTTCTGCCCCCAGGCCTGCTATGCGGGCGGGCCCGGACGCTTCCGCTATCTGCTCTACAAGGATGTGAACCGCCACCCATCGCTGGGTCCGGTGCGCTCCACCTTCGGGCGCTAACCCGCCGCAGCAAAGGCCTCGCGCAGAAAATCGGTGAATTCGCGCACGGGCTTGGCCAACCGTCGCTGCGGATTCATCAGCAGGCGCACGTCCAGATAGAGCGGCGGGCCGTCGAGATCGATCAGGGCGAGGCGCCCGGCCACAAGATCGGGCTCGACCGACGCCAGCAATGAGCACCCAAGCCCCAGCCCCGCCGCCGCCAGATCGCGCACCAGCGAAAACTCCGTGCCTTCGGCGACCACGCGCATGCGCTCGACCCCGATGCCCGCCAGCAGCTTCTTCTGGGTGCGGCCAAAAAGGGACGAGGCCACGGGACCGATGAAATCGTGATCGGAGAGATCGCGCGGGGGGATTCGCTTGCGCCCGACGAGGGGGTGGTCGGGCGCCGCGAAGACCACGAAGCGCTGGCGGCCGATGATGAGGGAGGGGATGTCCTGCGGCTCCTCATTCGAGATCAGGCAGCCCAGATCGGTCGCCCCCATGCGCACGGCGGCCATCACCTCCTCCTGAAAGGCGATGCGCAGGGATAGCCGCGTGTCCCGCCTTGTACGGGCGTAATCGGCGATGGGCGCGCGCAGGATGGTGAGGGCCAGCGAGCGCTGGCAGGCGAAGGCCACGCTGGCGCCCTTCGCTTCGGTACCCGCCGCAAGCTCCTGCTCCAGCCGGGCGTTGCGCTCCAACTGGTCGCGTGCGTGGACCAGAAGGCTTCGCCCGGCCTCCGTAAGGGTCGCCTGACGGCCGCTTGTGCGGTCGAAGAGGCGCGCGCCGGTCTCTCGCTCAAGTCCCTGCACATGGGCGCTGATGGAGGGCTGGGCCACGCCCAGCCGCCGCGCCGCCCCGGCGAAGGATCCGGTGTCGACGATGGCCACAAAGACCTGAAGTGCGCGACTGCTCAAAGATATCATGAGGCCTTATAGCCTATATGCTATGTTCAACAAAGCCTGCGGGCGCCTTGCTTCAAAGCTTCGTGATCTATCGAATGATCCGGCTAGGGCTATAGTCCCGGCAGACGGGCCAGATCGGACCCGCCGTCGAGAACCCGCCTCAGCGCGGGATGGGAGAAACGAAGATGAAGCTCACGCGTCGTAGCGCGATCGCCCTTGCGGCGATGACCGGCATGGCATGGACGGCCCGTCCGGCCTTCGCAGCGGACAAACTCCGCGTCGGCAAATCCATCGGCTCCTCCTTCCCCTTTTCTGGCGCGGATCTCGCCAAGGCCAAGGGCATTTTCGCCGCTGACGGCATCGATGCCGAAATCTCCGTCTTCCGGGGCGATGGGCAGATGCAGCAGGCGATGGCCGCTGGCGTCATCGATGTGGGCTTCGGCTCCGGCCCCGGCATGGGCTATGCGGCCAAGGGCGTGCCCGCCATCGCGGTCGCCGCCATGGCCAGCGAGCCCCGCAACATGTCGCTGGTCGTCATGAAGAACGGGCCCATCCAGTCCGTCGACGATCTCAAGGGCAAGCGCGTGGGCGTCACCACCGCAGGCTCCCTCACTGATTGGCTCACCCGCCGCCTGTCCGAGAGCAAGGGCTGGGGCCCCACCGGCATCGACGTGACCGCCATGGGCGAAATGCGCACCCGCCTCGCCGCCATGAAATCAGGCGAGCTGGCGGGCAGCGTCAATTCCATCCAGGAAACCTGGAACCTCGTGGAGAATGGCGAAGGCCGCCTGCTCGCCACCTTCGGCGACGCCGTGCCTGATTTCCATACCCACGCCATCTTCGCCCATCGCAACCTGATCAAGAACAATCCCGAACTCCTGAAGCGCTTCCTGCATGCCTGGTTCACCACCGCGAAGTTCATGAAGGACAATCGCGAGGAGACGGTGAAGATCATCGCGGCGACCATGAGCCTGCCGGTCAGCGTCGTGGACAAGAGCTACGACTA
>CANCSY010000290.1 GCA_947380915.1 Beijerinckiaceae bacterium
GGCTTTGAGAATCGCTATCCCCGGCAATTGTCGGGCGGCATGCGCATGCGCGTCTCCATCGCCCGCGCGCTGGTGACGGAGCCTGACTTGTTGTTGATGGACGAGCCCTTCGGCGCGCTGGATGAATTCACCCGCAACAAGCTCGACTCCGATCTTTTGGCGCTCTGGTGGGAGCGCAAGCTCACCTGCGTCTTCGTCACCCATTCCATCTATGAAGCTGTGTTTCTGTCGACCCGCGTCGTCGTCATGGCGGCGCGCCCCGGGCGCATTCATCGCGTCATGGAGATCGACGAGCCGCAACCGCGCGGGGACGCCTTCCGTAATTCGACGCGCTTCGCCGATCTTTGCCGCCAGCTGTCCAGCTGGCTCGCTGACGCCTCCCTTCCCTCCAGCGCAACGGCTGCGTCATGAAGCCCCTCATGCAATCCGAGCGTTTCGTGCGCTTCGCGGCGCCACTCATCGTCGGCGCCATTCTGGTGGGTGGCTGGGAACTCGCCTGCCGCCATTGGCAGGTGCCGGTCTTTCTGTTCCCCAAACCATCGGACATCGCGAATTCCCTGATGGGCGATGCGCCGACGCTTCTGGCGGCGCTTTGGGTGACCATGCGCATCACCTTCCAGGCCTTCTTCTGCGCGGTGGTGCTAGGCACGCTCATCGCCTTTCTCTTCGTGCAGAGCCGGTTTCTTGAAATCAGCCTGTTTCCCTATGCGGTGTTGCTGCAGGTGACGCCGGTAGTGGCGGTTGCGCCGCTCATCATCATTCTGGTCAAGAACACGCAGGCGGCGCTAACCGTCTGCGCCACGCTGGTCGCCCTGTTTCCGATGATCTCCAACACGACCATTGGTCTGCGCAGCGTCGATCAGGGTCTGGCCAATCTCTTCCGCATGAACCGCGCCGGGCGCACCGCCACCTTGCTGCGCCTTCGCATTCCCAGCGCATTGCCCTTCTTCTTCGCGGGTCTGCGCATTTCAAGCGGCCTTGCGCTGATCGGCGCAGTCGTGGCGGAATTTGTCGCGGGGACCGGCGGGCGCGGATCAGGCCTTGCCTATGAAATCCTGCAGTCCGGCTTCCAGCTCGACATTCCCCGCATGTTCGCTGCGCTGTTCCTGATTGCGCTCGCGGGCGTCTCGCTCTTCCTCCTCATGGCCTGGCTGTCGAAGCTGGCGCTTGGCGGATGGCATGAGAGCGAAGTCGCGCGCGAAAGCTGATAAACCCACAGCGAGGACATCATGCTCAACACACGCCAGGCGGTTCTGCGCAAGTTCTGGTACGCGACCGTGCCAACGGAATCGCTGCGCGATGGGCCGAAGCCCTTCACGCTTCTGGGCGAGAACATCGTGGTGTTCCTTGGTGCGGAGGACAAGCCCGCAGCGCTGGCGGATCGCTGCTGCCATCGCACGGCGAAACTTTCCAAGGGCTGGGTCAAGGACGGACATATCGTCTGCGCCTATCATGGCTGGTCCTATGACGCCTCCGGCAAGCTCGCCGCCATCCCGCAGTTTCCGGCGGGACAGCCGCTGCCCGAGGGCCGCGCCACGGCCTATCATGCGAAGGAGCGCTATGGCTACGTCTGGGTGGCGCTCGATGAGCCGCTGTCCGACATTCCCGAGGTGCCGGAGGCTTTGATGCCCGGCTATCGCCAGATCCATCAGTTCTATGACAAGTGGAACACCTCGTCCTTGCGCCTGATGGAAAATTCCTTCGACAACGCCCATTTCGCCTTCGTGCACAAGGGCACCTTTGGCGATGTGAATCGGCCCAAACCCGAGAAATACGAAATCGTCGAGACGGACTACGGCTTCGAGGCGGAGACCATCGTGGAGGTGGTCAATCCACCCCATGCGGCGCGCATCACCGGCACCACCAACGCCGTGACCACTCGGCACATGCGCAACAAATGGTTCATGCCCTTCTGCCGCCGCCTCGACATGGAATATCCATCTGGCATCCGCCATATCATCTTCAATTGCGCGACGCCCATCGATGATGGGTCGATCCAGGTCGTCCAGATCCTCTATCGCAACGACACCGAGGCCGATTGCTCGGCGCAGGAGCTGATCGACTGGGACGCCGCCATCATCGCCGAGGATCGCGATGCGCTTGAGACCACGGACCCCGACGCCATCGTCGACATGAGCCGCAGACTGGAAATGCATATGCCCTCTGACCGACCTGGCATGATCATGCGCCGCAGGCTTTTCGAATTGTTACAAAGCCACGGCGAGACGGAGATTGCGCGATGAATGCCCCTGTTTCTGATGAAGCGGCTTTGAGCCGCGCGCGCGCGGTCGAGCGCGTTCTGTCCGACATTGATGGCGTGCCGATCATCTCGGAGCCCGTCGCCATTCGCCGCAAGTCGCGCGATTATTTCTGGTACAGCCCGATCCTGAACGAACAACTTTCCGGCAAGGTCGCGGATGCCGTCGTGGCGCCGCGCGATGAAGCCGATGTGATCCGCATCGCCGCCGCCTGCGCGCGCCATGGCGTGCCGCTGACGCCGCGCGGCGCAGGCACCGGCAATTATGGACAATGCGTGCCCATGGAGGGCGGTGTCGTCATCGATATGATCGGCATGACGCAGATCATATCGCACAGCCCCGGCGTGGTGCGGGTTGAGGCGGGCGCGCGCATGGTGGATATAGATACGGCCCTCGCGCCTTCGGGTTGGGAGCTGCGCATGCATCCCTCCACCAAGCGCACCGCCACCATTGGCGGCTTTGTCGCCGGTGGATCAGGCGGCGTAGGCTCCATCAACTACGGCGGCCTGCGCGAGCCCGGCAATATTCTGGGCGTGCGTATCGTGACGGTGGAGCGCGAACCGCGCGTCATCGATCTGGCGGCCGACGCCGCGCAGAAGGTCAATCGCGCCTATGGCACCACGGGCATCATCACGCGCCTCGACATGCCCCTGGCGCCGAAGTGGGACTGGATGGATGTGGTCGTCAGTTTCAGCGACTACGCCACAGCCGTGCAGGTGGGCCACGAAATCGCGCTCGCCGACGGCATCGTGAAGAAGCTTTTGTCCGCTTGCGAAGCGCCGCTTGTGCGCCATTTCAGCGGCATTGCGGGCAAGGTGGGCGCTGAAGAGAGCATTCTCATCTGCATGATCGCCAAGCCCTTCCTGCCCTATTTCAAGGCGCTGATCGGCGCGCGGGGCGCGGTGGTCCATGAAGAAGATTTCGACGAGAGCCCCGGCCATACGCCCGCCTATGAATATACCTGGAACCATTCGACGCTGAACGTGCTCAAGACGGATCGCGGCGTCACCTATCTGCAATGCCTCTTCCCGCATGATCGGCTGGCGGAGGCCGTGCGGGAGACCAGCGCACTGTTTGGCGACGAACAGATGCAGCATCTCGAGTTCATCCGCTTCGGCGGTCGCCTGACCGCCAGCGCCTTGCCCGTCATTCGCTATTCGACGGCGGACCGGGTCAATGAAATGATCGCGGCCTATGAATCACGCGGCGTGTTCATCGCCAACCCCCATGTGGTCACGCTGGAGGATGGCAGCCGCCACAAGCGCGCCGACGCGGATCAGCTTGGCTTCAAGCACGAGGTCGATCCCCAGGGCTTGCTCAATCCCGGCAAGATGCGCACATTCGCGCCCCA
>CANCSY010000291.1 GCA_947380915.1 Beijerinckiaceae bacterium
GGACCCGGATAGGAAGCACATGACCAGTCAGAAGCGTGTCCCTGCGAAGCCCGGCAATGTCGACAGCTACCCCGTTCTGCCGTTGCGCGACATCGTCGTTTTCCCGCACATGATCGTGCCGCTCTTCGTGGGGCGCGAGAAGTCGATCCGCGCCCTCGAAGAGGTGATGAAGGCCGACAAGTTCATTCTGCTCGCCACGCAGCAGAACGCTTCGGACGATGATCCTGCCACTGATTCGATTTTCAAGACCGGCACGCTCGCCTCCGTATTGCAGCTGTTGAAGCTGCCTGACGGCACGGTGAAGGTGCTTGTGGAGGGCGCCGCTCGCGCCGTCGTCAAGCGCTACACCAGGACCGACGAGTATTACGAGGCGGACGCGGCGGTGATTGCGGATGACATCGCTGATCCCGTTGAGGTCGAGGCGCTGGGCCGGTCCGTAGTGGGCGAGTTTGAGGGCTATGTGAAGCTCAACAAGAAGGTCTCGCCCGAAGTGGTCGCCGCCGTCGGGCAGATCGAGGATTTTTCCAAGCTCGCCGATACCGTGGCCTCCCATCTGGCGATCAAGATTACCGACAAGCAGCAGATCCTCGAGACCACCTCCGTCGCCAAGCGTCTGGAAAAGTGTCTGGCCTTGATGGAGAGCGAAATCTCCGTGCTCCAGGTGGAGAAGCGCATCCGCACGCGGGTGAAGCGCCAGATGGAGAAGACCCAGCGCGAATATTATCTGAATGAGCAGATGAAGGCCATTCAGAAGGAGTTGGGCGACGAGGACGGCAAGGACGATCTCTCCGAGATCGAGGACCGCATCAAGAACACCAAGCTTACGAAGGAGGCGCGCGACAAGGCGCAGGCCGAACTCAAGAAGCTGCGTCAGATGTCGCCCATGTCGGCGGAAGCCACGGTGGTGCGCAATTATCTCGACTGGCTGCTCTCCATTCCGTGGGGCAAGCGCAGCAAAGTGAAGAAGGATCTGGCCTCCGCCGAGGAGGTGTTGAACGCCGACCACTTTGGTCTCGAGAAGGTCAAGGAGCGCATCCTCGAATATCTCGCGGTCCAGCAGCGCGCCAACAAGCTCACGGGTCCGATCCTGTGCCTGGTCGGCCCTCCGGGCGTCGGCAAGACCTCCCTTGGCAAGTCCATCGCCAAGGCGACGGGGCGCGAATTCGTGCGCATGTCGCTGGGCGGCGTACGTGACGAGGCGGAGATCCGCGGTCACCGGCGCACCTATATCGGCTCCATGCCCGGCAAGATCATCCAGTCCATGCGAAAGGCCAAGACCAATAATCCGCTCTTCCTGCTCGACGAGATAGACAAGATGGGCATGGATTTCCGCGGCGATCCATCGTCCGCCCTTCTGGAAGTGCTGGATCCCGAGCAGAATCAGACGTTCAGCGATCACTATCTTGAGGTCGACTACGACCTGTCGAATGTCATGTTCGTGACGACGGCCAATACGCTTAACATCCCTGCGCCCCTTATGGACCGCATGGAGATCATCCGTATTGCTGGCTATACCGAGGATGAGAAGGTCGAGATCGCCAAGAAGCATCTCATTCCCGTCGCTGTGCCCAAGCATGGCCTGGCCGCGAAGGAATGGGCGATCGACGATGAGGCGCTGCTTACCCTGATTCGCCGCTACACCCGCGAAGCCGGCGTGCGCAATCTGGAGCGCGAGATCTCCAACCTCGCCCGCAAGGCGGTGAAGGAGATCTTGACGACGAAGAAGAAAAAGATCGCGGTCACCGAGGCCAATGTCGCTGACTATCTTGGCGTGCCGAAATATCGGTTCGGCGAGGCGGAGACCGAGGATCAGGTGGGCGCGGTGACGGGGCTCGCCTGGACCGAGGTAGGCGGCGAGCTGCTGACGATCGAAGGCGTGATGATGCCCGGCAAGGGCCGCATGACCGTGACTGGCAATCTGAAGGATGTGATGAAGGAGTCGATTTCGGCGGCGGCGTCCTATGTGCGCTCCCGCTCGGTCGATTTCGGCATCGAGCCGCCATTGTTCGAGCGTCGCGACATCCATGTGCACGTGCCCGAAGGCGCCACCCCTAAGGACGGCCCCTCCGCAGGCATCGCCATGGCGACCGCCATCGTGTCGCTGCTTACTGGGATCCCGGTGCGCCGCGACATCGCCATGACGGGTGAGGTCACGCTACGCGGCCGCGTGCTGCCTATCGGCGGCTTGAAGGAGAAGCTGTTGGCGGCGCTGCGCGGCGGGCTGAAGAAGGTGCTGATCCCCCAGGACAACGCCAAGGATCTGGCGGATATCCCCGCCAATGTGAAGAACGCGCTCGAGATCGTGCCGGTTTCGCGAATGGACGAGGTTCTCAAGCATGCGCTGGTGCGTCTGCCGATCCCCATTGTCTGGGAGGAAGAGGCGCCTGTGAAGGGAGCAACTCCCGCGATCCCCGACGAGGATCAATCGGGCGTCGTCGCCCACTGACGCAACTGTGTGAAAAGAAAGCCGCGGAGATTGATTCTCTGCGGCTTTTTCCGTTTTTGCGGCTTGCATAGGCGGGCTTTGCCCTGTAGCACCCGGGGCGAGCCGGAAGCTTAGCCGAATGCGGCAGGATTCCGGCGCCGCGCTCGCCTGGCGAGGCGGCGACTTGCGCCACCAACAGGAAGACCAACACATGAACAAGACGGAACTCGTCGAGCACATCGCTGCGCGCACGGAAACCACCAAGGCCGAAGCCGCAGCCGCTCTGGAAGCTGTGCTCGACGGCATCACCACCGCGCTCAAGAAGGGCGACGAAGTGCGCCTCGTGGGCTTTGGCACTTTCTCGGCCAAGCATCGCGCCGAGGCCAAGGGCCGTAACCCGACCACGGGCGCGGAAATCACCATCCCGGCGTCCAACAACGCCCGCTTCAAGACCGGCGCTGCGCTCAAGGCCGAGCTGAACAAGAAGTAATCCGCATTTGATCTTGCGGCTCGGGGCGGCCTCTGCGGCCGCCCTTTTTCGCGGGGCTTGCACAACAGGCCAAGGCCTGTCTACAACCCTCATGGGGGCGGTTAGCTCAGTTGGTAGAGCGCCTGCTTTACACGCAGGATGTCGGCGGTTCGAGACCGTCACCGCCCACCACTTACTTCATTGATTTAATTTAACTTATATGTGGTCGTTAGATATTTTTGCCAGCTACGCCATCGTCAGTTGCCAACTTGGTTGCCAAAACTCCTTTCAAGTTTCGCTATTCCAGCCTCCGCCAAGGCAGGATCGCGGGAAAGATAAGGCTTGTCGAGGATCTGGCGAAGCGACCCCATCGACAAGCCTGTGATCGTGGCGATCTCAGGCACAGTGGCCCCGGCCAAGGCAAGGCGCGTGACTGCCGTGCCTCTGAGTTCGTGAAAGGTGCGGCCTTCGATCTTCATGTCCTTCAGGGACCGCCCCCAGACCGCCTTGAAGCCATTGGAGGTTCATGGTGGCCCACGGGAGTTCAAGCACACATGAGCGTCCGGCGCCCCACGGCGGGTGGTCAGCAGGGCCTTCAGCTCGGCGCTAACCGGGACCATCACACGGGTACCAGTCTTTTGATGCAAGGTCGCTCAGCGTCGTGATCTAAGTGGGCGCGCGCATCGCGGC
>CANCSY010000292.1 GCA_947380915.1 Beijerinckiaceae bacterium
CGCTCGGCCTTGGGCAGGGACTCAAGCGCGGCCTCGTCGGCTACGGAGCGCCACAGAAAGGAGGGAACATCGTTCTCCTCGACCTTCTTGAGGGCGCGCGGCACGCCGGCCTTGCGGAAATACTTCTGCGCGAGCACATCGGTCGCGACCTGGCTCCACGAAGTGGGAACGTCGATATTGTCCTGGGAATAGACCACGGAACCGTCGGGATTGCGGATCTCACTCTTGGCCTTGCGGAATTCGATATCCGCATAAGCCGACTGCCCTGCTTTCGTGTAGCGCCGTTCGATCCGCATGTTCATATCCCGTTGAAACGCAGGCGCAAGCCTGCGCTCGGCCGCCTTCGCGGCCCAGCCCTTGTGTGATTGTCGTAAACGCGTGGCCTCCGACAAACAGCGGGCGACCTTACAAACCGAAACCCGTCAGCGCCTCCCCCAAGGGGACCGCGCACGTCCGTTCCGGCGTTGATGCAAATTAGTGCCGGGATCACAGTTTCGTCAAGCGGTTGTACGCAAAATCGTCACGGACACTAGATATTGTGCGAATGGACTGGAAAAGCGGGGGGCGGCCCTGTGGAAACCGGGGACCACTTGGCCCGCGCGGCGACATAGGCGCGCCGCAGGCCTAGGGTGCAGCCGAATCGGCGGTTTGAAAAGCCCCGTCGCGCCTGAGCATTGTGTCGCGGATGGCCCGCCCGGGCGTCCCCGCACTGGACAGGAGCGCGCCCAATCGCCATAGTCCGCGCGCTTTCAGGGCCGCAGGCCCGCATCGGACGGAACAGATCATGCTGGCGTGGCTCATCCAGATCTTCACCTGGTGGAACGGGCAGACCCTGAACACGAGGTTCCACACCTGGCGATTCGGCGAGCGGGTGGGGACCGACGAGTTCGGCAATATCTATTATCGGACCAAGGGCGGCGCCATTGATCCGGCCCTGGGCATCGAGCGCCGCTGGGTGATCTATGCGGGCGTGAGCGAGGCCTCGCAGACGCCCCCCGGCTGGTTCGGCTGGCTGCATCACACCGTCGACACGCCCCCGACCGACGAGACCTACGCCGCCCGCGACTGGCAGCTGCCCCATCTGCCGAATCTGACCGGCACGCCGGAGGCCTATCGTCCCTCGGGCTCGACCCTGCGCGAGGCGGCGCGTCCCGCCGCCACCGGCGATTACAAGGCCTGGCAGCCCGGCGCATGAACGAAGCGCTGCGGATCAGCCTTTGCCTGATCGTGTTGCTGGCGGTGGCGAAAGGCTATTTCGCCTGACGGCATGATTTGGCCGTTTTGCGCGGCCATGATGCAACCGCGTTTCGCTCCGTTTTGTTTCGCCTCTTCGGCGTGGTATCGGCAGACCATGATGTTCTTGCTTCCCCGCATCCTGCGCCTTGCAGCGCCAGTGACGGCCGCCGCCCTCTGTCTGGCGCCCCTTGGCGCGCTTGCGGACAAGATCAAGCACCCCACCGCCCGCTTTGCGGGTCTCGACAAGATCACAGGGCGAATCATCGCCTTCGACGTGGCCATTGACGAGACCGTGCAGTTCGGCACGCTCCAGATCACGCCGCGCGCCTGCTACACCCGCCCGCCCACCGAGGCCCCCCTCACCCTTGGCTTCACCGAAGTGGACGAGGTCTTGAGCACCGAGGAATACAAGCGGATTTTCTCGGGTTGGATGTTCGCCGCCAGCCCCGGCCTCAACGCGCTGGAACATCCGGTCTATGACGTCTGGGTGACCGATTGCACGGGCGGAAAGGACATCATCCGCGAGCCCGTAGCCGGCCTGCCACTGGAAGATCCGGCCAACGCCACAAGGCCCGGCGCCCAGCCCCGGCCGCGCACGCAGCAGCCCCAGCAACAACAGGCCCGGCCCGCCAATGCGCCAGCCGCCGCGCCGCCCGCAGGCCTTGTGGCGACGCCTGGCCTCGTACAGCCGGCGTCCCCGGCCAGGCCGCCAGCATCGCCCGCCCCCGCCGCGCTCCCAGGGACGGCTGGTGCGCCAGCCCTGCCGCCGCGGCCGGCTGCGGCCGCCCGGCCTGAGCCCAGCGCACCGCTCCTGCCGCCTGGCAATATTCCCGGGCCCCCGAGGCGCCCCCCGTCGCAGACGTATTTTCCGGCCACGGCCGAGCCCCAGCGCTGAACCACGCGGACTACTTGAGGGCGTCGAGCGCCCGGGCGCCGCTGATGGCTTCATCCTTGGGCCAGATGTAGAAATCCGCCGCGCATCCCAGCGCCTCGTCGAGCCTGCGGTGATATTCGGCGCGGGGAATCTCCACCGCTCCCAGGCTTTGCAGATGGGGCGTCACGAACTGGGTGTCGAGCAGGCTGGCGCCCGCGGTCCGCAGCCGGGCCACCAGATGCACCAGAGCCACCTTCGAGGCGTCGCGCGCCGTGTGGAACATGCTCTCGCCAAAGAAGGCGCCGCCCATCTGCACCCCGTAGAGCCCGCCGACCAGCTCCCCATCAAGCCAGGCCTCGACCGTATGGACGAAGCCCTTGTGGAAGAGCTCGCGGTAGAGCTTGCGGATGCGCTCGTTGATCCAGGTCTTGGGCCGTTCCGCCCCGCCCCCCGCGCATCCCTCGATCACCGCATCGAAATCCTGATCCACACGCACCTCGTAGCGGTCCGAGCGCACCAGCTTGGCGAGGCTGCGCGAAACGATCAGCCCATCAAGGGGAAAAATGCCCCGCTCTTCCGGATCGACCCAGAAGATGGTCGGATCGTCAGCCGAATCGGCCATGGGAAACATGCCGATCGAATAGGCGCGCAGCAGCACCTGGGGCGTGATCTCGAAGGACTGGGTCGTGGACATGGGCGAAGGGTGGTGCGGCGGAGGCTTGTGGTCAAGACCCCAGAATGGATTCCACTGGCCCACGTCGCCCCGCCCCGCTAGATCTCGCCCATACAGCAGGAGGGGGAAACATGCTTCGAGTCGCCATCGCCATCAGCGTCGCAGGGGGCGCGTTCTGGGCTCATCAGGACGAGGGCGGCGCCTACGGGGGCGTCACCGTGGACCTCGCCCGCGCGCTGGCGGCTGACCTTGGCCGCGACTTGCAGATCATCGCCTATCCCAACTCCAACGAGATCACCGAAGACGCCGCGCGCGGCGCCTGGGACGTGACCTTCATTCCCATGGACGAGGCCCGCGCGCAGAAACTCGACTTCGGCCCCGTCTACAACGCCTCCGAATCGACATGGCTCGTGCGGCCGGGCCTTGCGCTGGAGACCCAGGCCGATGTGGATGCGCCGCATGTGCGCCCCATCGCGGTCGCCAACACCACGACAGGCCGCGCCGCCGCCGCCTTCCTCAAGCGCACGCAGGTGCGCGGCTACGCCACCATGGCCGAGATCATGGACGCCCTGCGCTCCGGCGAGGGCGACGCCTTCGCCATGAGCCGCGACGGGCTGGAGCGCCTGTCCCGCGATCTGCCAGGCTCGCGCGTCCTCCCGGGGCGCTTCTTTGAGGCGAAGACCGCCGCCGCCGTGCCCCAGGGGCATGGCGCCATG
>CANCSY010000293.1 GCA_947380915.1 Beijerinckiaceae bacterium
GCCTTCCTGCTCGCCTTCACCATCGTCTTCTACGCCATCGTCTACACCATGTGGCTGAAGCGCTGGACGCCGCAGAACATCGTGATCGGCGGCGCGGCCGGCGCCCTGCCCCCGGTGGTGGCCTATGCGGCGGCGACGGGGACCATGGCCATCGAGCCCTGGATTCTCTTCGCCATCATCTTCATCTGGACGCCGCCCCATTTCTGGGCGCTGGCTCTGGTGAAGGCCGCCGAATACGAGCGCGCGGGCGTGCCCATGATGCCCAACGCCAAGGGCCCGGACCGCACCCGCACCGAAATCCTCGTCTACACGCTCCTGCTCGCGCCCCTGGGCGTCGCGCCCTGGCTGATGGGCTTCGCCTCTGCGGTCTATGGCGTCGTCGCCATCATCGGCGGCGGCTTCATGATCGCTTATGCGGTGAATGTCTACCGGGTCCGCAGCGCCGAACTCGGCGACAAGGCGGCGATGAAGCTCTTTGGCGTTTCGATCCTCTATCTCTTTGCGCTGTTCGGCCTGCTCGTCATCGAGCGGTCGATCCCCATCCTGGCGCGGATGATCGGATTTGGGAGCTGACATGAACCAGCAATCGCAGAACCAGTCCATCCAGATGCTCACCCCCGAGCAGGCGCGCAGCCGCCGGGCGCGCAATATCGCGATCAGCGTCACCATCGGCGTTCTGGCGATCCTGTTCTACGGCGTCACCCTCGTGAAGCTCGGCATGCGCGTGGGGTCCATGTGATGAACGCCCCATCGCCCCGGACTACCCAGACTGATCGCCGCCACCGCAAGGTGGCGATGGCGGTCACGGGCGTCGTGGTGGCGATGACGGGCCTGGCCTTCGCGTCGGCCACCCTCTACGAGATGTTCTGCCGGGCGACCGGCTATGGCGGCACCACCCAGGTCGCCACGCAGGGCTCGGCGACCCGGGGCGAACGCACGCTGACCGTGCGCTTCGACGCCAATGTGGATCGTGGCCTGCCCTGGGGCTTCGAGCCCGAGACCCCTGCGCTGAAGGTCCGCACCGGCGAGACGCAGACCGTCTTCTACAAGGTGACCAACCGGTCGGATCGCGAATGGACCGCGACTGCGGCCTATAATGTCTCGCCGGACCAGTCGGGCATCTATTTCACCAAGATTTCCTGCTTCTGCTTCAGCGAGCAGAAGCTGGGTCCCGGCGAAACCGCCGAATGGCCCGTGGTCTTCTATCTCGATCCTGCGCTCGAGAAAGATGAGGTCATGGCCAAAGTGGATAGCGTGACGCTGTCCTACACTTTCTTCGCCTCCAAAAAGCAGCCCGGAGCCCGGGCTGACGCGGGGGCGGATAAACCGAAACTGTGAATCAACCGCCGCCCTCATCGGCGGCGGCGACTGAGGCGAACGGCCGGTGACGGCCTGAAGGGAATAAAGGACAAGCCATGTCGGACGGCCACGCGAAACCGAACCACGACTACCATCTCGTCAATCCGAGCCCGTGGCCGCTCGTCGGCTCCATCTTCGCCTTCATCACGGCGGTCGGCGCGATCATGTGGATGAAGAACATGAGCCTCGGCGGCGTGAAGGCCGGCTCCTTCATCTTCGGCGTCGGCATGATCGGCATTCTCTACACCATGGCCGCCTGGTGGCGCGACGTGATCCATGAGGCCGAAACCGGCGACCACACCCGCGTGGTGCAGATCAGCCATCGCTACGGCATGATCCTGTTCATCGCCTCCGAAGTGATGTTCTTCGTGGCCTGGTTCTGGGCCTTCTTCGACGCCAGCCTCTTCACCAACGAGGCCATCCAGGCCTCGCGCGTGGAGTTCACCGGCGGCATCTGGCCTCCCAAGGGCGTTGAAGTGCTCGACCCCTGGCACCTGCCCCTGCTCAACACGCTGCTGCTGCTGACCTCCGGCACCACGGTCACCTGGGCCCATCACGCCCTGCTCCATGAAGACCGCAAGAGCGTGAAAAACGCCCTGATCCTGACGGTGCTGCTCGGCGCGCTCTTCACCTGCGTGCAGGTCTACGAATATGCCCACGCGCCCTTCGCCTTCAAGGGTTCGATCTATGGCGCGACCTTCTTCATGGCGACCGGCTTCCATGGTTTCCATGTGCTGGTCGGCACGATCTTCCTGCTGGTCTGCCTGTTCCGCGTCATGGCGGGTCATTTCAAGCCCGCCCAGCACCTCGGCTTCGAATTCGCCGCCTGGTACTGGCATTTCGTGGACGTGGTCTGGCTGTTCCTCTTCGCCTGCATCTATGTCTGGGCCTCCATTGGCGCGCATATCGCCCACGCCCACTGATCGGCCGCGAAACACCTTGGTAAAGGGCGGCTCCGTGCCGCCCTTTTTCATTTGGAGACTGAAGCCATGCGCCCCGCCAATGATGCGCCGCCCTCGCCCTATGTCACCGGCGTGACCGGTCGCTGCCCGCGCTGCGGCGGCGGCAAGCTCTTCGACGGGTTTCTGGAGCTGGCGCCGCGCTGCGAGGCCTGCGGACTGGACTACGGTTTCGCCGACGCCGGAGACGGCCCGGCTGTCATCGTGACGCTGCTGGCGGGCTTCATCGTGGTGGGGACGGCGCTGGTGGTGGAGGTGAAATACGAGCCGCCCATGTGGCTGCATCTGGCGATTTTCCTGCCGCTGACGCTGGTGGTCTGCCTTGGCCTGTTGCGGCCCCTCAAGGGGGTGCTTGTGTCGCTGCAATATCGCAACAAGGCGGGCCTCGGACAGTTGGAGAAGTGAATTGACGGACCTGATCGCCCCTGCTCGCCGGGGCTCCACCCTGCTGATGAGCATCCTCGCGCTGATCGTCTTCGCGATTCTCGTGGCGCTCGGCCTGTGGCAGGTGGAGCGTCTGCACTGGAAAGAGGCGCTGATCGCCCGCATCGAGGCGCGCATCCACGGCGAGCCCGGCCCCCTGCCAGCAAGCCCCACCTGGGCGGGCCTCAAGCCGCTGGACTATGACTATTCCCGTGTGCGCGTGACCGGGCGGCTCGACCCCGCCCGCGAGGCGCTGATCTTCCGCGGTTCGGGCAAGGTGGGGCAAGGCGCGTCCCAGCCGGGCTACTGGATCATGGCGCCCCTGCTGCTGGCCAATGGGTCCAGCCTGCTGGTGAACCGGGGTTTTGTTCCGCTGGCGAACAAGGAGCCTGCGAGCCGTCCCGACCCGCAGCGCGGGCAGGAGGTGACCCTCACCGGCCTGCTGCGCGCCCCCGAGGACCGCAACCTCTTCACCCCCGCCGATAATGCGGCCAAGGCCGAATGGTACACCCGCGATCCCCTCGCCATAGGCGCGGCGCTGGGCCTGCCCAACCCCGCCCCCTTCTCCCTCGACGAGGACGCCCACGCCGCCGCCCCCGGCCTGCCCGCAGGCGGCGCGACGGTCTTCGACATCCCCAACAACCACCTGTCCTATGCGGGCACATGGTT
>CANCSY010000294.1 GCA_947380915.1 Beijerinckiaceae bacterium
CCTTGAGCGCGCGGATCAGGCAAGCCGCCCGTCAGCAGCAGGCGCAGGTTCTTCTTGCCCGCCACGATGCGGATGGCGTCTTCGTCCGCATCGGGGGCGATGATGACCTCGGTGAAGATCTTGACGATCTCCAGCGCCGCCTCCGCATCAAGCTTGCGGTTCAAGGCCACGATGCCGCCGAAGGCCGAGACCGGGTCGCAGCGCAGCGCCTTCTCATAGGCGTCGCGCAGGCTGGAACCCTCGGCCACGCCGCAGGGGTTGGCGTGCTTGATGATGGCGACGGCGGCCGTGCGGGCGGGGTCGAATTCGGACACGCATTCGAAGGCCGCGTCCGTGTCGTTGACGTTGTTGTAGGAGAGGGTCTTGCCCTGCACCTGGCGCGCCGTCGAGACGCCGAAGCGCTGCTCGGGGGTCTTGTAGAAGCCTGCGGACTGGTGGGGGTTTTCGCCATAGCGCATCTTCTCGGCCAGATGCCCGCCCATGGCCCGGTAGTCGGGCGTGGCTTCGCCGATCTGCGCCGCGAACCAGTTGGAAATGGCCGCGTCATAGGCGGCGGTGCGGGCATAGGCCTTCTGGGCCAGATGCTTGCGCAGGGCCAGCGTGGTCGCGCCCGCATTGGCTTCCAGCGTGTCGAGCACGGCCTGATAGTCGCTTACCTCGACCACCACGGCCACATCGCCATGGTTCTTGGCCGCGCCGCGAATCATCGCGGGCCCGCCAATGTCGATATTCTCGATGCAGTCGTCATAGCCTGCGCCTTTCGAGACCGTGGCCTCGAAGGGGTAGAGATTGACCACCAGCAGGTCGATAGGCCCGATGCCATGGGCCAGCATGGCCGCCTCGTGCTCGGGATTCTCGCGGATGGCCAGCAAGCCGCCGTGGACGATGGGATGCAGCGTCTTCACGCGCCCGTCCATCATCTCGGGAAAGCCCGTGAGGTCGGAGACGTCTTTCACCGGCAGGCCCGCGTCCGCCAGCGCCTTGCGGGTGCCCCCGGTCGAGACCAGCTCAATGCCCCGGGCGCTCAGGGCGCGGGCGAAATCGACAAGGCCCGCCTTGTCGGAGACGGACAGGAGGGCGCGAGTGACGCGGCGAAGGTCGGAGGCCATGGGAACCTGCATTCTGGTTGGGGCTTGCTTTTCGGAGCTTGCGGGCGCTTACCACGATGCCGCCCCGGACAAAAGCAGCGCGCTGCGCTCTCTGGCCCAAAGTTGGCGGTCGACACAGGAAAATTGCGGTCAGGGGCTGGAGAATCAGCCTGATGTCAGGCAATTGTCCACCGTTCCTTAATCCATGTCTGGTTTGCTTGCGTACTGTGGTTAACTGCTCTATTGTGCAGTGCACAACTGACCTGCTGCGGCGCAAAGGCCTCAGCCAACCTATAACCGGAAAAAGCCGATGCGCCCCACCTCACCCAAGGCGAAGAACCGTCCTCCCGTTCGCGTTCGCTACGATCCCCCGACCCTCGAAGAGGCGGTTCTGGCGGCGCAGGGCTTCATGGATGATGCCGAGGATCAGGCTGCGTTTGCAGCTGAACTCATGGGCGCTCCCATCGAGGAGGCGCGTGACCTCGTGGCCAAAATGGCGGTGCGTGCGGCTGCGACGCGGCGCGCCCCTGCTCCCGAGGTGACTTTCTCCAGCAACCGGGCCGGCGCCCAGCGCGCGGTCGTGGTCGAGCGCAAGCCCTCGGTCACTGTCGAGCGCAAGAATGCGGGCTTCACGCCCCGGTTCGAGCGTGGCGAGGGCGTCACCGTCGAGCGCAAGCCGTTCCGTGGTCTTGGCGTCGCCGGCGCCCCGCGCACCCTGATCCGCCTCGGCGGCCGGTAAGACCCTCGCCTCCGGCCGGGTCGCGCGGGTCCCTGTGCAGCGGATCTGCGCGAGCGGTCTTTGATCGGCTGCGATCAAATTTGTGATCCTGTTCATAAGGTGTTCACCAACAAGGCATATTCGAGGGTCAAGGCCTTCGGAAGGGCCGAGCTTCACCACAATTGCGGCGAAGCTTGGCCATGATGCCCAGCGACAAGTGAACCGGGCGGAAAGACCGCCAGAGCGAACAGGACTTGAAATCAATGCAGATCAGCTTCACCAACGAGGTCGAAGGCGGGCGCGTTCTCTATCCCATCGGCCGGGTTCAGGCCGCCTCTTCCTGGCACGGAACGGCGCAGAGCGAAGGTGCGGAAGATTTCCGCAAGGCCGCCCTCCAGGCCTTGATCGAGACGGCGCAGGAATTCGACGCCGACGCCATCATCGGCGTGGACTACGCCTATGACGAAGTGAAGCACGGGGAGTTGCTGGCGGTTCAGTTACGCCGCGTCAGCGCTACCGGCATCGCGGTGAAACTGGCCAGCGCCGCTTAAACCTTCTCAAGCGGGCGGTGAGGCTCCGGCGGCAGGTCCACGCCGATGGCGTCGCCTGGCGCGATATCGCCGCCCGCGATCACGATGCCCATGACGCCGGATTTCATCTGGACCCGGGCTCCGCTCTTGTCGATGAGCCGCCCCATCAGCCCCTGCTGGAACTTGTCGATCTGCGAACAGGGATTGCGCAGGCCCGTGATCTCCACCACCGCCGCCCCGATGCGCAGGTGCGCGCCCGTGGGCAGATCGAGCAGGGCGAGGCCCCGCGTGGTGATGTTCTCGCCGAGATCGCCGGGGTTCACGACATAGCCCGCCTGCGCCAGCTCATCGAACAATTCCGCATGCATGAGATGCACCTGCCGCAGATTGGGCGCGAGCGGGTTTTTCCGCATATGGTAGCTGTGCTGCACCGTGACGCCCATATGCGCGTCGCCCTCCACGCCCAGCCCTTCGAGCAGGCGAATCGACATTTCATTCGGCTTGCTGAAACGATGGCCCCGCGCCCGGCTCACGGCGACGACGCTTCCAGCCTGAATCTCTTGCGTCATGGACCCGTCTCCCGCGCTCACGCGTCGCTCGCCGCCAATTGCGCCGCCTGATGTTCTGTTATCAGCGGGTCGATCACATCATCCAGCGCTTCGCCCGTGATGATCTTGTCGAGCTTGTAGAGGGTGAGGTTGATGCGGTGATCGGTCAAGCGCCCCTGGGGAAAATTGTAGGTGCGGATGCGCTCGGAGCGGTCACCCGAACCCACCTGCGACTTGCGGTCGGCGGCGCGTTCTGAATCCAGCTTCTGGCGCTGCATGTCATAGAGCCGCGCCTTCAAGAGGCCCATGGCCCGGGCGCGGTTCTTGTGCTGGGAGCGCTCGTCCTGCACGAAGACGATGGTGTTGGTGGGCACATGGGTGATGCGGATGGCCGATTCCGTCTTGTTCACATGCTGGCCGCCGGCGCCCTGCGCGCGCATGGTGTCGATCTTGAGATCGGCCTCGTTGATGTCGATGTCCACATCCTGCGCCTCGGGCAGAACGGCCACGGTCGCCGCTGACG
>CANCSY010000295.1 GCA_947380915.1 Beijerinckiaceae bacterium
AAGCTGGTGAAGAAGCAGGAGGAGCATCGGCGCCACCTGCAGGCCTTCGTGGATCGCTTCCGCGCCCAGGCCACCAAGGCCCGGCAGGCGCAGTCGCGCCTCAAGATGCTGGCGCGCATGGAGCCGGTGTCGGCCATGGTGGACAGCCACGTGCTGCCCTTCGACCTGCCCTCCCCCGCCAAGCCCCTCTCGCCGCCCATCGTGGCCATGGAGGGCGCGAGCGTGGGCTATGGGGACAAGGCCATCCTGACGCGCCTGTCCCTCAGCATTTCCAACGACGACCGCATCGGCTTGCTGGGCTCCAACGGCAACGGCAAATCGACCTTCGCCAAACTGGTCGCCGGCCGCCTCGAGGCCATGAGCGGCGCGGTGCGGCGCTCCTCGAAACTCGACGTGGGCTTTTTCGCCCAGCATCAGGTGGATGATCTGGCGCCCGGCGGCACGCCCTATAGCCATGTGGCCGAACTCATGCGCGACGGGACCGAGGCGAAGATCCGCGCCCGCTGCGCCCAGATGGGCTTTCCCAATGTGAAGGCGGACACGCGGGTCAGCGAATTGTCCGGCGGCGAAAAGGCCCGCCTGCTGATGGGGCTCGCAACCTTCACCGGCCCCCATCTGCTGATCCTCGACGAGCCCACCAACCATCTGGACATCGACAGCCGCGCCGCCCTGATCGAGGCGCTCAACGACTATCAGGGAGCCGTGATCCTGGTGTCCCATGATCGCTATCTGCTGGAGGCCTGCGCCGACCGGCTCTGGCTGGTGGCCGATGGCACGGTCAAGACCTTCGATGGCGACATGGACGAATATCGCCGCTTCGTGCTGGATCAGGCGCGGGCGGAAAGTCGCAAGAACGGCAAACCCGGCGAAGAGGACGAGACGAAGGACGCCCTCGCCGCCCAACGCCAGAACAATGCGAAGACCCGCCGCGAGACCGCGCCCCTGCGCAAGAAAGTCGAGGCGGTGGAAGCGCGTATGGCGAAATTCTCCGGCCTCATCACCAAGGTGGACGACATGCTCGCCCATCCCGACGCCTATGCGAAGGACCCCGCGAAGGCGACGCAACTCGCGACGCAACGGGCCGAGCTTGTGCGGGCGCTGGCGGGGGCGGAAGAGGAATGGCTGGCTCTGTCGGAAGAGCTTGAGGCGGCCGTAAACGGCTAGCTCAGTCCCCCTCCACCTTCGACCCCACAATCGCCGCCGCCATGGCCACGCCAATCGCGCCCAGCACCGCCTGCGTGACGGAGTAACCGAAGCCGGCGACCAGATAAGTCTCCGGCCAGGGCGTGGCGTAGATGCCGCCATAGAACGCCGTCGCTGCGATGGCCTGCACGCCGCCGCGCTGGGCGGGCGCGCAAAGGCGCCCCATCCATGCCGAGATCACCGGATACATCATGCTGTTGCCGGTCCCCAGCAGCAGCCCCGCCGCAAGGGCGAAACCAGGGCTGGCGCTCCAGGCGGCGAAGACGAGCGAGAAGCTCGTCAAAAGCAGCCCCCCACCCGCCAGCAGGCGTGGATGATAGGCGGAGAGCTTGCGCATGGCGCCGACGCGGCTGAAGACCATGGCGAAGGTGACGGGAATGAAGAACCAGCCAAGCGCTGTACCCGCATGTTCCAGCGCAGGCGAGAGATAGGACGCCGCATAGCCGTAATGGGCGCCGCCAATGAAAAGCGCCAGCACCGGGAGCAGATGCCAGCGCCGCGCCGCAGCCAAGACGCCGAGTCCGCCGCCAGCCCTTGGCTTTTGGAGGGGTCGCAGGGCGAAGGTGAGCGCGAAGGCGATGACAGCGGGAATGGCGCCGGTCACGAACATGACCGCGACGCCAAAATGGTTGAGCGTGAATTCGCCAATGGGCGGCGCGAAGGCGAGGCCCAGCGGCACGGTCGCCGAGAAGGCGCTGACGAGATAGACGAAGCGTTTCTGGGTCAACCTGCTCTGCACATAGACCATGGTGGGCGGCAGGAAGAAGCCGATCCCCGCGCCCCATAGCAGTCGCGAGAGAAGGGATGGCCAGAAAGCATCGCTTGTCATCGCCATGCTTCCAACGCCGATCAACCCAAGGAGCATGGAGACGCGCACGGCGCCCAGCGCGCCGAACCAGCCGATGATGAGGCCCGAACAGAAGGTCGACGCCAAGACCGGGAAGGCGATGATGGAAAGCACCACACCGATCTGCTCAAGCGAATAGCCAAGCCGCACGAAGGCGACAGCCACAAGCGTCGAATGGGTGGCGGTGATGGAGAAAAGCAGGCTCGCAGCCGCCATGATCCAGAATTCACGCCGCGAGGCCTGATCGAGGAAGCCATCGTCCTGGGCGCGGGAATCGGCGCTCATTATCGTTTCAGAAGACATGGGAAGGGGTTAATCAGGTCGGAAGGCGCCCGTAAACCCGAATTCGCTGACGCAGGCTTTGCCTCAAGCGCGCCCGCGCCCTCAAGCCTTCTTCTGCCAGCCGCCGTTTTCGCCCTGCTGCCAGTAGGAAAGCTCAAGCCCCTTGGCCTTCAGCTCTTTCCATTGCTGGCGAGCGGCCTGCAATTCCTCGTCATTGTTGCCATCGAACATGACCATGAGGCGCTCGTACTCCCAATCCTCCGCCGCCAGCACGGGGGCGACCTTGGCGCCCTCGACGAAAAAGCGGATCTCGGCGTCATTGGGATTTTCCGGCCCCGTGGTCAGATAGATCGGCTGCAACGCGCCATCCTCCTCCGCCGCAGTGCCGTGGGGCAGGAAGCTTTCTTCCCCAGCGTTCCACAGATGGGCGTCGAGCGCTTCGAGCCGCTCCTGCGTCGTCAACTGGACGACCGCCGTCCAGCCCTTGTCGATGGAGCGTTCCAGCAGGATCGGCAGCGCCTTTTCAAGCGGCTGACTGGTGAGGTGGTAAAACCAGACGTCCATCATTGCCCTGTCAAAATAACGAAATTGCGCTCGGTCAGCGTCCACAGGAGACCAATGTCGACGCCCCCGCCCGCATGTTCCTCCACGCGGCCAGAAAAGACGATATCGCCGCGCTCCTGGGAGCCCCGCAGATATTCGGCGGCGTCGCTGGCCAGGCGGCGCGCAGTGGCCTCGGCGCGGGTTGGCGCCCATTTGAGCGCCGCGACCAGCGCCGCCTCCTGCACCTTGTCGAACTGGGCGAGGAGGCGCGCATCCGCCGGCAAGGTGATCTTCGCCTCGAAGCCGACGAAGGCTTCCTCCTTGCAGCGCAGCACCCCATCGATCCGCGCACGGGTCACAAGATCGAAGTTATCAAGCCCCGCGCCAGCGCCGCGCGAAACCACCAGCGGCTTGATGAACTCAGGCTTGAGATCGCCCGCCGCCCGCACCATGGCCTCCTTGAAGCCTGTGCAGCCAGCAGACTGCGCAAGCGCGGGGGAG
>CANCSY010000296.1 GCA_947380915.1 Beijerinckiaceae bacterium
GAAATCGCGCTTCCTGTTCACGCCGCAGTGGCCAACTGGATTGACGAAGACGAGGCGCCTGACCTTTCGGCGCCTGACTATCAAGCGAAATTCGCAGCCGCCGCGACGCGACGCGGTCGCCCCGAAGACTGAGGCGCCGAAAATTTCAACCACGGTCGGCGCCACGGCTGGTCACCTCCGCACCACCGGCGGCGGCGTCCAGCGGCCATCCAGCGCTTCGGGGCGCGGCGCGTAGATGCGCAGCGTCATGGTGATCGGCCCGTGGGCGGGGCCGGGCAGCCAGTTGGCGCGCTGCTGCGGGCCGGGATCCTCGTTCTGCACGAACAGATCGAGGGACCCATCCCCATTGAAGGCCAGCGCATCGCGGTCGCCCAGCGCATAGCGGTTGATGGGGTTGGCTATGGGGAAGCCCTCGGCGTCATACATGGTCAGGGACCAGAAGGCGTCGGCAGGGGGCAACTCGCCCTTCTTGAAGCTCACGACATAGCGGTTCTCGCCCATCACGGGCTTGCCCTCGGCGTCCTGCAGGTTCAGCGGATAGACCGCGTCCTGCGGCTGATTGGCGCCAAGCCCGCGCTGGGCGACCACGGCCCGGGCGAAATAGTCGTTGCCGTAGACGCCGAGATTCGTGTTGATCTGCCAGCCATCGACCATCTTGCCGATGGAGCCGCCGCGCTCCTCCATCAGCTTCAACCCATCGGCCGCGCCCTCCTCCACGGCGGCGCGGATGGAGGGGTCGAGGGCGGCGAGATCATAGGGCTTGCCGCGCTCGATGCCGATGCGCTCCAGGCGGCTCACCTGCGACCAGTCGGTGATCTGCGGCGGATTGTCGGCAAGCAGGTCCACGCCCCGGCGGAAGAAATCCGCAGGCTTCAGGGCGTCGACCTGCGCCTTGGGCGGAGTCTTCATGTCGATGGAGGGGTTGATCGTGACCGAGGGCGCCACGGGCGGCTTGCCCCAATCGGCGAGCTTCGTGATCTTGTAGCCCGTCTGCACCGCGCGCACGGCCCCGTAATCGGCAGGGCCGTTGGTCTGGGTGCGCCCGATGATCCAGGCGAAGGGGGTGGGCGCCGCGATGGCCTGCACCCCCTCCGGAAGGGTCCCGCTCCAGCCCGGCGGCGTCACCGCGAAATGGGCCGCCCCGCCGCCGCTGGTCCGCGTGCCCGGCGCGGCGAAGATATTGGACCACATGTCGAGCATGGGCATCAGATAATAGCGGTCCTTCATCTCGGGCAGGCTGAGGATCACCGGGCCCTGCGCCAGATCGAGCCAGCCGGAGGAATAGAGCGTGTCGAAATTGGGCCGCACCACGGTGCGGAAGGAGGCGTCGGGATAGGCGGTCATGTGGGAGAAGGCGTTGGCGGGACCAAAGCCCGGAACCTGCCCGGGCGGCAGATTGGTGGTGACGCGCCGCGTCAGGTCCATGGTGACGAGGGGATATAGATAGAGATAGGCCTCCGCCGCTATCTGCCGCGCCTCCGCAGGCTGCGTGGTGACGGGCGCAGCCGCCATGGCGGGCGCTGCGATGGTCGCGGTGAGGAAAGCTATCAAACGGCGCAGCATGACCACTCCTTGCGGCAGGCAAACGATTGATCGCGGGATCAAATCCCGGCCAAGGCGAGATGGCGCGGCCAGCTCCCAAGTCAACGGGGCCCCCCCTTTGGTCACGCCGCCCTTTCTCGCAGGCGCAACATGGCGTAAGGGTGCCGGGTTCCCAGCCCCCTCGCCCAAGGCTCCTGCCGCCCATGATCCGCCTCGACAACATTTCCAAGCAGAACGGCCATCAGATTCTCTTCATCGAGGCCTCCGCCGCCCTGCAGCGGGGCGAGAAGATCGGCCTCGTCGGCCCCAATGGTTCGGGCAAGACCACACTCTTTCGCATGATCACCGGCGAGGAATTGCCCGATGAGGGCCAGGTGGGCGTCGATCGCGGCGTCACCATCGGCTATTTCAGCCAGGACGTGGGCGAGATGTCCGGCCGCAGCGCCGCCGCCGAAGTGATGGATGGCGCCGGCCCCGTGAGCGAGGTCGCGGCCGAGCTGCGCGAGCTGGAGGTCGCCATGGGCGATCCCGACCAGGCCGACAACATGGACGAGATCATCGAGCGCTATGGGGAGGCGCAGGGGCGTTTCGAGGAGCTGGGCGGCTACGCCCTCGAGGGCCGCGCCCGCGAGGTGCTGGCGGGCCTCAGCTTCTCCGAGGAGATGATGGACGGCGACGTGGGCGCGCTTTCGGGCGGCTGGAAGATGCGCGTGGCGCTGGCCCGCATCCTGCTCATGCGGCCCGACTGCATGCTGCTCGACGAGCCCAGCAACCATCTGGATCTCGAAAGCCTGATCTGGCTGGAGGACTTTCTGCGGGGCTACGAGGGCGCCCTGCTCATGACCTCCCATGACCGCGCCTTCATGAACCGCATCGTCACCAAGGTGATCGAGATCGACGGCGGCTCGCTCAATTCCTTTTCGGGCGACTATGAATTTTACGAAGCCCAGCGCGCCCAGAACGAGAAGCAGCAGCAGGCCCAGTTCGAGCGCCAGCAGGCCATGCTCGCCAAGGAGATCAAGTTCATCGAGCGCTTCAAGGCCCGCGCCTCCCACGCGGCGCAGGTGCAGAGCCGGGTGAAGAAGCTCGACAAGATCGAGCGGGTGGAGCCGCCCAAGCGCCGCCAGTCCGTGACCTTCGAATTTCCCCCAGCGCCCCGCTCGGGCGAGGACGTCGTGACTGTGAAGAATGTCAACAAGGCCTATGGCGACCGCGTCATTTATGAAGGCCTCGACTTTCTGGTGCGCCGCAAGGAGCGCTGGTGCGTCATGGGCGTCAATGGCGCGGGCAAATCCACCCTGCTGAAGCTTGTGGTCGGCGCGACAGAACCCGACACCGGCGCGGTGACCATGGGCGGCACCGTGAAGATGGGCTATTTCGCCCAGCACGCCATGGAGCTGCTGGACGGAGAGCTCACCGTGTTCCAGCAGCTGGAAGCCACCTTCCCCCAGGCGGGCCAGGGCTCGCTGCGCGCGCTTGCAGGCTGCTTCGGCTTTTCGGGCGATGACATCGAGAAGCGCTGCCGGGTGCTGTCAGGCGGCGAGAAGGCGCGGCTCGTGATGGCGCAGCTGCTTTACGATCCCCCGAATTTCCTGGTGCTGGACGAGCCCACCAACCATCTGGATCTCGCCACCAAGGAAATGCTGGTCGAGGCGCTCTCGGCCTATGAGGGCGCCATGCTCTTCGTATCCCATGACCGCCACTTCCTCGCCGCCCTCTCCAACCGCGTCTTGGAGCTGACGCCAGATGGTATCCACAAATATGGCGGCGGCTATACGGAATATGTGGCGCGCACGGGTCAGGAAGCGCC
>CANCSY010000297.1 GCA_947380915.1 Beijerinckiaceae bacterium
AAGCGCACCTCCGCCTTGGCCGGATGCACATTCACATCCACGATGCGCGGATCGCACTGGACAAAGAGCGCCAGCGCGGGATGCCGGTCCGAGGGCAGATAATCCATATAGGCCGCGCGCAGCGCCCCATGCAGCAGCTTGTCGCGCACGGGCCGCCCGTTGACATAGAAATACTGCGATTGGGCATTGGCGCGGTGATAGGTCGGCAGGCCCGCAAAGCCGGTGAGACGCACGCCCTCGCGCTCGGCGTCCACTTCAAGCGCATTGTCGCGGAACTCGGCGCCGAGCACCTGGGAGATGCGCGTCAGCAGCCCCTCCGGCCCCAGCGGGCAGGCGGCGAATTCGAGCCCCGCCAGATTGTCCCCCGTCAGGGCGAAACGCACCTGCGGATGGGCCATGGCGAGGCGCTTGATGATGTCCGCCACCGCCTGCGCCTCGGTGCGATCGGTCTTGAGGAATTTCAGCCTTGCGGGCGTGGCGGCGAAGAGGTCGCGCACCTCGATGCGGGTGCCCGATGAGTGGGCGGCGGGCGCCACGGGCCGCTTGCGCCCATCCTCCACGCGGATCATGCAGCCATGGGGGGAGGCGGCGTTGCGGCTGTGGATCTCCACATGGGCGACCGAGGCGATGGAGGGCAGGGCCTCGCCGCGAAAGCCCAGCGTCGCGATGTTGGAGAGATCCCCATCGGGGATCTTGGAGGTGGCGTGGCGCTCCACGGCAAGCTCGAGATCCGCCGGGCTCATGCCCGCGCCGTCATCGACCACGCGGATCAACTTGCGCCCGCCCTGCTCGATGACGATCTCGACGCGGGTGGCGCCCGCATCCAGCGCATTCTCGACCAGCTCTTTCACGGCGGAAGCGGGCCGCTCGACGACCTCGCCCGCTGCGATGCGGTCGACAAGAATGGGATCAAGGCGGCGAACGGGCATTCCGAATCCTTTCGGGAAGCCCAGTTTACAGGGTTTTGCGGGGAAGGGGGATGCGGATCGAGTGGGGCGCGCCAACGATCAGCATGCGCAGACCCCCACCCCGTCACGATTTGCGTGCCGACCCTCCCCACGAGGGGGAGGGTAAAGCGCGCGCTATTTCAGATATTTACGGGCTGAATGCAGCCCCTTCACATCCCCGTGGGGCGTCCCGCCGCGGCCACCAGAAGCTTCTTGCCGAGGAAGAGGCGTTTGGCCACCCGCTTGGTGTCCTCCAGGGTCACGGCGGCGATGTGGCCATTGCGTTCGTCAAGGAACTCCACCGGATAACCTTCCACCTGCAGATGCGCCAGATTGCCCGCGATCTTGGTGGAGGTGTCGAAGCGCAGGGCGTAGGAGCCGATGAGATATTTGCGGGCCTTGTCGAGTTCGTCCTCGGTGGGCCCGTCCTCGGCGAGCTTGGCGATCTCCTCCTCGATCACGGACAGGGATTCCCCCGCGCGCTCGTTCTTGGTGGAGGTGCCGCCGGAGAAGAGCGCGGCGTGGTCATAGGTCATCAGTTGCGAATGAACCGAATAGGCGAGGCCGCGCTTCTCGCGCACTTCGCGGAACAGGCGCGCCGAGAAGACGCCGCCGCCCAGAATATGGTTCACCACAACGCCCGCCCAGAAATCGGGATCCTTGCGTCCAAGGCCGGGCAGGCCGAAGCGGATGGTGGACTGGGGCACGTCGAGATCGACGATCCTGCGCTCGCCCATGCTGGCCATGTCCACATCGGGGATCGCCTTGAGATCGCCATGGGCGGGCAGGGCGCTGAATACCTCGTCCAGCAACAGGGCCAGTTTGGCCGCATCAATGGCGCCAACGACCGCGATCTTGAGATTGTCGCGCGCCATCAAGCGCTTGCGCATGGCCATGAGATCCGCGCGGGTGATGGCGGGGATCGTGTCGAGGTCGCCGCGCGAGGGCAGGGCGTAGGGGTGGCTTCCGAAGGCCGCCTCGCGCCAGGCCTTGCCCGCCAGAGCGTCCGGGTCCTTCGCCTCGCGCTTCAGGCTGGCGATCATCTGGGAGCGCACGCGCTCGATGGCGTCCTCGTCGAGGCGGGGCTCGCAGACGGCGAGGCGCAGCAGGCCGGCGGCGGCGTCCAGATGCCGCGTCAGGGTCTTCATGCGGCCATTGAAACTGTCGCGGCCAGCGGAGAAGGAGATCTCCACCGCCTTGTCGTCCATGGCGCGATGGAAGGCGTCGGCGTCATGGGGGCCGGCGCCCTCGTCCAGCAGGGCGGAGAGCATGGAGGCTGCGCCCGCCTTGTCGGTGCTGTCCTGGGAGGAGCCGCCCTTGAAGGCGAATTCGAAGGCCACCAGCGGCACCGCATAGTCCTCCACCAGCCAGGCCTGCAGGCCGCCGGGGGAGGTCACCTTCTGCACCGTTTCCGCGCGCGAGGCCGGGCGGCTCTGGGTTTGTGTGGTCATCTTGGGGTCCAATCGCGCCTTCAGGGCGTCTGGAGAAAGGGGCGCCTCAGACGGCTTCAGCGGGATCCTGGGGCAGCAGGAAGCCGGTGACGGCGCGGCGGGGCTCCAGCCACTGGCGGCAAGCCTGCTTCACGTCTTCAGCGGTCACAGCATCCACCCGCGCGGGCCATTGGCGCACATCCTCGACGGTGGTGCCGGTGGTGAGGGCCGCGCCATACCAGCGGGCCAGCGAGGCCTGGCTGTCCTGCGCATAGACCGCATCGGCGATCATGCGCGTCTTCGCGCGCACCAGGTCCTCCTCCTTCACGCCCTCGTCGGCGACCCGGGCGATGACCTGGAGCACGGCGGCGTCGAGATCCTCGAGGCTCACCTCGGGGGCGGGCACTGCGTAGACCCAGAAGCGCGTATCATCCAGCGCCGTGCCCATGTAATAGGCGCCCGCCATGACGGCGATCTTCTGGTCGACCACGAGACCGCTGTAGAGCAGGCTGGTCTGGCCGCCGCCCAGCAGATGGGCGAGAAGCTCCAGCGCCTCGGCCTCGCCGGGCTTGGCGGTGGTGTAGGAGGGGGTCAGATAGACCCGCTGGTGGCTGGGCTGCTCCACCTTCTCGTCGGCGAGCTTCACCAGCCGCTCGGCCCGGGGCTCGGGCTCGCGGGGACGACGACGCACGGGGCGCTCGCCGCGCGCGGGGATTTTGCCATAGGTCTCCTGCGCCAGGGCGCGCACCTCGCCCTCGGTGACATCGCCCGCCACGATCAGGATGGCGTTTTCCGGCGTGTAGAAGCGCCCGTAATAGGCCAGCGCGTCCTCGCGGCCGAGATCCTCGATCTCATGCATCCAGCCGATGATCGGCTTGCCATAGGGATGATGGGTGAAGAGGGCGGCCTGCACGGCCTCGTTGAGCTGGGAGGAGGGGTCGGAATCCGTGCGCATGCGGCGCT
>CANCSY010000298.1 GCA_947380915.1 Beijerinckiaceae bacterium
GGGCGCCATGGCGGGATCGGACGCGGTCTATGACGCCGCCTTCCGCCGCGCGGGCCTGCTGCGGGTGCGCGACATCAACGAGCTGTTCGAGGCCGCCGAGGCGCTGGGCCGGGTGGCGCCTTTCCCCGGCGACCGGCTCGCCATTCTCACCAATGGGGGCGGCATCGGCGTGCTGGCGGTGGATGACCTCGTGGATCTCGGCGGCAAGTTGGCGGAACTCTCGCCCGCAACGCTGACGACGCTCGACGCCATCCTCCCCGCCACCTGGTCCCGCGCCAATCCCGTGGATATCGTGGGCGATGCGGATGCGCTGCGGTTCAGCGCCGCGCTGGCGCCCCTGCTCGCCGATCCCATGAATGACGCGGTCATGGTGCTCCATTGCCCCACGGCCCTGTCCGATGGGGTGGTGGTGGCGCAGGCGGTGGCTGATACTGCGAAGGCTGCGACAGCCCTGCGCCGCAAGCCCCTCTTCGCCGTGTGGCTCGGCGCCTCGCCGCAGAGCGACCGCATTTTCGAAGAGGCGCGCATTCCCCATTACCAGACCGGCGCCATGGCGGGCTTCATGCATCTGGTCACCTGGGGGCGCAATCGCGAGGCGCTCATGGCGACCCCGCCCAACCTGCCCGAAGGTTTCAGCCCGGATGTGGAGACAGCCCGCGCCATCATCGCAGGCGTGCTGGAGCGGGGCGACGTCTGGCTCGATCCCATCGAGGCGACGGCGCTGTTCGAGGCCTACGCTATCCCCATCGCGCAGGCTATTCTCGCCACCACACCGGAGGAGGCGGCGCGGGTCGCGGGCCCCATGCTGGCGGCGCATGGGCGCTGCGTGGTGAAAATCCATTCCCGCGACATCCAGCACAAATCCGATGTGGGTGGCGTGGTGCTGGATCTGGCGAGCCCACAGGCGGTGCAGGAGGCCGCCGCCGTCATGCTGGCGCGGGTGGGCAAGCTTATGCCCAAAGCGCGCATTGCGGGCGTCACGGTCCATCCCATGATCCGTAGGCCAGAGGGGCGCGAGTTGATCGCGGGGCTGGCGGAGGATCCGACCTTTGGCCCGGTGGTGCTCTTCGGGCGCGGGGGCAAGGCGGTGGAGGTCATCAACGACCGGGCGCTCGCCCTTCCGCCGCTCGATCTGGGGCTGGCGCTAGACCTCATCAGCCGCACGAGGGTGGCGCATCTGCTGCGCGCCTATCGCGACGTGCCCGCCGCCGATCTCGACGAGGTCGCGCTGACCCTGGTCAAGCTCGCCCAGATGTCCGCCGACCTGCCGGAGATTCGCGAACTCGACGTCAACCCTCTGCTGGCGGATGGGGATGGCGTCGTGGCCATGGACGGCCGGGTGCGGGTGGCGCCTTTGGAGGAGGGGCGGCGCGGGCCGGTCAATCCGCGCTTTGCGGTGGCGCCCTATCCCAAGCAGTGGGAGCGATGGCTGACGGGCGCCGATGGGCGGCGCGTCTTCGTGCGGCCGGTGCGGCCCGAGGACGAGGCCATGTATCGGACGTTCTTTGCGCAGGTCTCGCCGGAGGATCTGCGCCTGCGCTTCTTCGCGCCGGTGAAGGACATCAGCCACGCCTTCATCGCCCGCCTCACCCAGATCGACTATGCTCGCGCGCTGGCGCTCTGCGCCACGCTGGAGACTGGCGAAATGCTGGGGGCGGTGCGCCTGATGCTGGACGCCGACCACGAGAGCGGCGAATTCGCCATTCTCCTGCGCTCGGACCAGAAGGGGCGCGGGCTGGGCTCGGCCCTGATGAAAATGATCATCGATTATGGGCTGCGCGAGGGCGTGAAGCATATCGAGGGGCAGGTGCTAGCCGAAAACACGACCATGCTCGCCCTGTGCCAGCAGCTCGGCTTCGACATTCGCGAGGATGAGGATGGCGCGGGCGCAAAAGAAGTGCGGCTGGATCTGCGCAAGCTCGGCCAGGCATGACAGGGCCTGAAAAAGAAAGGAGGCCGCTCGTTTGCACAAGCGGCCCCAAGTCAAGGGAGGAAACGCCCTAAGAAGAGCCTACACAGAATGTGCTTTTCGGCGCCGCAGCACAAACGCTGGTTGAGAATGGCAGATATGCAAAAAATGCATATCTTTTCACAGCCTGAAGCCCGACCGAAGCCCGCAGAATAAAAAAGGCCGCCAGCGTTGCCGCGGCGGCCAGAAGTCAGGGAGGAAACTCTCAACGAGAGCGTAGGGAAATCATGTCTTTCGCCGCGCATAATAGCAATGTGCATTGCAGCATACCCGCCATGCGTTTAACGCATGGTAAGCGCCAACATGCTTCATGCGACCCTACTTGTCCTCATCCTCATAAAGATCCACCCGCGTCAGGTCGTCGTCGTCATCGGGCGGCGGCGGGGCCTTGGGCTTGTCCGCATGGGGCTTGGGCTGGGTCATGGACGGCGGGTCGCTGGCGGGGAAGCTTTCTTCCAGCGCTTCATCCAGATTGTCGTTGTCCTGTTTCGCGGCGTCGGGCTTTTTCTCTTGCGGGGTCATGGTGGCGCGCCTCCGTGTGAGGAGACAACGCCCCGCCCACGCGCCGGTTCAATCGCGCAGGATGATGATATGCAGCCGACGTGGCCCATGGGCGCCCAGCACGATCTGCTGCTCGATATCGCCGGAGCGCGAGGGGCCGGTGATGAGATTGACCGTGCGCGGGGCGAGCGCCTTGCCATAGGCCTCGCGCAGGCGATCCCAAAGACTCTCCGCATCGCCCACCAGATCAGCCTCCCGCAGCACGACGATATGATTGTCAGGCAGGAAGTTGAGCGTCGTGGGATTGCCTGGACCTGAGGTCATGGCGATTGTGCCGGTCTCGGCGATGGCGCCGAAGGCGTGGCTGAGGCCGTTGAGGTCATCGCCCGCCGAGGGGCCATGCGTCACCTCGATGGCGGTTTCGCTCCAGTCGAGTTCGGCGAGCCGCGCATCGGCGCCCATGCGCAGGGTCGCGGGCAGATTATGTTCGCGCAGATAGCGCGCCGCTTCGCTCACGATGTCCTGCGGCTGGGCGACTTCCGCCACGCTGGCCGAGACCCGCTCCGCCTCGGCGCGAAACAAAGAAACGCGCTCGGCGCCGCTCACCTGTCCACGCGCAGGCATCACGCCGCGCGGGGCCGAGCGCAGGCGCTCCTGCACGGCGCTGACGCGCGGCGCCTCGCGGCCGTTGACGCCAAGGGAACGGCGGATGTTGGAGAGAATGTCCTCGCGCGCGCTCATCGCGTCTTGCCTCCACGCTCGCGCCATTGCGCCTGGAATGTCTTGCCCTGGGGCGCGGGCATGTCCCGATGATCGGTCCAGCCCGAAGCCAGAGGCAACTTGGCCAAGCGGCCCGTCTTGCGGCCGAA
>CANCSY010000299.1 GCA_947380915.1 Beijerinckiaceae bacterium
CATGGCCGGGGTGGCCAGAACGGCGGCGAGCGCGAGGGCGGCTGAGAACAGTTTTTTCAAGGGTCGTCTCCTCATTTCTCGATTTATTCTTGGAGCCATGTGAGGCCGCGCAGACCAAAATGGGCGCGAAGGCTTCGCATCTGAAAAAAGACTAGTCCAAAACAAACGCAGCAATCAACCTTGAAAATCCTGAATTTCCACCATCGCTGAAACGTGAACACCGCAAGCATCGTTCAAGCGGCTAGCGGTGGCCCATGAAAAAACCCGAGGCGCGAGCGCCCCGGGTTCGATGTTTCGCAGTGCGGCTTGCGCCTATTCCGTGAAGACTTCGTCGCGTTTCTTGCGCATGGCGGGCAGGATCGCGATGGTCAGCATGATCAGCGAGACCACCAGCAGCGCCGCCGAAAGCGGACGCTCCACGAAGGTCATGAAGCTACCGCGCGACAGGATCATGGCCTGACGCAGCTTCTCTTCCATCAGCTTGCCGAGCACGAAGCCGAGCAACATGGGCGCAGGTTCGAAGCCGAACTTCAGCAGCGCATAGCCCACCACCGCGAAGAAGGCCGTGAAGAGCACGTCCGACGTCGAATTGTTGATGGAGTAGATGCCGATGCAGCAGAAGATGCTGATCGCCGGGAACATCATGCGGTAAGGCACCTTCAGCAACTTCACCCACATGCCGACCAGCGGCAGGTTGATGATGAGCAGCATGAGGTTGCCGATCCACATGCTCGCGACCATGCCCCAGAAGAGTTCCGGGTTCTTGGTCATCACCTGCGGGCCGGGCACGATGCCATGGATGGTCATGGCGCCCACCATCAGCGCCATCACGGCGTTGGGGGGAATGCCCAGGGTGAGCAGCGGAATGAAGGCCGTCTGCGCGCCCGCATTGTTGGCGGACTCGGGGCCAGCCACGCCTTCGATCGCGCCGCGGCCGAAGCGACTGGGATCCTTGGCGATCTTCTTCTCGACCGTGTAGGAGGCGAAGGGGCCAAGCACCGCGCCATTACCCGGCAGAATGCCCAGAATGGCGCCGATGACCGTGCCACGCGCGATGGGCCAGGCGGAATCCTTCATATCCTTGCCGCTGGGCAGCAAGCGGCCGATGACGCCATGGACGACGTCTCGGGTCTCCGGACTCTCCAGATTCTTGATGATCTCCGCAAAGCCGAAGATGCCCATGGCCATGCTGGCGAAGTCCACGCCATCGGAAAGGTCCTGCAAACCCAGGGTCAGGCGCTCCTGGCCGGTCACAAGGTCCGTGCCCACGGTGGCGAGCAACAGACCCAGAAGGATCATGCAGACGGCCTTGAGCACCGAACCGCGCGCCAGCACCACTGCGAAGATGAGGCCCATGACCATCAGCGAGAAATATTCGGCAGGGCCGAACAATTGCGCGATGGAGGAGAGCGGACGGCCGATGGCGGCGATGAACAGGGTCGCCACGCAGCCTGCGATGAAGGAGCCGATGGCCGCCACGCCCAGCGCCACGCCCGCCCTGCCCTGCTTGGCCATCTGATGGCCGTCGAGCACAGTGACGACGGATGTGGCCTCGCCGGGAATATTGACGAGAATGGCGGTCGTCGATCCACCATATTGCGCGCCGTAATAGATGCCGGCGAGCATGATGAGCGCACCCACCGGCGGCAGGCCGAAGGTGATGGGCAGAAGCATCGCGATGGTGGCGATGGGGCCGACGCCCGGCAGCACGCCGATGAGCGTGCCCACCATGCAGCCGACGAAGCAGAGCCAGAGATTTTGCAGCGAGAGCGCGGTGCCAAAGCCGAGCGAAAGATTGGCGATTAAATCGGTCATGGGATCACCAGAAGACATTGACGGGAATGGGCAGGCCAAGCGCCGTCTTGAAGAGAAGCGCGCAGGCCGTGGTCAGGACTGCCGAGAAAATCACGGCCTCCTTCCAGTCAAACTCGTCACTGGCCATGGAGCCGATGATCATGGACAGCGGACCGGCGAACATGAGGCCCAGCGTCTGGATTGTGTAGGCGAACACGATCACGCCGCCGACGATGAAGGTCAGGCCGCGAATGGACCAGGCTTCCATCGCCTCGCCTTTGGTCACGAAGGATGTGAAGATCAAGGCCGCCCCGCCGATGCACAGCATCACGGCGAGAGAGAACGGCAACATTCCCGCGCCCATGGAGCGCAGGGTGCCGAGCGGCAGATGCCAGCCCTGCCAAAGGGCGAAGAGGCCGACGCCTATGAGAAACAGGCCCGCCCCAAAATCCTGTGTCGATTTCACGCGGCCGCCGCCGCTCCCCTGATCTTCGCTCATCATGTTCCCCCTCTGGTGAGCCTTGCATAAGGCTCTACCGCACTTTTTCGCAACTGTCCGGTCTTTACCCACGCGCAACCAAAAGATTTTCACGCTGCTGCGCCAACTCTGTGGATTTCCCGGGGGGCCGGCATGGCATTGGCCATCCGCAGGCATACCCTGTACGTAACCCCACAAATCCTCCTGTCCCGGACCATGCTCCCATGAAGCCGCCCAAACCTTCTGTTCAGGCCAAATCCGCCAAGAGCGCCAAGCCTGTGGCCCCTGCGCCGATCTCTGCGGCTGAAGCCAAGCGCGCCACCGACCTGCGGCAAATCACCATCCGCGGCGCCCGTGAACATAATCTGAAAAATGTGGACCTCACAATCCCGCGCGACAAGCTGGTGGTTTTCACGGGGCTTTCGGGCTCTGGCAAATCTTCCCTCGCCTTCGACACCATCTATGCGGAGGGCCAGCGGCGCTATGTGGAGTCCCTCTCCGCCTATGCCCGCCAATTCCTCGAAATGATGCAGAAGCCGGACGTCGACCAGATCGACGGCCTATCCCCCGCCATTTCCATTGAACAGAAGACCACATCCAAGAACCCGCGCTCGACCGTGGGCACGGTCACGGAAATTCACGATTACATGCGCTTGTTGTGGGCGCGGGTGGGCGTGCCCTATTCCCCCGCCACCGGCCTGCCCATCGAGAGCCAGACCGTGAGCCAGATGGTGGACCGGGTGCTGGCCCTGCCCGAGCGCACGCGCCTCTTCCTGCTCGCCCCGGTGATCCGGGGCCGCAAGGGGGAATATCGCAAGGAGATCGCCGACTTCATGAAGCGCGGCTTCCAGCGCCTCAAGATCGACGGCGAATATCACGAGATCGCCGATGCGCCGGTTCTCGACAAGAAGCTCAAGCACGACATTGACGTGGTGGTGGACCGCATCGTGGTGCGCGCCGACATCGGCGCAAGGCTGGCGGAATCCTTCGAGACCGCGCTGGAGCTGGCCGACGGCATCGCCGTGATGGAATATGCCGACGAGAAGGATCCCAAGGGCGAGCCGAA
>CANCSY010000300.1 GCA_947380915.1 Beijerinckiaceae bacterium
ACAGGACGGCCTCTACGAGGTCTTCTACCGCCACCAACGCATCGCCCGTCTCGACTTCCGAGCCGAGAAAGGCAATGCTCAACCCGTCCACCATGTCTCCGAACAGGTGTCCACCATCTCTCCGGTCTGAACACCCACGAGGGGGAGGGTATGAAGGGGTCACCCCATGACCGTCAGCGACGACCCCTCGATCTCGAACACCCGCACCCCATTCTGATTGACGCCGGTCGCGCGGTTGCGCGCGATCCCCAGGCCCGGCCTTGTGGGATGGGGCTCTTTCGCGATCACGGTGGAGTCATAGGTGATGGTGTCCCCCGCCTGCACCGGGCGCAGCCAGCGCAGGTTGCGGAAGCCCGGCGAGGGGCCGCCGGGGTTCAGCGCGAAGGGCAGAGAGGCCCGGTCCGCGCGCACCTTGTCGCGGGTGTTGATGAAGAGCCGCATATAGGTCGCCGCCGTCTGCCAGCCCGAGGCGGAGAGCATGCCGAAATGGCTTTTCGCCGCGCCTTCGTCCGACAAATGAAAGGGCTGCGGATCATATTTCGTGGCGAAAGCGATGATGTCCTCGCGGGTGAAGAGCCGCGAGCCCAAAGCCACGCGCGCGCCGATCGTCACATCCTCATGGCGATGGGCGAAGCGGGTCAGATTGACCATGGGATCATCGAAGACCCGCAATTCGACGGTCGCCCCGCGCGGGGGCCTCGCCGCAGGCGTGGCCTCAGGCGGCGGGGGCGTGGCGTCGCGGCGGGCGAAGAGGCCCGTGTAGCGCTGGGTCATCACCAGAAGGCCGGTCTGGTCGCGCGTGTCCATCTCGACGCCGAGCAAGCCCATCTCCGGCCGCGATTGGGAGACGCGGGCGGAGGTCACGCGCCACTCCACATTCAGCACCATGCCCGGGCGCACCGGCTGCAACCAGCGGGTCTCGTCGACGCCCGGCGCGCCGAGGCCCTCGGCGTCATTGAGCACGGCGTCGCAATAGAGGCGCATGACCATGGAGCAGGTGAGCATGCCCGGCGCGGTCAGCCCCTTCATGCGCGTGGCCTTCGCCGCCTCCGCATCCAGATGCATGGGCTGGGGATCGAAGGCTTGCGCAAAGGCGATGACCTCGGGAGCATTGACCTCGTAGCCGCCAAAGCGCAGCACGGTCCCGGCGGGGAAATCCTCGAAGGTCTTCTTGCTCATGCGCCGCTCGCAGCAGTTGCGTCAAAGGCGGGGCAGGCGGCGCGGAAGGCGTTCAGCCAGTTGATGAGGGAAGGCGTGGTGGCGCGCCAGTCCACCTGCTTGCGCCAGTCGAGATAGCCCAGCATGCAGGCGGTGGCGATGGTTCCCACATCGACCTGCGCGGGGTCCGGCGGCGCGAGGGCGAGTTGCGCCAGGGCGCGCTCGATCTTGCCGCGCTGATAGGCGAGCCAGGGCTCGTGATGCAGGGCCTCGGGCCGGTAGCGGCCCTCATAGACCACCAGCACCGCTGCATCCATGACGCCATCAGCGAGGGCCTGCGCGGTGAGGGTGTTGATCCGCGCGTCCCAATCCCTCGGGATGATGCGCCCGCCGCCGGCCAGATGATCGAAATGTTCGAGGATCACGCGGCTGTCGAAGACATGGCGACCATCGGCGAGGGTGAGCACGGGCATCTTGCCCAGGGGGTTCTCGGCCCGCAGGGCGCTGTCCGCCTCCATGGCGTCGGCGGGCAGGATCTGGAGCTGGTCCATCAGGCCCAGATGCAGGGCCGCCATGCGCGGCTTGCGGCCGAAGGGGGATGTGTCGGTCGTGCGCAGGATCATCATGGCGCGTCTCCGCTGTTGTCCGCCCCCTTGGCGCGCAGCATGCGCCCCACGATGAAGGGCAGGGTCAGATTGATGACAAAGTAGCGCGCCAGATGATGGGCGCTCACGAATATGGGATCAACGCCCAGGGACAGGGCCAGCACCATCATGGCGTCCTGTCCGCCCGGCGCATAGGCCATGAGGGAGGTGCCGAAGGAAATGCCGAAGAAGGTCGAGACGATCATGGAGAAGACCACCGAGACCGCCATGGCCGCGCCCACCGAGGCGGTAGTGCCGATGCAGATCTTGCCGAAGAGGCGCCAGTCGAAGCCGATGAACCTTGTGCCGACCCAGGAGCCCAGCAGGATCTGCCCGCCATCGAGCACCCAGCCGGGCACACGGCCCTCGCCATAACCCAGATAATGGATCGCGCCGGAGGCGACGAGGGAGCCAAAGAGCATGCCCCCGCCCATGCCCAGCCAGATGAACAGAGCCCCCACCACGATGCCCACAGCCAGCGTGGGCAAGAGAACGCCCAGCGGATCCGCATGGGCCTGCACGATGGCGCCCAGATGCCCGCCCGATTCCCAGACCACGATGAAGGGCAGCACCGTCACCAGGAAAATCACCCGCGACATCTGCACCACCGCGATCTTCGCGGCGTCGGCGCCCAGGCTCATGGAGACCGAGACGATATAGGACATGGAGCCGGGCACGGAGGACAGAAGCGCCATGGCGGGCGGCCAGCCCATGAGCCAGGACCAGACGAGCGTCGAGGCCAGGGTCATGCAGACCACGCACAGCACCATCAGCGCCATGGTGCCGGGATAGGCGGCCATGTTGGAGAAGGTCTCCGGCCCCACCACCGAGCCGATCGCCATGCCCATGGTGGAGAGCGCCAGCACCCGCAGGGGCCCGCCGAGCTGCGCAGGCCGCGCAAAGGTCGTCGCCAGGGCGACCGCCAGAACCGAGCCCGACATGGAGCCGCCGGGAATGTGGAAGAACACGAAAAGCAAGCCACCAAAGGCGCCGATGGCGAGCGTGACGCATTCGCCCGGCAGGGTCTTCAGGGAAAGCCACTTGAGCATCTTGTCCTTGGCGCCCGCCACATGCGTCTCCAGAAATACGACTTATCAGACCGTTAGCGCGTCATACCCTCCCCCCTGTGGGGAGGGTCGGCGCGCGTAGCGCGACGGGGTGGGGGGCGCGCGATGCTGATCGGGCGCGCGGTTGCAAAGGGCGCTCATTCCCTATCGCGCGCGCCCCCCACCCCGCACCCCTCCCCACGAGGGGGAGGGGACCGGCTGGCGTTTCGTTCAGATAACCGAGGTTACCCGCACGCTTTGGTGCGAAGCAAATACCCGTTCGGGCGCAATACACAAGCCCGCTCAGCTCCGGTCGTTGAAATGATCATAGACCAGTTTCGCCGTGGCGGCGTTGATGCCGGGGACCTTTTCCAAGTCTCCCAGGCCCGCCCGCGAAATGGCCTTGGCGGTGCCGAAGGCGTTGAGCAGCGCCCGCTTTCGCGTGGGGCCGATGCCTGCGATGTCGTCGAGGGGGCTCTTGGT
>CANCSY010000301.1 GCA_947380915.1 Beijerinckiaceae bacterium
GGCACGGCCAGCGCCTCGCCCAGCGCAATGAGCAGCTTCTCCTGGCTCGCCGCGTCCGCCAGCTTGCGCGCCAGCGCCTCGCGGCCATTCTGGGCGGCGTGGTCCACCAGCTCCTTCTTCTCGCCGCGCTGGGGCGTGGAAATCTCGACCTTGTGGCCCACGCGAATGCTCAGGGCCTCGGCCAGCACATCGCGGTTCTCGATCTCGTGGGAGAGCAGCACGAGGCGCGGGGCGGGCTTGTCCGAATAGAACTGCGCCAGAAAGGCGTCGAGCACTTCACCGGGCGTCAGGCTGCGGTCGGCGCGGGGGTAATAGGTGCGGTTGCCCCAGTTCTGGAAGGTGCGGAAGAAGAAGACCTCGATGGCGAATTGTCCGGCCTGATCGGTGATGGCGAAGACATCCGCCTCCTCCGTGTTGCGCGGATTGATTCCCTGCTGGCCCTGAATGGCCGAGAGGGCCGCGATGCGATCACGCAGGCGCGCGGCGCGCTCGAATTCCAGCGCCTCTGCGGCCTCGCCCATATCGTGGGCCAGCCGGTCGCGCACGGCGCGGCTCTTGCCGGAGAGAAAGTCCCGGGCCTCCTCCACCAGCAGGCCATAGTCCTCTTTCGAGACCTCGCCCGTGCAGGGGCCCGCGCAACGCTTGATCTGCCAGAGCAGGCAGGGCCGCGTGCGGTTCTCGTAATAGCTGTCTGTGCAGGAGCGGAGCAGAAAGGCCCGCTGCAGGGCGTTGAGCGTGCGGTTGACCGCCCAGACGCTGGCGAAGGGCCCGAAGAAATCCCCTTTGCGATTGCGCGCGCCGCGATGCTTGGTGAGCTGCGGCGCGTCGTGGTCGCCGGTGAGCAGGATATAGGGAAAGCTCTTGTCGTCGCGCAGCAGCACATTGAAGCGCGGCTTCATCTGCTTGATGTAGTTGGCTTCCAGCAGCAGCGCCTCGGTTTCCGTGCCGGTGGAGACGAAGAGCATGGAGCATGTGAGCGAGATCATCCGCGCGATGCGGTTGGAATGGCCCACGCCCCGCGCATAGCTGGCGATGCGTTTGCGGATGCTGCGGGCCTTGCCCACATAGAGCACCTCGCCATCCTGACTGAGCATGCGATAGACGCCCGGCCCCTTGGGCGCGTCGCGCAGATGGGCGCGGATGACCGCCGTCCCCTTTTGCACCGCGCCGGGGGCGGCCTCCTCGCTGGTCAGGTCCAGCTCGAGGGGCAGCGCCTCTCCGATATCCTCGTCCTCGCCGGCGATCTCCTCATCAAGGAGATCCGCCTTGGGGCCGAGGCCGGGCTGATCGGAGGGGTCTGAGGGCTTGCGTGTCATGCCGCAGATTTAGACGAGCCGGGGCAGGATGCAATGGCGCAGGGGCCTTGCTCCCCCGCCAGCGTTCACCAAGCCGCCAGCTACTTCTGGACCGGACGTTAATAACCCGTTAACGCTTCCCATCCCCGTGGATGCCCCCGGGCGCAGAGGAGCCTCATGACGTCTGGCGCCGAACTGACCCGCCGCTCACCGGCTCGCCGGCTGGCGTCGTTCATTCTGGCCGCAAGCCTCGCCGTGACCCTGTCGGGTTGCGTGGAGACGGCAGGCGAACTGGATGCGAGCGCAACCGCGCCCGCCGCAGCGCAGCCGCGCGCCCTCGGCAGCCCGCGCGCCGCGACGGCGGCCTTCACCTTGCTGGAAGGGGCGCCGCAGCCCGTTCTCGACCGTTTCATCCAGAAACTCGCCGCCGAAACAAAAAACCGCGACATCACCCCGGTGCAGCCGGATGCGGCGAAATATATCGTCCACGGCTATCTGAACGCCACCAGGACCGCTGGCGGCGTGACCCTGGGCTACGTCTGGGACGTGTTCGACAGCCGCAAGATCCGGATTCAGCGAATCGAGGACAAGATCACGGCCCCGGGTGCGGCCGCCGACCCCTGGAGCCTCGCCGATGACCGGATTCTGGGGAGCCTTGCCGCCAAGAGCGCCGATGATCTGGCCGCCCTGCTCGCCTCCATGCCCGAGGCGGCAGGCGCTGCGCCGCGCTGACATGGCTGGGGATCGACCGATAATCCCCGTCAATTATCCCAAAGGTTGGGACTTCACATCTGCGTCATATTGTTTGGACGCCGCAACCTTGCTAAGAGGCGCGCGCGTTCCTTTTTGTCCTCGGGGGTTGTCAGATGGCCGATAGCATGAAGATTCTGGCTGGCAACTCGAACCGCGCGCTGACCGACGCCGTGGCCGCCTATCTGGGCCTGCCCCTGTGCAAGGCGCAGGTGCGGCGCTTCGCGGACATGGAAATCTTCGTCGAAATTCAGGAAAACGTGCGCGGCGCCGACGCCTTCATCGTGCAGTCGACCTCGTTTCCCACCAATGACCACCTGATGGAGCTGCTGATCATGACCGATGCGCTGCGCCGCGCCTCGGCCCGCCGCATCACCGCAGTGCTCCCCTATTTCGGCTATGCCCGGCAGGATCGCAAACCCGGTCCCCGCACCCCCATCTCCGCCAAGCTGGTGGCCAATCTCATCACCCGCGCTGGCGCTGACCGCGTGCTGACCGTTGATCTCCATGCGGGCCAGATTCAGGGCTTCTTCGACATTCCCACCGACAACCTCTTCGCCGCCCCCGTCATGGTGCGCGACATCAAGGAGCGGCTGGATCTGAAGAATGTCATGGTCGTCTCCCCCGACGTGGGCGGCGTGGTGCGCGCGCGGGCGCTGGCCAAGCGCATCGACGCGCCGCTGGCCATCGTGGACAAGCGCCGCGAGCGGGCCGGCGAGTCCGAAGTGATGAACATTATCGGCGACGTCCAGGGCAAGAGCTGCATCCTGGTGGACGATATCGTGGATTCCGGCGGCACCCTGTGCAACGCCGCCGAGGCCCTGCTGAAAAATGGCGCCAAGGAAGTGCGCGCCTATATTACCCACGGCGTGCTCTCGGGCGGGGCCGTCGCCCGCGTCTCCAGCTCCAAGCTGAAAGAGCTGGTGGTGACCGATTCCATCCAGCCGACGGAAGCCATGCGGGTGGCCGCCAATATCCGGGTCATCTCCATCGCCCCGCTGATCGGCGAGGCCATCGCCCGCACCGCCCGCGAGGAAAGCGTGTCCAGCCTCTTCGATTGAGGCTGAAGTCCGCGTCCGCCTGTTGCCTGCAAGGCCCAACGCGGCTATAGAGCGCGCGACCCGCCCGTTTCCGACACCCCTGGAGGCGAGGGCGGGTTTTTTCTTGAAAGGACACCGACATGGCTGAGGTAAAGACTCTCGCCGCCGCGGTGCGCAGTGGAAGCGGCAAGGGGGCCGCCCGCAGCGTTCGCCGTGAAGGCC
>CANCSY010000302.1 GCA_947380915.1 Beijerinckiaceae bacterium
GAAGCGCCCCTACCGGGTGCATCAGCGCATCGTGGACACATACAACAAGGGCCGCCACGCGCTTGCGGGGGACGCCGCCCATCTCAACACCCCCTCCGGCGGCATGGGGCTGAACGGCGGCGTGCATGACGCTTTCGAACTTGCGGCCGCACTGACCGACATGCTGCGCCACGGCGCGCCGCTGGAGCGGCTGGACCTCTATGATCGCAAGCGTCGCCCCATCGCGCGCGACCAGATCATCGCCCAGGCCGACGGCAACCGCGCCCGCATGCGCGAGAAGGATCCCGAAAAGCGCCGCGAGTTGCTGGCGGATCTGCAGGCCATCGTCAATGACCGCCAGCGCCTGCACGCCTATCTGCTGCGCTCATCCATGATCGAGGGCCTGCGTCAGGCGCAGACGATCACTTGATCTCCACCGACTGGTGCCAGGGTATGGTGAAGCGCCGCAGGGCGCCCGTGGCGAAGTAGAAGATGAAGCCCAGCAGCGTCATCTGGATGATCACGGCGAAGAGCCCATCGGTCTCGTAGCCGTTCATCTTCGACACCAGCATGAAGCCCAGCCCCGCATTGCCGCCGAGATATTCGCCGACGATGGCGCCGATGATGGCCAGCACGATGCCGATCTCCATGCCGGTTAGGATGTAAGGCAGGGACGAGGGCAGCGCGAGGCGGCGGAAGATCTGCCAGCGGGTGGCGTTGAGGCTGGTCATCACATCGCGATGGCCCGCATCCACCGACTTCACCCCCAGCACCGTATTGGTGAGAATGGGGAAGAAGGCCAGCACCGCGGCCACGATGATCTTGGACGTGGCGCCAAAGCCGAACCAGACCACGAAAAGCGGCAGCAGCGCCACCTTGGGGATGACCTGGGTGGCGACGATGAAGGGGTTGAGCGTCAGCTCCAGCCAGCGGGTGCGCCCCAGCACCACGCCAAGCCCGACCCCGATGACCAGCGCCCAGCCGAAGCCCATGAGCGTCACATAGACGGTCGTCCATGTGTGGCGCCAGGCGCGCGATGACGACAGCATGTCCATCCAGGAATCCCAGACCGCGGAGGGCGCGGGCAGGATGAAGGAGGAGATGCCCGTGCCCCGCACATAAAAATGCCAGATGGCCAGCAGGACCACCAGCAATAGCGGCGTGGTGATCCAGGGCAGCGCGGTTTCGCGGGTCATGCCCTTGCGGGCGCCGAAGCTGGCGGGGGGGATGGCCTTTGGGAGCGTCTTCTCGGTCATGGCGCTCTCACGAGATTTCATTGAGGCGATGGCGCAGGGTGCGCGCGATGGTCTGGAACTCCGGCGTCGCCTGCACATCGAGGGAGCGCGGGCGGGCCATGGGCACATCCACGATGGTGTCGATGCGCCCGGGGCGGGGGGACAGCAGCACGATGCGGTCGGCGAGGAAGACCGCTTCAGAGATGGAATGGGTGACGAGCACGATGGTCTTTTTCGTCTCCTGCCAGATGCGCTGCAATTCCAGGTTCATCTGGTCGCGGGTCATGGCGTCGAGCGCCCCGAAGGGCTCGTCCATCAACAGGATCTTGGGATCATAGGAGAGGGCGCGGGCGATGGCCGCGCGTTGGCGCATGCCGCCGGACAGCTCCTTGGGCCAGCGCTTCTCGAAGCCGGTGATGCCCACCAGTTTGGTGAGCTCGTGGGCGCGGGCGAGGCGCTCCGCCTTGCCCATGCCCTTCAGCTCCAGCGGCAGGGCGATGTTTTCCTCGATGGTGAGCCAGGGAAAGAGATTGGCGTCCTGAAACACCATGCCCAGCTCCGACAGGGCATCGCCCTGGCGCGCGCCATCTTTCCACAGGGCCCGATCCTCGATGGTGAGGTCCCCGCCCGTGGGCTCCAGCAGGCCGCCCATCATGCGCAGCAGGGTGGTCTTGCCGCAGCCGGAGGGGCCGAGCAGCACGAGCAGTTCCCCCGCAGGCACCTGAAGATCGGTCGGCGCCAGCGCATGGACCGGCTGGTCCCGCGTGCCGAACCATTTCTCGATGGCGCGCAGCCCGATGGCGGGCGCGGCGTTGGGCGGGTTGCTCACATGGCTGTCCAAGGACGTAGGGCTCCCGCGCTGGATGGGACTCGCTTGACCGAAGGTTGAACCTGTACGCTAATTAATACAAGCAAGGTGTCAACACGAGCGGTGGAGGCTTTATGACCGTCGAATATGCGTCGAAGGGTCTGGTGGGTGTCTTGACGCCCCAGGCCAACACCACCGTGGAGCCGGAATACGCGATCCTCATGCCGCGCGACACCGCCTGGATCAACGCGCGCATGCTCAGCCGCCACAAGACCATCGAGGAGCGGCTGGTGGATTACTGGGGCCGGGCGCCCGAATTCGCCCGCCAGTTCGCCAACGCCCCCGTGGGCTCGCTGGCCTTCGCCTGCACGGGCACCTCCTATCTCGTGGGCAAGGAGGCGGAGGACCGGGTGCTGGCGCAGGTGACGCAGGAATCGGGGGGCATCCCGGCCATCAGCGCCGCCACCGCCGTGGTTCATGCCCTGAACGCCCTGGGCGCGAAACGTATCGGCCTCGTCTCCCCCTATGAGGGGGCGCTGGACGCGGCCTGCACGCCCTATTGGGAGTCGCGCGGTTTCGAGATCGCCGCCAAGACCAACGCCAGCGGCGCCACGCTGGATTTCCACCCCATCTATTCCCTGCCGTCAGGCTCGGCCCAGCACGCGCTGGACGAGATCGACGCCGAGGGTCTTGACGCGATTGTGATGCTGGGAACCGGCATGCCTACGCTGGCCCCCATCGCTCGGACGCCCTTCAAGGGCCGGGCGCCCGTGCTCTCCTGCATGTTCTGCATCATCTGGCTGAGTCTGGCGCTCGCCGCCGGGCGCAAGCCCGACGCGGACGATCTGCTGGCCTGGGTGCGCGGCGACTGGTGGCGGGAGCGGATGGGGCTGCCGACCCTCTAACCCACCCTCGGCGCCGCCCAGGGCCGCCCGGCCTCGTCCCGCGCCACGAAGGCCGCGATATCCTCGGCGTAGGAGCGGGTCAGGTCCACATCGTCCCAACCGTTGAGCAATTGCTTCTTCCAGTCGGCCCGCACCTCGAAGGCGATCACCTTGTTGCCGACGCTCACGGTCTGGGCGGCGAGATCCACGCGGATCGCCCCGCCCGCCAGCACCACGGGATCGGCCAGCAGCACCTCGATATCTGCGGGGCTGACGCGGGCGGGCAGGACGCCGTTCTTCACCGCGTTGGAGGAGAAGATGTCGCCAAAGCTGGGCGCCAGCACGCAGCGATAGCCCGCATCCGCCAGCACATAGACCGCCG
>CANCSY010000303.1 GCA_947380915.1 Beijerinckiaceae bacterium
TGCGGGATCGCGACCGGCTGGTCTAGGCCTCTCCGGGTGATTACGCCTCGGGATCGTAGGCTGACGAGGGCTTGCGCGGCTTGATGCGGCGCTCCTGCATGATCTCCAGCTGCATCTGCTGGATCTCGGCCAGGCGCTGCCATTGCTTGGAAATCAGATAATCCATTTTCTCATGAAGATGGCGTATCTCCAGCTCCGCCTTCAGATTCACCCGATAATCGTTGAAGGCCCGCAGGCGATCCTTCGCCTCCTGCCGCTTCTGGCTCATCATGATGATGGGCGCCTGAATGGCGGCGATGCAGGACAGAACGAGATTGAGCAGGATGAAGGGATAGGGATCAAAGGCGGACGTCTCGCCCCTCAACAGGTTGAAACCCATCCAGATCAGCAGCACGGTGAAGAACGAGATCAGAAAGGCCCAGCTGCCGCCAAAGCTCGCGAGGTGATCGGACAGAACCTCGCCGATGGTGCGATGCTCCTCGAATTCCTCTTCGGTGTTTTCGGCGATCGTGTCCTGGTTGGAGATGCTTTCGGCCACCTGCCGGTCGAGTTCGGTGAACTCGCCATGCTCCTGCTGCAGCAATTCCTCCACATAGATCATGCGATAACGCGCCAGCTCCGTGCGGCTGATCATGGCGTTGGCGGGCAGGTCCGGGAAATCCGAGCGGATGCGCTCGGCCAGACTCGGCCGCAAACCGTCGATATTCACCATATCCCTGCGGCGATATTTCTTGCCGCTGATGGCGGAGGCTACCTTCTTGCGACGACGTGAGAGGACGCCCGTCGCTCCCACATCCGCAGCGCCAGCTTCGCCCTCGCCTTCGTCCAGATCGGCGTCCGATTCCTCGTCGTCGAGAAGCGACTCCTCCTCGTCGTCATCCACCGATTCGGAATATTCGAGCGACGGCGACTCATCGTCATCAGCGCGCACGGACTTATGGATCGCCTCCTTCGGCGGATCCAGAACTTCAGTGGCTGTCTTCAGGTCGCGTTCGGTCATGAAATGTCTCCGCTCTTGCGATGCGGGGTCGCTGTGACGGTTTGATGACATTTGCGCCGACAAGTCCAGCCGCCTATGTTCCCGCGCATAAATCGGCAGACGATTCACGGGAGATGACGCCATGAAGACACTAATCGCCGCACTCGCCATGCTGGCTGGCGGACTCGCAGCAGCGCCCCCCGCACAGGCGCAGGCCCTGCGCGAGGTCTCCTATGCCTATGCAGGTCCGACCTCCTATTATTGGGACATCTTCATCGCCCAGGAGCGCGGCTACCTCAGGGAAGAAGGCGTCAAGCTTGATCTGATCATGACCGACAATGTGGCCCAGCAAACGCAGATGCTCGTCACCGGCGCCGTGCAGGTCATCGGCGCCAATGCCGAGGTCGCGTTGACGGCCATGGAAAAGGGAGCGCCGATCACGATCGTTGGCGCCCAGACCGCCAAGCAGGGCTTCGTCTTCATGGCCCGCCCGGAGATCAAGTCCTATGCGGATCTCAAGGGCAAATTGCTCGGCGCCACGCAATTGCAGGACGCCTCGGCCACCATGCTCATGGAGTTGCTGAAGAAGAACGGCGTGGAGCGCAACAGCTACGACATGATCGCGCTGGGCGGCACGCCCAACCGCTTCGCGGCGCTCACCAATGGCGCTGTGGCGGGAACGCTCCTGAGCCCTCCGCTCGACTACAAGGCGGCCTCGCTGGGCATGCGCAAACTGGGATACGCCTTCGAGGCCTTCGACGGTCCGCAGGTCGTCTATACCGTGCAGAAGGACTGGGCGCGCAAGAACGAGGACACCCTGGTGCGCTTCCTGCGCGCGGCGGCGCGCGGCATGGCGTTTCTCTATGATCCCGCCAATCGCGAAGCCTCCGCCGACATCCTTGTGAAGACCATCGGCGGGACGAAGGCTGACGCGCTGATGAACTATGACGACTGGATGGGCGCCAACAAGGTCATGGCGGAAAATCTGGCGATCACGCCGCAGGGGCTGAAAGCCTTCCTCGATCTGCGGGGCTCCAAGGAGGATCCTGCGAAATTTCTGGATCTGAGCTATCTGGAAAAGGCGCTGGGGAAGAAGTAGGTCGGAGGGGGCTTACGCCATCTGTCGCCCCGCCCTCTCGCATGATCCGCCACGGCTGGGGTGACGTAGTACGAACGTGTGGTTTGGTGGGCTTGAGGGCTGGTGCAGGTGGCGAAATCTGAAGCGCAGGGCGGTCCCGCCCTTGTCTGGTTGCGGGATGACCTGCGGCTCGCCGATCAACCGGCGCTTGCGGCGGCGATCGCGAGCGGCGCCCCGATTCTCTGCATCTATGTGTTTGACGAGGAGAGCCCGGGCCTTCGCCCGCTTGGCGGCGCCTCGCGCTGGTGGCTGCATCACAGTCTGGCGGCTCTGGACGAATCGCTGGCCGCCATTGGCGGGCGGCTCGACATTCTGCGGGGACGCGCTGGCGAGGTTGTGCCTGCGGTGGCGCGCGCTGCAGGGGCCTCCTGCGCCTTCTGGACGCGGCGCTACGAGGCCGCGACCATCGAGATCGACACGGGCGTGAAGGCGGCGCTGGTCGCCGATGGCCTGCGGGTCGAGAGCTTCAACGGCCAGCTGCTGTTCGAGCCCTGGACGCTGCGCACCAAAATGGGGGATTTCTATCGGGTCTTCACCCCCTATTGGCGGTCCTGCCTCGCCCTGCCCGATCCCGGCCAGCCGACTCACGCCCCTCGCAAGCTGAAGGGGGCGGATTGGCCCGCAAAGGCGCCAAGGCGCGCGACCCTCAAATCCCTCGGCCTGCTGCCCACCAAACCCGATTGGGCGGGCGGCCTGCGCGCAGCCTGGACCCCCGGCGAGGCTGGCGCCAAGGCGCGGCTGGCGGATTTTCTGGACGACGGGATCGCCTCCTACGCCAGCCATCGCGACAGGCCGGACATTCCCGCGACCTCGCGGCTCTCGCCCCATCTGCGCTTTGGCGAGATCAGCGCGCGGCAGGCATTTGCGGCGGCTCGGCACGCCGTTGACGCAGGCAAGGCGCCCGCAAAGGACGTGGAGAAATTCGCGGCGGAGCTGGGCTGGCGGGAATTCTCCTACCATCTGCTCTTCCACAACCCCGATCTCGCCCACAAGAATTTTCAGGCCCGCTTCGACGCCTTCCCGTGGCGCAAGCCCGCCAGCGCTGAGTTGAAAGCGTGGAAGACCGGACGCACCGGCTTTCCCATCGTGGACGCCGGCATGCGCGAGCTCTGGCATACCGGCACGATGCATAATCGCGT
>CANCSY010000304.1 GCA_947380915.1 Beijerinckiaceae bacterium
CCTGCGTGGTCCGGCTCAAGGCCAGAGCCACCACCAACACGCCCGTCATGATGGCGCCGCTGAACAGGGCCACCCCATCCCATCGATGGGAGGCCCAGAAGATGCCGCCCACGCTCCCCGCCACCCCGCCGCCGATATAGTAGAGCAGCAGATAGAGCGAGGAGGCCTGCGCCTTGTCGGCGGCGGCGGCCGCTGGCGCCCAGCCCGCGCAGATCGCATGGGCGCCGAAGAAGGTGAAGGTCATCAGCGCGAGGCCGGCGCCGATCATCGGGAGCGAGTCCGGCGTCATCATCGCCAGACCCGTCAGCATGGCCACCGAACAGCCCACCAGCACAGGCCCCCTGCCCCATCTGGAAGCCAGCGCCCCCAGCCAGGCAGAGCCCAGAGAGCCAAGGGGATAGGCGAGGAACACCAGCCCCGCCAGACCCGGGCTCAGGTTGAAAGGCGCCTCCTGCAAGCGAAAGCCCAGATAGTTGTAGAGGGTCATGAAGCTGCCCAGCAGGCAGAAACCCGCCAGCACCAGCAGGGCGATGGCGGGCGTCCTCAGCAGGCGCAGCATGGAGCGGCTGAGGCCGCTGAACTGCAACTCGCGCGCCCGGAAATGGCGCGAGGGCGGCAGCAGGCGCCAGAACAAGACCGCGCAGATCAGGCCGGTGATCCCGATGCCCGCCATGGCGAGACGCCAGGAGCCATGGTCCGCGCCAAAATCCGAACCCAGCGCCGCCGCCAGACGGCCCGACATGCCACCAAGCGCGCTGCCGCCGATATAGAGCCCCACAGCCCCGGGGACCGCCTTGGGGGACATCTCCTCGCCCAGATAGGCCAGCGTCACCGCCGGGGCGCCGCTGAGGGCCAGCCCCGCCAGCGCGCGCAGCCAAACCACGGCGTCCCAGCCCGGCGCCGCCCAGAGCGCCAGCGTGAGGGCGGAGGAGGCGATCAGCGAGCCCAGCATCATCACCTTGCGGCCCCAGACCTCGGAGACTGAACTCGCGAAGAGCATCGACACCGCCATGACCACAGCCGTGACCGACACGGCGATGGAGCTTTGCGCGGGCGAGACGCCAAATTCCGCCACGAACAGCGGCAGCACCGGCTGCGGGCAATAGAGAATGGCGAAGATGGCGAAGCCGCAGAAGAAGACCGCGATATTGGTGCGCCGGAACTCGGGCGTCCCCGCCTCGATCTTTGCGGGAGGAAGCGGCGCGGCAAGCCCGTCGCGCGCGTCAGCGCCTGCCTCGTTCATGCCTGATCCTTCTGAACGCGCCGGGCTGGCGCCACGATCCCAGCAATAGCGGAGTCGCGCGTCCAAGTCTTGCGGTTAGGCGAGGCCCCGCAGCGGGCGGATCACATGCTGCGCGATGGCCTGCACCTCTTCCACTACCGGCGGGAATTTGAAGAGGAAGAGGTTGATCCCGATCTCGTGGAAATCCTGCAACCTGCGGCGCACATCCTCCGGGCGGCCGATGCAGCCGCCCTTCATGGCCGGGCCGATGCGGTCGACCATCTTGCGCACATCCGCATCGGGTTCGTCGGGGGTGAGCAAGCCCTGCGTGCGCGCCACCGCATCCGCCTCGCTGTCGCCAAAGGCGATGAAGGGATTGAGGGCGAAGCGCATCTTGCGGCCTTCGCGGGCCGCGCGGGCGCGCATGTCCTCGATGGCGCGGCGCACATTGCCGAAATAATCGTCTGAATTGCGCGAGGTCTTGTCGAAATCGACGAACCACCAGTCGCCCGCCCGGGCCACCATGTCGAGGCCGCGCCGGGAGCGGCTGGCGGTGTAGATCTCCGGCGGCTCGGGGGTGGCGGGCTTGAGAAGGAGTTGCGCCTTGTCCACGGGATAGAAGCGCCCCTCGCGGGAGAAGGGCGTCTGCGTCCAAAGGCCCCGCAGCACCTCGACGAATTCCTCCGCCCTGACATAGCGGTCGTCCGTATCCTTCAGCACATCGCCGCCGAACATGGTGTGCTCCTCCACGTTCCAGCCCGTGACGAGATTGATGGCCATGCGCCCGCGCGAGATGCGGTCGAGGGAGGCCGCCATCTTGGCGATGAGTTCGGGATGCCAGAGGCCCGGATGCACCGCCACCATGGAGCGGATGCGGGTCGTGAGCGCGCTGATGGCGCTAGCGAGAACCCAGGCTTCGAGGTCCGCGCCCAGATGGCGCTCGGCGAAGAGGATCAGGTCAAAGCCGCTGCGGTCGGCCTCCAGCAGCACATCCCTGGCCAGATCATAGCCCATATCGCATTCGCCCTCGGGCAAGGGCGACTGAGCCCCGGCCACCGACCGGGCCATGCGGGCTGACCCGACCGTCACATGCGGTACGGGCGCATAAAGACCAAATTGCACGGACGACGCTCCCCTCGTTTGCAAGGAGTTTGCGGCGCCCGCGCCCCCGGGTCCAGCCCTAAAGGTCGCCCAGCTTCATCTCGGGGCTGTAGGCGATGTCTTCCACCTCCTTGGTCACCGCCTGCCCGCAGATCACCCGGCCCTGCAAGGGGTCGAAGGTGAGCGTGGGCGAGCCATACAGCAACCAGCCCTTGCTGAGGGCCGCGCTGACCTTGTGGCAGAAGGCGGAATCGTCCGGCCCGGTGAGGTAGCGATATACCGTTGTGCGCTTCGTCATGGAGAGGGGCGACTGGGACATGGGGGCTCCTCGTTTCAGTGCTTGCGGCTTCAGTTCTTGGGAAATTCCAGCCCCATTTCGCGATAGCGCTCGGGATCGTCGATCCAGTTTTCGCGCACCTTCACGAAGAGGAACAGGTGGATCTTGGTCTCGGCCGCTTCCGCGATGTCCTTGCGGGCGGACATCCCGATGGACTTGAGCATCTGCCCCTGTTCGCCGATGACGATCTTCTTGTGGGCGTCGCGGGTCACATAGATCGTCTGCTCGAGCCGGGCGGAGCCGTCGGGCATTTCCTTCCACTGCTCGGTCTCGACGGTGATCTGGTAGGGCAACTCGTCATGGAGCCGCTCGAAGATTTTCTCGCGGGTAATCTCGGCCGCCAGCGAGCGCAGGGGCGCGTCGGAGATCTGGTCTTCGGGATAGAGCCAGGGCCCCTTGGGCATGAGTTCGCCCAGCTTGTGGCGGAAGAGCTCGACGCCGTGCTGGCGCAGGGCGCTGATCATGAAGGTCTCGTCGAAGCGGACCTTCTCGTTGATGAAGGCGGCGAGTTCGAGGAGCTTTTCCTTCTTCACCACGTCGATCTTGTTGATCACGAGGATCTTGGGTTTGCGCACATCCGCGAGTCT
>CANCSY010000305.1 GCA_947380915.1 Beijerinckiaceae bacterium
ATCGCCGACACCTTCGGCGTCAGCCCCGAACTCTTCGAAAAGGTGACCGCTCCCGGCCGCGCCCGCGCCGCGCAGGCCCTCGCCCATTCCAAGGGCATGCTGGCGGGCAAGCGCATGTTCATGTTCCCCGATTCGCAGCTGGAAGTGCCATTGGCGCGCTTCCTCTCCCGCGAACTCGATGTGGAGATGATCGAGGTCGGCACCCCCTATCTGCATCGCGAGCATCTGGCCGCCGAACTCGCGCTGTTGCCCGAGGGCCTGCGCCTCGTCGAGGGCCAGCATGTGGACAACCAGCTCGACCGCTGCCGCGCCGCGCGCCCGGACCTGACCCTCTGCGGCCTTGGCCTCGCCAATCCGCTGGAGGCCGAGGGCATGACCACCAAATGGTCCATCGAACTGATCTTCACCCCCATCCAGGGCTACGAGCAGGCGGGTGATCTCGCCGAATTGTTCGCCCGTCCGCTGAACCGTCGCACGCGGCTTGAGGTCTGACCATGCAGCTCACTGTCTGGACCTACGAAGGCCCTCCGCACATCGGCGCCATGCGCGTGGCTACTGGTATGACCGGCCTGCATTATGTCCTGCACGCCCCCCAGGGCGACACCTATGCGGATCTGCTCTTCACCATGATCGAGCGGCGCAGCGCCCGCCCGCCCGTGACCTACACGACCTTTCAGGCCCGGGATCTCGGTGGCGACACCGCCGAACTCTTCAAGAGCGCCGCCAAGGAAGCCTATGAGCGCTTCCAGCCCCAGGCCATGATTGTTGGCTCCTCCTGCACCGCCGAACTCATTCAGGACGATCCGGGCGGGCTCGCCGCCGCGCTCGCCCTTCCGATTCCCGTGGTGCCGCTGGAATTGCCCGCCTACCAGAAAAAGGAAAACTGGGGCGCGGCGGAGACCTTCTATCGCCTCGTGCGCGCGCTTTCCGGCGCCAAGCGCGAGCGCCCCGCCCGCACGCGGCCCCTGTGCAATCTGCTGGGCCCGACCGCGCTGGGCTTTCGCCATCGCGACGATGTCAGGGAAATCACGCAGTTGCTGGGACGCCTCGGCGTCGACATCAATGTGGTCGCGCCCATGGGCTCCTCGCCGCAGGATCTGACGCGCCTCGGCGACGCAGATTTCAACGTGGTGCTCTATCCCGAAGTCGCGAACACCGCCGCGCAATATCTCGAAAAGGCCCACGGGCAGCCCTTCACCAAGGTGATCCCCATCGGCGTCGGCGCCACGCGGGAGTTCATCGCGGAAGTGGCGAAAATCTCTGGCGTCGACGCCACGGCTTTGCTGGCGGAAGAGTCCTCGCGTCTGCCCTGGTATTCGCGCTCGGTGGATTCCACCTATCTCACGGGCAAGCGCGTCTTCGTCTTCGGCGACGCCAGCCACGCCATCGCCGCCGCCCGCATCGCGCAGACGGAATTGGGCTTCAAGGTCGTGGGTCTCGGCACTTACTCACGCGAATTTGCCCGCGAGGTGCGCGAGGCCGCCAAGCTCTATGGCGTCGAGGCGCTGATCGCCGACGACTATCTCGACGTCGAGGCGAAAGTCGCCGAATTGCAGGTGGAGCTGGTTCTGGGCACCCAGATGGAGCGCCATATCGCCAAGCGGCTGGGCGTGCCCTGCGCGGTGATTTCCGCCCCTGTCCATGTGCAGGACTTCCCCGCGCGCTATTCGCCGCAGATGGGTTTCGAAGGCGCCAATGTGATCTTCGACACCTGGGTGCATCCGCTGATGATGGGCCTCGAGGAGCATCTCCTCGCCATGTTCCGCGACGATGTGGAATTCCATGACGGGGCCGCGCCCTCGCATCTGGGCGGCAAGGCCCAGAAGTCCCAGGACAAGCCTGCCGAAGCCATTGCACCCGAGCCCGTCGCGGCCATGGCGCAGGTGGACGATGCGCCCGCCGCCGCTGGCGCCCCGATCATGTTCCAGTGGGACGACAAGGCCGAAAAAGAACTGAAAAAGATACCCTTCTTCGTTCGCGGCAAAGCCCGCCGCAACACCGAACGCTTCGCCAGCGAGCGCGGCGTGGCGACCATCACCATCGAGACTTTGTATGATGCAAAAGCTCACTTCTCCCGCTGAAGCGACGCCCATGCGCGTCGTTCTCGTCACCATGGACACCCATGTGGCGAGCGCGATCGATCGCGCGCGGGTGGTGTTGGCGAAGCAGATTCCGGGCCTCTCGCTGCGGGTGCATGCGGCATCGGAATTTGCGGCGGATCCCGTAGCGTTGCAGCGCTGCCTCGATGACATCGGGCAGGGCGACATCATCATCAACACCATGCTTTTCATGGAAGACCATTTCACGCCGCTGCTGCCGATCCTCAACGCGCGCCGCACCACCTGCGACGCCATGTTGTGCGCGCTGTCTGCGGCCGAAGTGACCAAGCTGACCCGCATCGGCCAGTTCGACATGAGCGCGCCCGCCAATGGCGCCATGGCCCTTTTGAAGAAGCTGCGCGGCCCCAAGGAAAAGACCGCCAGCGCCGGCGCCAACCAGATGAAGATGCTGCGGCGCCTGCCGAAGATCCTGCGCTTCATTCCCGGCACCGCGCAGGATGTGCGCGCCTATTTCCTCGCCATGCAATATTGGCTGGCGGGCTCCGAAGAGAACATGGTGAACCTGGTTCTCTATCTGGTGGATCGCTACGCCGATGGTCCGCGCCGCCATCTGCGCGGCAAGATGAAAGTCCTGCCGCCCGTCGAATATCCCGAGGTCGGCGTCTATCATCCGCGCATGGACGTCACTGTCGCCGAAGACGCGGGCAAGCTGCCTGCGCTCAAGGGCGCGCCCAAGGCGACTGTGGGCCTGCTGCTCATGCGCTCCTATGTGCTGGCGCGCAACGCCGGGCACTATGACGGCATGATCGCAGCCCTTGAAGCTCGGGGCCTGCGGGTGATCCCCGCCTTCGCAGCTGGTCTTGACGCCCGCCCCGCCATCGAAAAATTCTTCATGAAGGACGGCCAGCCCACCATCGACGCCATGGTGTCGCTGATGGGCTTCTCCCTCGTGGGCGGCCCCGCCTATAACGACGCCAAGGCGGCGGAAGAAATACTCGCGAAGCTCGATGTTCCCTATATCGCCGCCCATCCCGTCGAGTTCCAGACCATGGAGCAATGGCAGGATTCGGACCGGGGCCTGCTGCCGGTGGAATCCACCATCATGGTGGCGATCCCCGAGCTCGACGGCTCCACCGGCCCCGCCGTGTTCGGCGG
>CANCSY010000306.1 GCA_947380915.1 Beijerinckiaceae bacterium
CGGCGAGCTCCCGCAGGCTCCACACGAGAAGCGCCGAAGCCAGGCTCGCCCAGAGCAGCAATGCCAGATGCGCAAGATCGCCCCGCGCGATGAAGACCTGGGTGATGTCGTTCATCGGGGCGTCCTGTGTCTGTGTGATGAATGCTAAGGGCTGTGCGCTCCATCGAGGCAAAGGCCGGGAACCAGCGACTGCAACTGCGCATGGGGGAAAACATCTTCCCTGCCGATATAGGCGGCGAATGTCATTCCCTCAAGATCAGTGTAAGCCTCGACCCGCACGCCAACCAGCGTCAGGAATATAGACACACAACACCCGTCAAAGGAATCCATGCGCCAGGTGATGCCTTCTTCATCGAGCATGCGGGTGAAGGCCAGCATGCGCGCGAAGGGATCGGCGATGGCGGACCAGTCCGGCTCCTTGCGGCGCCCCCTGTCCACCTCATCGCGCCAGTTCCCGTCAATGAGTTTCATGACGCCCTCCGCATCCAGCGGGTCGGGCGATCTGGGAAAATGCGAGAACCACATCTTGTCGCCATTTTCATAACAGGCCTCGATCAGTTGCAGGCCCCAGACGAAAGTCACGGTCACTTCGTCAGGCCCGTGGCGATCAAGACGGTAAGAGACCTTCTGCCTTTGCAGAGCCGTCATCAGACTGGCGAAATGATCGAAGGGCGTCATCTCCTCGGGGTTACGCGATGGCGGCGCGGGCGGCGCCTCCTCGCAGCTCATCAGTTCGATGCGCTCGGGCGCGGGGCGGACGAGGAAGGTGGCTTTGAACCCCAATAGATCATAGGCGATCGCATAGCCGCTATCCACCGACGAGGGATGAATGCTCTTGTGATGAGGCGGCGTCAGCTCCGCCACATGCCCATCCACTGGGTAGCCATCCTTGAACCAGAGGTTTAGCATTCGCCCGCGCTGCGCGACGCCGGTGAGGCTGAAGGCGATCCCTCTGTCCAGAACGACATTAATATGAAAGTTCCGGACGGATGGACGTGGGCCGTCGCCTCGTCATAGGCGAGCGCCACGTGGCGCTTGACGTTGGCGAGCGTGAAATCATCACCCGACGCCAGAAACCTGGCCATGGACTCCATGATGGAAAGAAGCTCTTGCATGGGGCGCCCGCGCCATGGGGTTGTTGGGGCTTTCAGGGTTATTGCGCATGGTAGATGCGCTTGGGCCTGGCGGTCAATCGGGTTGGGTGGGTGGGGACCAGGTGGGTGTCAATCCACGAGGATATCATACATCCACCATTTTTCTTTGGGAATTTTATTTCCGATGAGTCGGTCACGGCGAGCGTTCGGATCATCTGGCTCAAACAATATTTCGATGTTTGCATCACCTAGCCGCTTGATCCGTTCGCCAATGAACATTCTGTTTTCGGCTTTGATCAGAAGAGTGTCCTGATCAGGCCAAGCTAGCCCTACTTCAGATAAACTGAATAATAGGACTCTTTGGGGTGTTCCTTTTCGTCCGATATCTGTGAGACGGATTTCAGACCATTCAAAGGTTGTAAAAGTCGTCGACATCCAAACACTGTAATTTTGGACGCGCCACCGGCCAGACGGAGAAAAAGTCGAAGATTCAAGTCTATATTCGGGCTCCGGATGTAAATAGCTCCATACCTTGTATGAGACGTAGAGCAGAGGACAACCTATAATCGCAATCCATAACCACCGACGCATTGGGGCCTCCGGAGTTCAGGGGTTGGATCCTAATTGTCTGACAGTATGCTACCCATTATGCGAGCAAGGGCAAACCCGGCTGTTAAACCTTGACATCCCACGTGGGCCAAGGTCGCTTCGCCACGAAGTTTCAAGCATAAAACAAACATGAATCAATCTGGCTCCAGATTATAAAACTCCCATTGCACTTTTGGCGTGTTGCGTCTGACAAGCTCTTCACGCCGCCGGGCCGGGTCGTTCGGCTGGAATACTATGTTCAAAGCCACTCCATCAATGCTGCGGATGCGATAGGAAATCACTGCAGAATTGTCGAGGATTATAGTTGCCCGCTCATCATCAAGCCATCTTACTCCATAAACCCGACCATTGAACTTCAATACAGTCTTCCTCAACTCGGGATTTTCAACGCCCGCAATCTCAAGCTCGCTCCATTCGATGAGTGAGATGAAGAGTTGTTGATAAACGTCAACCAGCAGGAACCATCGTCGCCCGGAGGGCGAGGAATAAGATGCTTTTATGCTTCGCTCAGGTTTATCATCCGGCCTCTGGTTAACGCCACCTACAATATGCAAACCCAAACCAATGAAGAACGCCGCCATGACCGCATAAACAGCGATCCGGTGTTTATCGACGTGACCGAAGGAGTTTCTCCAATTCATAGCCGAGGTCCGTATTGAGCACGTTTCGTTTTGGCAAAGAGGAAAATTCCTCACTCATCGGCGCGTCTTTTCCGAAATTTGACCTGAAATAAGCATAAAGGTTGGATACCGACAAGGTCTCGAATCGGGGTATGTCGGCAGCGCCCGCATAAAGGCCGATCGCAACCGTGGCATAATCGACAAACTTGTCGTCGACTTTTCCGGTTTCGAGCCGTTGTAAATCCCAAGGCCCCCCCTGCCCAAACTTCCGCAGATCATTGACATGAAACCAAAGCCGCGTCCATGGATCAAGGCCCATTGCGTCCGCAGCTACCTTAGCTTCCTGTCCTTGTTGAGTAAAATACTCAGGGGGGAAGCCCCAGGGTCCGCGAATAATTCCATCAGTTTTTTGCGCGAATGGGTTGGTCATTGGAGTGTCACTATCGTTCTTAAGAACGAATGGATCGAATTTGTATGGGGTCTGCCCCTCGTTTCCGAGCGTCTGCACAAGCCCCTTCTCCGGCGTCCACTCCCCGACCGCTTGGCTGCTCGGCTTGTCGCTCGCCTGAATGGCCTGGGTGCCCCCACCCGCCCCATCCGTCCACCGCCCCTCGGCATCCCTCGGCTGGTTCCGCCAGGCCCCGCCATTGGCGCCATCGTCCCCGCCCCCCGGCCCATCCCCCGTCTCGCCATCCGGCGTCGCGGCCACATCGCCGCCATCGCTTAGCCCATCCTTCTTCACACGCGGCCCATAGCCCACGGCCTCGCGCTTCTCGTCTTCGGTGAGGAAGCTCGCGGCGCCGATGCGGGTCCATTCTTTCGCGCGCTCGTCGGCCAGGGCGTCGAGGCGGTCCACGTCATAGTCGAAGGTGAAGGCGCCATAGGCGGG
>CANCSY010000307.1 GCA_947380915.1 Beijerinckiaceae bacterium
TCGGTAAATGACGTGAGCGCCTCAATTGTAAACTTCCCACTTCTGATATCCGCGCGCATCGCATCCTTTACCCGATTGAGAACCTTGGGTTTTGGCCCACGTTTGCGCATACCAACATTTCGCTGGGGGGCTTGGCTTACATCCTTGGGGGGCTCAGGCTCTGCACAAACAACATCGAGGGGCGTCCTAACCCAAAAATCTGGGCGAGTGTGACCAGCTTCCGATGCCCACTTCGTAAAGTCCGGCTCCGAAAGAAAAACACCCAGTGTCACAAAGGGCTCCATTATGTTGAAGTCGGGATTTCCCCAATATTCGGCGATCACCTCATAAGCGGCTCTGCACTCACGATCTGTCCACGAGTCCGGTGTTGAACTGGGGACAGGGAGAACTGGCGTGAGATCCACCACAGCACTCTCATCGTCTTGCTCCCATACAGTCTGAGGCTCGCACTCGCCCTGAACCCAGAAAAGTAATTCCGACTGCCTTCTACTGAAACAACTCTGCAATACCTTCAATCGAGTTGGCCCCGTTGATGCTTGGAATTCCCCCCTCCAAAAAGCCTTACCGAGTTCATTGGTCAATTCATGTTTTGACCTCGGTGGCTGTATTTCTCGCGACCAATCATCTGCGATTTGAAGAAGTGTGAGATACTGATCAGCGGGTCTGCGCAACATGACCACCTCCTATGAGGCAAGAAGCCCCTACTAAATTTCATGGGCCAGGGAGCCGAGCCCGGTTTGGCAATTCTATAACCACGCCGGACTTTGCTTCCCCCATCAGACCAGCAGTCCTATCAGCGACGGTATCCGCCGCCGCCAAGAGCACGGCGTCAGCCGAGTGCACATAGCGCGAGGTGATGGTGCGACCCTTGTGCCCCACCATCGCCGCGATAGTCGGCTCTGAATACCCAAGGTCCGAAGCCAATGACGCAAAGCTATGCCGCAAAACGTGAGGAGTCACGTCGCCCGGCAATGGGCCAAGCTTGGCCATGCGGTCCCAGATCTTCCGGAAGCCTGACATGGGCCCCTCACCCCGGCTCGCCCGAAACACCAGCCCATCCTTGGTTGGCAGCCGCCGCAGGATATCGCAGGCACCATTCGCAAGCGGCCGGACAGATTTCCCGGTCTTTGTATCAGTCAGCGTAACCGTCCGGCGGGCTAGGTCGATCTGTGCCCATTGCAGCCCAAGCGCCTCCCCCGAACGCCAACCCGTCAAGGCGAGGAAACGGATGGCCTCAACGGCGTAAGGCCAATAGTCGGCGGCCTCAGCCTCCCTGATCGCCTTGCCGAGCGCCTCGTACTCGGCGTCACTCAACCGGCGCTCCTTCATTCCATCCGCAAACCGAATGACCCCGTGGACCGGATTGTCCCCCCGCATGCGCTTGCGTACCGCATAGGTGAATATGGCGCCTAATAGACCGACCGTCCGACTTGCGGTCCCCCTGCCCCCGCGCACATGCGCCAATCCCCGTTTCTTGGCTGTCTTCGTCCGGCCAGCAGTCTTCCCATCGGCGACCGCATGCATGAAGGCATCGATATCGTCGCGCGACACGGCGGGCACCGACAGCCGCCCCAGCAACGGGATGATGTGCCGCTGTATGCGCCCCTTGTCCGTGAGTAGCGTGCTCGCCTTCTTCGACGTCTTGCGCCGTGTCAGCAGGCGCCCAGCCTCCGCATCCCCATAATATTGGTCACAAAGCTCCGCTACAGTCGGCGCAGTCCGCTTAGCTGATCTATCAGCCGACGGGTCCGTCCCGCGCACGACCTCGCCAAGCAGACGCCGCGCTTCTTCCCTCGCCATCTCTGGCGTCCATGGCGCCCCATGGCGGCCAATCGTGTGCCACCGCTGACGACCCTCGGCGGTCCGAAATTTCAAGACATAGGCCACCGCAGGCCCCTTCTGGCGCCGCGCGCCAAATGACGGCACTGCTGCATCCCAGATCGTTTCGCCGGGGCCCAGAGCCCTGACTTCCTTGAGACCGATCCTCTTGCTGCTCATGGCGCACCCGTGGTAGCTCAAGACTTCTAGCTACCACATAGCTACCAAATTCGCGCAGACGCCGTCAAACACTTGCAAAGAGATGCAAGCAAAAACTGTTGATTTATATAGGTTTCTCAACCCTCAGCAAATCCTAGCAAATCGCATCAGCGCCTAGGAAATGCCCTCCGAAGGCAAAGGTCACACGTTCGAATCGTGTCGGGTGCGCCAATAAAATCAACTACTTAGCGAATTTTCAGCTTTCGGCGGAAACGCCCTAGCTACCACATAGCTACCAACAATTCAGAGTATGCGCCGCCTGATGGCCTCCTGCGACTGTCGTTGACGACGGCTGGGACCATCCGGCCGGATTATTCAGGACGTATTGTGGCGCACCCCACTCATCGCCGGAAACCGGTCGCGCGCGTGCGCGCGTATGTGGGGGGAAATTACCGGTTTTCGCCAACAATGCCGGACGTGAACTTATTTCGCCAGCCTCGCCCCCGGCGTTGGTTCGGCGAATAAAATGACGCCGTGGTCCAGCAACGCCTGCTCAATGCGGGCATCATTGGGGGCGCTGGTGGGCCGCCGGTCGTGCTTGCGCTCCCAGAAGCGTACGGCGCGTTCATCAACGCCCAGCGCCGCCCCCAGCGTCCGCTGGGTCAGCCCAGCCAAAACACGGGCGGCGCGGAGCTGACGGCCGGTGACGAGGTTCTTGCTGTAGCTGGCCATGGACCCTCCGGTGTTTAGTGACGCGTCTCAGACCGCCGCCGAGTTGGCGGTCGAGCAGTGAATAAAGCGCATTGCGGATGGCCGTACTGTCCTGTTGGCTGTCGGGACGTAGCAGGCCCTTCCTGATCAGGGCGGCGATCTCGGTCTCCCTGACCTCCAGCGTCAGACAGCGAAGCCCGGCGCTTCTGCGGGCGCGGTGGAGGCGCATTCGGTGGGAACCTGTTGGCCGTGAAGTTCTGGCTGCGGACATATTGGAAGTTGCTCAAAATATTAGATATCTAATAATAATCGATTGTGGCTCTTTCGGCAACAAGATCGAAGCCGCCACAGGGCGTTCCCGGGGACCGCAATCTCGACCAAAGCCAAGAGGTCCGGACAAGCCCGAGCCGATCTTCGACAGGGGGAGTATCTCCACCGCCGAAGCCTATGCGAGGTCAAGCAGCGAAGCTGCCGCTGGTCACCACCGCCCCACCCTGAAGCTTGATGACCTTGTCGGC
>CANCSY010000308.1 GCA_947380915.1 Beijerinckiaceae bacterium
GCCATGGCGATCACGCCGGAGATCGCCGCCCTCATCGACCCGCTGGACCCCCGCGACCCCATCCGCCGCCAGTTCGTGCCTGATGTGGCGGAGCTCGAGACCCGCCCGCAGGAGCGCGCCGACCCCATTGGCGATCAGGCCCATTCCCCAGTCGAGGGCATCGTGCATCGCTATCCCGACCGTGTCCTGCTGAAATTGCTGCACGCCTGCCCGGTCTATTGCCGATTCTGCTTCCGCCGCGAAACGGTAGGCCCGGGCGGGGCGGGGATGCTCTCGGGGGCGGCGCTGGAGGGGGCGCTGGCCTATATCCGCTCCGACACCGCGATCTGGGAGGTGATCCTGACCGGGGGCGATCCGCTGGCCCTTTCGTCCCGGCGCCTTGGCGAGGCCATGGAGGCGCTGGCCGCGATCCCCCATGTGAAGGTGGTGCGCCTGCACAGCCGGGTGCCCGCCGTGGACCCCTCGCGCATCACGCCGCAAGTCATCGCCGCCCTCAAGCGCTTTCCCCGCGCCGTCTATGTGGCGCTGCACGCCAACCATCCGCGCGAGCTGACCAATGGGGCGCGGGCGGCCTGCGCGCGGCTGATCGATTCAGGGGTGGTCATGGTGAGCCAGAGCGTGCTGCTGGCGGGGGTGAATGATGATGCGGCGGTTCTGGCCGATCTGATGCGCGCCTTCGTGGAGACCCGCATCAAGCCCTATTATCTCCACCATCCCGACCTCGCCCCCGGCACCGCCCATCTGCGGGTCTCGATTGCGCGCGGGCAGGAGCTGGTCCGCGCCCTGCTGGGCCGGGTTTCCGGCCTCTGCCAGCCCGCCTATGTGCTGGATATTCCCGGCGGTTTCGGCAAATCCCCCATCGGCCCGACCTATTTGGCGCAGACGGATGCGGGCTGGCGGGTCGCGGATTTCCAGGGCGGGACCCACGATTACGACGATGTGTAGGCGCCAAAACACAAGCTCTGGCCGCGAAATGGCCCGACTCAGCTAGTATGGACCCACTGGTCCTGGAGCATCAGCCTTTGATTCGTTCGTTTCGTCTTCTTCTGTGCGCCCTCACGCTTGTGCTTGGCGCCACCCTCTCCTTCGCGCAGGCGCCGACCCCCGTTTCGGTCGCGGCGCAGAAGCTCGACGGCGTGCGCGCCAGCATAGAGCAGATCGAGCAGGCGCTCGGTCGCCGCGAACTCGGCGACGCCGCCCTGCTGGAGCTGCGCGGCAATATCGAGCCCCTGAACAGCACTCTGAAAACGGCGCTCGACGACCTCTCCCCGAAACTCGACGCCGCCCGCGAACAGCTGGAGCAGCTCGGCCCCAAGCCCGCCGACAAGGCGCCCCCGGAGGCGCCCGCCGTGGCGGCCGAACGCGAGGGCCTGCAAAAGCAGTTCGAGGAGGCCGACGCCGCCGTGAAGCGGGCCAAGCTGCTCTCGGTGCGGCTGGATCAGGCCTCGGGAACCATCCTCTCGCTGCGGCGCGACCTCTTCACCCGCACCCTGCTGGCGCGCAGTTCCAGCATCCTGAGCCCAAGCCTGTGGGCCTCCATCTGGCGCGAGGCGCCCTCTGATCTGCGGGCCATGGGGGTCATTTCAAGCGCCTGGTGGAGCGCGGCGACCATAAGGCTCGAAGGCTGGGCCATGCTGGGCTTCCTCGCCGGCACGCTCGCCATCGCGCTCGGCTACGCCACCGTGCTGAAACTGCAGAACCGGGTTGTGCGCCGCGATCCCGCCAAAGTGGAGGTGAGCGCCTTCACCAAGGCGCGGGGCGCCATCTGGGTGGTGGCCGCCACCGCCTTCACGCCCATGGTGGCCATGGCCCTCGTGATCGGCCTGTGGCGGGGCCTCGGCCTCTTCAACATGCGGCTGGAACCTCTGGTCGCCAGCCTGTCGGACGGGGTGGCGCGGGTGGCGATCACCCTGGCCATCACGCGGGGTCTGCTCGCGCCCGGCCTGCCCCATTGGCGGCTGCTGGATCTCAGCGACAAGACCGTGGACCGGCTGGCGCGGCTCGCCCTGACGGTCGCGCTCTTCGTCTCCGCCGAAAAGGTGATGGAGGCCCTGATAGAGGTCATCGGCGCTGGCCTCGCCCTGTCGGTGGCGCTACGCGGTCTGGCGGGGCTGATCGTCGCGGGCATGCTCGCGATGGGCATGCAGGGCATCGCCCAGCCGGTCGATGACGAGGACGCTTGCCTGGGGCCGAAACTGGCGCCCCAGCGCGACTGGTATGGCCCCATGCGCCTCGCCATCTGGGCGTCTGTGGCGGCCATCATATTGGCGACGCTCATCGGCTATGTGTCCTTCGCCGCCTTCCTCGTCGAGCAGGTGGTCTGGGTCACCTTCATCGGCTGCGGGCTCTACCTGCTGCTGGCGCTGGCGCGCGAATCCATCGGTCAGGGCCTCCAGCCCCAGGCTCGCGTGGGCCGGGCGCTGATGGCGAGCCTTGGCCTGCGGCGCGAGTCTCTCGACCAATGGTCGGTGGTGCTGGCGGGGGCGGCCCAGCTTGGGCTCATCACCGCCGCCGTCATGCTGGCGCTGGCGCCCTGGGGCGTCGAATCCGACGATATGTTCTCCAGCATCCGCGCAGCCTTTTTCGGCTTTCGCGTGGGGGATGTGACGATCTCGCTTTCGGGCATCATCGTCTCGGTGCTGCTCTTCGCCATCGGCTTCGCGCTGACGCGGGGGTTCCAACACTGGCTGGAATCCACCTTGCTGCCGCGCACCCAGCTGGATGCGGGCCTGCGCAACTCGATCCGCACGAGCGTGGGCTATATCGGCTTCGTCATCGCCGCCGCCGTGGGCCTTGGCTATATGGGGCTCAGCTTCGACAAGCTGGCCATCGTCGCGGGCGCCCTGTCGGTCGGCATCGGCTTTGGCCTGCAATCCATCGTCAACAATTTCGTCTCGGGATTGATCCTGCTGTGGGAGCGCGCCATTCGCGTGGGCGACTGGGTGGTGCTCGGCGAGGAGCAGGGCTATGTGCGGCGCATCAATGTGCGCTCGACGGAAATCGAAACCTTCGACCGCGCCACCATGATCGTGCCCAACTCCAACCTCGTGACCGGCGTGGTGAAGAACTGGGTGCGCGGCGACAAGACCGGGCGCATCAAGATCCCCATCAGCGTCCACATGAGCGCCGACCCTGAAGTGGTGCGCGACACGCTCATCGCCTGCGCCAAGGGGCAGGACCTGGTGCTGCGCATCCCCGC
>CANCSY010000309.1 GCA_947380915.1 Beijerinckiaceae bacterium
CCATCGAGCCGCTTGCCGCCGAAGCAGACGGCGGCGACCTCGTAGCAATAGGAGGGCTTGCCGGAGACGCAGGTGGGGCACTGGCCGCAGGAGTCGAAGGTCAGCACCACATGGTCGCCCACGCTGAGCTTGCGCACATTGGCGCCCACCTTCTCCACCACGCCAGACCCCTCATGGCCCAGCACGATGGGGCGCGGCGAGAGGGCGGGAACCATGGCGACCTTGATGTCCGTATGGCAGATACCCGTGGCGACCACGCGCACCAGCACTTCATCGGCGCGCGGCTCGTCGATGGCCACGCATTCGATGGGCATGGAGAGAGATTGGCCGCGCAACACGGCCGCCCGCATGTTCATTTGGATAGCTCCATTCAGACGGTCACCGCCGCCTCGTCCTGCAATTTGCGGCGGATGATGCGGCGCACCGCGCTGACCGCCTTGTCAGCTTCCAGATTGACCAGCACGCCGCCCTGCGGGTCCGTATCCATCATTTTCTGCTGATCGGCGAGGATATGTTTGTCCTCGTCGAAGGCGGTCGCGTTCATGCGTTTGAGCAAGTCGCCCACCTTGGGGTCGTCAATGTGCATGCGACGGCAGATCGACCAGAAATAATGGGTGGTGCGATCGGTCTCCGGCGTCAGATGATTCAGCACCACATGATGCACGAGATCGGGATCGTCCTTCGTGCCTGCAGGCGTCGCTTCGATGCGGATATGCACATGGTTGGGCAGCAGGAAGCTCAGGTTCTGGAAACGGTCGATATTGCCCTTAAAGTGCCGCATGGTGCGGAAGATGGGCGCTGGCTCCACATTGGGCATCTCGCGCCGTGCGCGCACCACATCGCCCTCGACGGTGACGACCAGCGGATTCTCCTGAATGCCGCTGGAGGCCAGCGTGGTCTTGTGGACAAAGGTCAGATGGGTGAGATCCATGAGATTGTCGACGATGAGCTGCCAGTTGGCCTCCACCAGCAGATGATCCGTCTCCGCCGCCCAGCCCGGCCCGCCGTTTTCATAGAAGTCGGGGATCAGCGCGGGGTCCGCCTTCGCCGCATCGCCCATCCAGATATAGACCAGCGCATTGCGCTCGATGATCGGATAGGCGCGGGTTCCAAAGCCATCAGGCACGGAGGCCTGCGCGGGGATCAGCTTGCAGCCGCCATCGGCGCCAAAGCGCAAGCCGTGATAGCCGCATTCGATCTGGTCATGGATGAGCTGGCCCTTTGAAAGTGGATATTGCCGATGGGGGCAACGATCCGAAAGGGCGACGGCGCGTCCATCCTCGCAGCGCCAGAACACGATGGGCTCGCCGCAGATCATGCGCGCGAGCGGCTTGCGGTTCAGCTCGTTGGCGCGTGCGCTGACGTACCATTGGTTCTTCAAAAACGGCTGCGCGCCCATGGCTCTCTCCCTGCTCCCATCAGCGGACCATGGACCGGCGGCTGACGGGGCCGCCGATCTCTGCATGCCCGGGACAAAGGCGGATCAGGCCGCCTTGCTGTTCTTGATCGCGTTCCAGATGCGCGCCGCCGTCAGGGGGAAATCCAGATGGTTGATCCCCATCGGGCGCAGCGCGTCCATCACCGCATTGGCGAGGGTGGGCACGGAGCCGGTGGTGCCGGCCTCGCCCACGCCCTTGGCGCCCAGCGGATTGCCGGGGGCGGGGATGGGCCGATCGAAGAGCTGCAAGCCCTTCAGGTCGGCGGCGCGGGGCATGCAGTAATCCATGAAGCTGCCGGTCAGCATCTGCCCGCTCTGGTCATAGATGCAGACCTCGCCGAAGACCTGCCCCAGACCCTGCATCACGCCGCCATGCACCTGCCCCTCGGCCAGGGTGTGGTTGATGATGTTGCCGCAATCATCCACGCCCACATAGCTCAGCAGTTCGACTTCGCCGGTCTGCGGATCGACCTCCACTTCCGCCACATGGGCGCCCGTGGGGAAAGAGCGCTGCTGCGTGCCTTCGAAGAGAGTGTCGAGCGGGCTCACGCCATCTTTTGCGTAGATGCGCGACAGCTCCACACGGCCCACCGCCAGATCGGTGCCGCGCACACGGTAATTGCCCTCGGTGAATTCGATATCCTCGGACCCCACCTCAAGATGCTGGGCGGCGAGTTCGCGGCCCTTCTTCACGACCTCATGGGCCGCCTGGAACAGGGCGCCGCCATGGCTCATCAGGGAGCGCGAGCCGATGGTGCCATCGCCCCGCTGGGCCGGACCATCCGGGTCCGAATAGCGCAGGGTGATGTCCTCGGCTTCCATGCCCAGCACCTGGCCCACGATCTCGGGATAGGTGGTCTCATGGCCCTGCCCGGAGGGGCCGGACACGGTGTAGAGGATCGGATTGCCGGAATCGCCGAACTTGATGGCGACCTCCTCCACCGGGCTGCCGCCACCGCCCGCAGGCTCGATGAAGGCGCAGCAGGAAATGCCGCGCAGCTTGCCGCGCGCAGCCGACTCCTGACGACGCTTTTCATAGCCCGCCCAGTCCGCGTAACGCACGACGTCGTCGATGAGGCCCTTGGGGTCGCCGCTGTCATAGACCGAGCCGGTCGGCGTCTTGTAGGGGAAGGCTTCGCGGGGGATGGCGTTGAGGCGCCGGATCTCGACGCGGTCGATGCCCATCTCGCGCGCGGCCTCCTCCACGAGGCGCTCGACGATATAGCTCACATTGGGACGGGCCGCGCCGCGATAGGCTGTCGTGGGCGTGGTGTTGGTGAGGACCACCCGATGCAGGCCATGCACGACCGGGATCGTGTAGACATTCACCGCATGCATGGAGGGCGGCAGAGTGTTGATGAAGGGACCGGGGCCGGAGAGATAACCGCCGGTGTTGACGATCCACTCGAAGCGCACGGCGAGGAACTTGCCGTCCTTGTCCAGCGCCAGTTCGCCAAACAGTTTCGCCGCACGGCCGTGATGATCGCTGAGATGGGTTTCGGACCGGGTGGAGACCCACTTCACGGGGCGCCCGACCTTCTTGGCCGCCAGCAGCAGCGAGCAATATTCCGAATAGGCCTCGCCGCGAATGCCAAAGCCGCCGCCCACGTCATGGGCGTGGACGCGCAGCTTCTCCTGGGGAATGCCGGTGCCGACGGAGAGGCCGCCGCGCATCATGGTCATGCCCTGGGAGGGGGCGTAGAGGTCGTAGATATCCTTGGTGGCGTCATAGGT
>CANCSY010000310.1 GCA_947380915.1 Beijerinckiaceae bacterium
AGCAGCTTGGTTGCACCGAGTACCACATGAACTGTAAGGACAACTTAGAAGTTGCCTTGGACAAGATCGATGTCGAGCGCTTGGTTCACCCAGCCCCGCTAAATCTATTCATGAACATTCAACATTTGAAGCCGCAGCCGGTGTCCCGGGTGCCATCGTTCAGGATCGCGCCGCGCACCTTGTTGGCGACCCGCGACTGAAAGCGTTTGAAGCCCGTGTCCTTGCGCCCGATCCGCTGGCCCTGCACGAGGCCGCAGCCCGGCCCCGCAGCCTCCAGCGCCCGCAGGAAGGCTGGCATGAAGGCGGGATCGTTCTGCCCGTCGCCATCGATGGTGATGATGACCGGCGCCCTCGCCGCGCGCACCCCCGTGCGCACCGCCGCCGACTGGCCGCAGGACTGTTCATGACGGATCTGGCGCAGATGGGGACGGGTGGCCATCAGGCCGAGGATCTCGTCGGAGGTGCCATCGGTGGAGCCGTCATTCACATAGACGATCTCGAAGGGACCAATCGGCGTCAGCGCCGCCTCGATCTCCGCCACCACGGGGGCGATATTGCCGGCCTCGTTGCGGGCGGGAACGACGACGGAGACGCGCGGTTGAAGGGTCTGCATGGAAGGCGTGCTCATGGTCTGGAAGATGAAATGAGGGCGGGCCAGACCGCGCCCGCGCCGCGCAGGCGCAGGCTGGTCGGCGTCCAGCGGAAGGCGAGGCCGCGCAGGGCGAAGGCCCGTCGCAGAACGATGGCGCAGGCGGTCCCCAGTCCCGCGCCAGCAATGACGTCGCTGGGAAAATGGGCTGAAATCACCACCCGCGAGATCGCGATGAGCAGTGCGAGGCCCAGCAAGGGCCAGCGCAGGCGCGGCGCCATCCAGCCCAGGCTCACCGCCATGGCGAAGGCCGAGACCGCATGGCCCGAGGGCATGCTCGCATAGGTCGATTTCAACGCCAGCATATCGAAGTGGAATGGCCCCACCATATCGATCAGGGATGGCCGCGCGCGGCCGAACAGATGCTTGATCGCCTGCGACGCCAGCCCCGAAAAGGCGAGCACCGCGATCAGAAAACCGGCGCGCTCGGCGAGAAACAGGCAGGCCCGGTCAAATCGCCCCCCCCACCCCCGCCCGCGCGCCAGAAGGGCGCCAAACAGCGTCAGCCCCGCAAGGGTGAACATGTAGCCCGACAGGCCCAGATAGGTGATCTGGCCAAAGCCTGCCTTGACCCAGACGGGAAGGCCACGGACAGCCTGCGCGGCTGCCTCATCCGCCTGAACGGCGACCAGCACGACCAGCCCGATCACGGCGAGGATCGCGAGCGCGTCAAGCCTGCGATGCCCCTCATCCCGCTGCGCCATGCGCGGCGAGCGCCAGCGGCGCAGGGCCGACGAGGCGGCCAGCCGCAGTCGCACGATCATCGCGTCCGAAGTGTGAGGGGTTGAGAGGCTCATGGCCCCTCCCCCTGCCGCAGGTAGACGCCGATGTCCAGCTTTCGCCCGCCATTGAGATTGATCCCTGCGAGGCGCTCGGTCAGGCGCACCCCATCCGCCCCGGCGCCCAGCGCGGCCTTGAAAGCGGGCTCGTCGGGCGCATTGATGAAGGCGATACGGCAGGCGCCCTGCCCCATGAAGCGCCCGGTGGCCTCGGGCGTATCGAAAAGAATATCCGTGCGGGTCAGGAAGACCAGGCTCGGCTCCCGGTAGCCGGGAGAGGCGGGCGCCAGATCCGGACATGGGGTGAGGGCCAGCGCCCGCGCCCGCGCCTCCGCCAGACGCGGCGACAGGGCGAAGGGCTGGAAGACCGGCCCGGTCAGGACCCCGCCATAGACCATCATGTAGCAAAGGAAGGCGAGCAAGGCCCCGCCGGGCACCAGCGATCCCGCCGCCCTTGCGCGGATGGCCTGCGCCATGCGCCAGGCCTGCCAGAGCACGAAGGGCGCCGCCAGATAGAACAGCCAGCCGGACCGCGCGCCCAGAATCACAGGGCCAAGCAGCCCCACCAGCAGCAGCAGCACGGCCACGCCGGGAATCAGCCAGAGGGCCCAGCGCAGGCGCGAACCCAGCGCCAACGCCTGTTTCTCGATGGCCGCCGCCGTCAGAATCGCGAGAGCGGGAAAGAGCGGCAGCACATAATGGGGCAGCTTGGTCGGCACCGCCTCGAAGAGCAGCCAGGACGGGACCAGCCAGGCCAGAAGAAAAGCCACGGCGGGCTCGCGCCGCGCGCGCCAGACGAAGGACGCCGCCAGCAGGGTCAGCGGCGCCATGGGCCAGCCCGTGAGGAAGAAGGCGGCGAGGTAGGAGCCGGGCGGCGCTCCATGGGCCTCCTGCCCGGCCGCCACCTTGCTCATCATGTCCGCGCCCAGGGAATCCGAGAGAAAGGCGCCCTTGGTGGCGATCATGATCAGCACGAACCATGGCGCCACCACCAGCAGGCACAGGATGAGGCCAGAGAGCGGCTTGAGCCCCCGCAGCCAGCCCGCAGCCCTTGCATGGATCGCCAGCGCGACACAGGCGAAGGCCGGGACCATCGGCGTGATCGGCCCCTTGACCAGAAAGCCGATGCCCAGCGCCCCCCAGAAGATCCCCGCGAGGCGCCATTGCTCGGCGTTGGAAAACGCCTCCCGCCCCCGCGCCATCCAGTGGCGGGCCAGCACGCCCATGGCGGCGGCGATGGTCGCGGCCACGATGGCGTCGGTCTTGGCGAGGCGCGCCTCGACCCCCAGCAGGATGGTGGAGGCCATGAGCATGGCGGCGATCAGCGCCGCCCCCTCGCCCACCAAAGCCAGCGCCGCCCACCAGGTCAGCAGCACCGTGGCGATGGCGCCGATCAGGGAGGGCAGACGATAGAGCCAGATCTTCGCCCGCGCTTCCGGCACGCCCAGAGCCTCGGCCCCCGCCACAAAGCCCGCCTGCAGCCAGTAGACGCCCACCGGCTTCTTGTTGCGCGCTTCCGTCTGGAAGCGAATCACAACGAAATCATCGGCTTCGAGCATCTGCTTCGTGGCCTGCGCGAAGCGGGGCTCATCCCGATCCATGGGCTGGAGCGAGGCGAAGCCCGGCAGAAACAGAAGCAGCGACAGAAGCACAAGCACAATCACGACGCCGCGCTTGGGAGTCTGGCCAGTTGCGCCACAGCGCGTGAGAAAATCGATCAAGGTCAT
>CANCSY010000311.1 GCA_947380915.1 Beijerinckiaceae bacterium
ATGATCTGCTCGAGATCGAAGGGACGATGATCGAAGGGGCGCGGCAGCACATGGCCCCAGGCCGCATAGGCGATGAAGCCCAGACAAATCAGCGGCAGGGAAGCCCCCATCAACCGCCAGGAAATGGCGAAGAGGATCACCAGCGACGCCACGCCGATGACGAGAGCGGAACGGCTGAGATCGCCCGCCGCATTCACCAGATCGAAATAGAAAATCCAGTGGTAGAGGCCGATGCCGAAGCCCGCGAGGCCAAAGGCCCAGATCGCGGCCTTCCAGAGCTTGTTGGGCGCGCTGTGGTTGGCCACCAGCGCGCAGGCGACGAGGATCAGAAAGCCCACATGCACCGCCCGCAGGACCTGCGTGGCGATGGGCGCGAAAATCGCCGTGTAGATCTGGAAGACCGAGAAGGCCACCGCGATCCAGAACAGCAGGCGGCCCGTGAGGCCCTCGCCCCAGCCGCCGGGCAGGTGATGCTCGATGTCGAATTCGCTGGGCGCGACGACGGCGTGCGCGCTGTCCTGCGTGGTCTGGGTCATGCCTGCGGCGCCTTCAAGAGGAGACGGCGGGGCGCAGCCACGCCCCGCCATTGCTTTTGTTGATTACTTCAAGACGCCCTTCTCGCGCAGATATTTCTCCGCGCCGGGATGCATGGGAACCGGCATGCCCTGCATGGCCAACTCCAGCTTGATGTCGCGCGCCGCCTGATGGGCCGCCACCAGTTCGTCGCGGGATTCGAAGACGCCCTTGATCATCTGGTAGACGAGATCATCGGAGAGGCTTGCGCGGGTGACGAGATAGTTCACCACCGCCGCCCCCTGCACATCCTGCGTCTGGCCCGAATAGGTGTTGGCGGGGATGACCGCCTTCACATAGGGCGCGCCGATCTTGTCCACGAGGGCGCCCGGAATCTCCACCACGGTGATGTCGAGCGAGGAGGCGAGATCGCGAATGGCGGCCACGCCCAGACCCGCCGATTGCAGGGTGGCGTCAAGCTGGCGATTCTTGATGAGATCGACGGATTCGGCGAAGGGCAGGTATTCCACCTTGCCAAGATCCTTGTAGGTGAGGCCCGCGCCCGAGAGGATCGCGCGGGCGTTCAGCTCCGTGCCGGACTTGGGGGCGCCCACCGACAGGCGTTTGCCCTTGAGGTCGGCGAGGGTCTTGATGCCGCTTTCCCTGGAGGCCACCACCTGGATGAAATTGGGATAGATGGCCGCGACGCCGCGCAGCTTGTCCTGCTTGCCCTTGAAGCCCGCCTCCTCGTCGCCCACCCAGGCGAAGGCCAGCGAATCGCCGAGCGTGAAGGCGATTTCGCCCTTGCCCTGCTGCAACAGCACGAGATTTTCCACCGAGGCCTTGGTGGCCTGGACCGAGGGGCGCACATTGGGGATTTTCTGGGAGAAGATCTTGGAAAGGCCCACGCCCAGCGGATAATAGACGCCCGAGGTGCCCCCGGTCAGCACATTGATGAATTCATCCGCCGCAGAGGCGGGAATCGGCGACAGGGCGCAGGCGGCGCCGGTGAGAAGCGCTGCATTGAAGCCGCGGCGGGTCGTCAGCATGGTGGTCTCTCCCCTGATTTCGTGATCACGCGCCCGGTGGGTCAACGCGACAGGGGCCGAATATGCTTGTCTTTCGGTATTTGTCCAACTGGCGCGGCGTTCAACTTTCCACCTGGCCCCCGTTCTTTCCTTCGCAGCCCGATCATGCGAAAGCTTGGAGCCTCAGGCCGAGGCTTTGGAGGGGCATCCATGACCGCGAAACGCGGCTTCGACTACATCATCATCGGCGCGGGCTCGGCGGGCTGCGTGCTCGCCAACCGCCTGAGCGCCTCGGGCGCCGACAGCGTGCTGATCCTGGAGGCGGGCGGACGCGATATCGACCCCCTGATCCATATCCCCGTGGGCCTGGGCAAGATGCATCAGTACCGGCTCCATGACTGGGGCTATGACGCGGAGCCCGACCCCGCCCTCAACGGGCGCGCCATCGAGGCCATGCGCGGCAAGGTGCTCGGCGGCTCCCACTCCATCAATGTCATGGCCTATACGCGCGGCGACCGGGGCGATTACGACCGCTGGGCGCGCGACGAGGGCGCCACAGGCTGGTCCTATCGGGAGGTGCTGCCCTATTTCAAGCGCGGCGAGACCTGGTGCGAGGGCGAGAACCTCTATCGCGGCGGCTCGGGCGAGGTGCATGTGCGCTGGAGCGGGAGGGCCGACCCCCTGTTCGACGCCTGGACTGAGGCGGGCAAGGCGGCGGGCTTCCGCGAGAACGAGGATTTCAACGGCGCCACCACCGAGGGCTTCGGGCGCATCCAGCAGACCATCAAGAACGGCAAGCGCCATTCGGCCGCCCGCGCCCATCTGCATCCCTCCCTGGGGAGGCCCAACCTGAGCCTCGAGGTGAAGGCGCAGGCGACGCGCATCCTCTTCGAAGGCACGCGCGCCGTGGGCGTGGAATACGCCAAGGACGAGATGACCCACAGCGTCTATGCGGACAAGGAAGTGATCGTCTCCTCAGGCGCCTTCAACGCGCCGCAACTCCTCATGCTGTCAGGCATAGGCCCCGCCGCCCATCTGCGCGAACATGGGATCGAGGCGCTGGTCGATCTGCCGGTGGGGACCAATTTGCAGGACCATCTGGCGGCCTGGTTCTCCTGGGCGCGCAACAGCCCCGGCCATTTCCAGCGCCTGATGCGCCTTGACCGCATGACGCTGGCCATGATCCAGGCCTGGTTCTTCGGCACGGGGCCGGGAACCGACGTGCCCGGCAGCCTCTTCGCCTTCATCAAGACGGAGACAGGCCTGGAATATCCCGACATGGAGTTCATCTTCCGGGGCACGGCGGCCAACGCCCATCTGTGGATGCCCGGCTTCAAGGCGCCCTTCGAGGACGCCTTCGCCATCCGGCCTGCGCTCATGCGCCAGAAGAGCCGGGGCGAGGTGCTGCTGCGCTCGGCCGACCCGTTGGACAAGCCGCGCATCCACTACAATTTCCTCAGCCATCCCGATGATCTCAAGACCATCATCAAGGGCACGCGACTGGCGCTGGACGTATCGAACCAGCAGCAGATGGCGGAATACAAGGGCCGCCCCATCGGCCCGCCGCCGGTGAAGACCGATGCGGATATCGAGGAATGGTTCCGCAAGAC
>CANCSY010000312.1 GCA_947380915.1 Beijerinckiaceae bacterium
TGCGGTATTATTCCTACCGCTATGCAGCAACTTTGTTGCTGCTGCCCTTCTTGGGCGTTTCCTGCCTTGACTTGGGGCCGCTTGTGCAAACGAGCGGCCTCCTTTCTTTTTGGGCCCCCGCCAAAGGCGCGGTGTGTTGAGCTTCTCAACTAAGCCTTTGCTGTAATGATATATTTGCCACACTTCCGGAATTTGCTTTTCGCCTACTTGTCACGGCGATGCTTCCCGTCCATATCAGCGAGGTGCGGCGCGTTGCGCTGCACAAATGCCCTTCTTGGGCGTTTCCTCCCTTGACTTGGGGCCGCTTGTGCAAACGAGCGGCCTCCTTTCTTTTTCAAGGCAGATTTTTTAGGGCAGATTTTCAGCTCAGGGCCTTACTCTGCTGCGAGGCTTCGTTGCCTGGCGCCCCCCGCCACATCGATCAGCCCCTGCATGACCTCCCGCAGATCCTTTTGCAGCTCCTCGAATCCGGGCGTGCGCGCCAGCGTCGCTTCATCCAGATAGAGCGCGCGGTTGATCTCGATCTGCAGGGCGTGCCAGCCCGCTGCGGGATCGCCGTAATGTTCGGTGATGAAGCCGCCCGCATAGGGCTTGTTGCGCGACACGGAATAGCCCAGCGCCCGCAACCGGCTCTCGGCTGCCTCCATGAAGACGGGATCGCAACTCGCGCCATAGCGGTCGCCAAGAACGAAATCCGCCTTGATTCGATCGGACCTGCCGGCATTGGAGGGCATGGAGTGGCAATCCACCAGCACCGCCGCGCCATTCTGGCGCCACGCCTCCTGCATCAGCCCCCGCAGGGCCGTGTGCCAGGGCTTGTAGAGGCTCTCGATCCGGGCCAGGCCTTCCTCGACGCTCAGGCGGCGGCCGTAGATCTCCTTTGCCTCGCCAACGACACGCGCGATGGTGCCCAGTCCCCCCGCCACGCGCAGGGAGCGCGTATTGGCGAAAGCCGGCAGCCGCCCCTCGAACATGCGTGGGTCGAGTTCATAGGGCTCGCGGTTCACATCCATATAGGCGCGCGGGAAATGGGCGCGCATGAGAATGGCGCCCAGTTGCGGCGCGGCGCCGAAGAGCTCATCCACATAGGCGTCCTCCGACCGGCGCAGGGTTAGGGCGTCTAGCTGCGCGGCGGCCAGAAAGCCGGATGGGTAGATGCTGCCCGAATGCGGCGACGAAAAAACGACCGGGCTCATCGACCCGGCGGGACGAATCACCTCGAACGGGATCGCAAGCTCGGGATCGCGCGGCGCAAGCGGCGTGCCGGTGTCGATCAGGCGCAGGGCGCTGGCTTTCTGGTCGAAATGGTCCATTGAACCTCGCGGATAGGCCGGAAGCCAGTTTGCATGGTGGATCGTGGGCTGTCCATCCCGTCCCCGGTCTGCATCCCCGCGCACAAGCCGGCGCGGCCATGGAAAAAAGGAAGATTTAACGCTGCGGGACTTATTGAGGCCCATGTTCACAAATCATTTACCCGCTGTTGGTCCTATGGGGACCGCGTAACACCAGAGGTTGATATGAACGAGACCGCCGCCGCAACGACCAAAATCCTGCTTGCGGAAGACGACAACGACATGCGTCGCTTCCTTGTGCGGGCTTTGCAGAACGCGGGCTTCGACGTCGCCTCGTTCGACAATGGCCTGTCCGCCTATAATCGCCTGCGCGAAGAACCCTTCGAGTTGCTGCTCACCGACATCGTGATGCCGGAGATGGACGGAATCGAACTCGCGCGCCGGGCCACCGAACTCGATCCGGACATCAAGGTCATGTTCATCACCGGCTTCGCCGCCGTGGCCCTGAATCCCGACAACAACGCCCCCAAGGACGCCAAGATCCTGTCGAAGCCCTTCCATCTGCGCGATCTGGTGAGCGAAGTGCAGCGTCTTCTGGCGGCCTGACGAGAATGTTCCGCCAGCCGCTTGCGCAGGGGCCGGCTTGTCGTTATACCCCGATCCGTTCCGTGGCCTTCGCTTGCGTCGGTCGGGCGGGCGCGTAGCTCAGCGGGAGAGCACTACCTTGACATGGTAGGGGTCACAGGTTCGATCCCTGTCGCGCCCACCATCCTTCCTCAGGGAAGGGTGGTTTTGGATGGATCCCAACCATCCCTGTGATGCGGTCTAGCGTCGCGATATTGACCCTTCATCACTCAAGCAGCTTATCTTGGATTGATTTTGACGCTTTGGCAAACATGGGCATCGCAGCGCCCACTGCGGAATTCTGTTACAAAATTCTTCCCCCAAGTCTCCCAACGACATAGCCCCGAAAACCCAGAAAACCGCAGCCCATAGCGGTTGCTCTTTCCACAGTCATTCCGCAGTCTTGTCGGGGGCGCTGCTGCCGCAGTTGCTGGACACAGGTGGAGTGGGCGTGGGACGGAAGCCCAACGCAGACACCATCAAGCTAATAGCGGGCGTCACACTCAAGCGGCACCCAAGAACAGCCATCTGGCAGCTGTCCTGCTCAGCGCACAGCCAGACCATACGCAAGAGCCTGATGACAACCGATGAGACTGCTGCAAGGCTGGCGGCGCTGGACTACTACCAAGCCCAACGTGAGCACATCAGACTGGGCAAGGCTTTCAATCGTGTCTCATTCCCAGAAGCAGCCACAGCCTACCTCCAGACCGTCATCGGCAAGAGCAAGCGTGATTACCACGCTGAGACCGTCGACCGTCATCTGCTGCCCTACTTTGAGAACATCAAGGACATCCGTCAGGTCACGGCTGGCAAGGTCAGCGACTACCTCGTCCATCGTCGCACCAAGAATGCCCGAGAACCAGAGCCACAGACGCTGAACCGTGAGAATACGGTGCTGAGGCAGCTGCTGGCATATGCCGCCATACAGGCGTGGTTGCCTGAGAAGATCACGGTGCCCCACATCAACCAGTCACTGACAGCCCGAAGACGCAGGAACTTTACGCCTGCCGAGTATGGGTTGCTGGTCAGGACGGCACGGAGGCGCATACAGGAGGCAATGGACGATCCCAAACAGAGGCATGTGGCAGATCAACGCCGCCTGCTGCTGGATGCCATCGTGATCATGGCGAACAGCGGACTCAGGGTGGATGAGCTACACCTGCTGAACTGGCGGGGCGTGCTGTGGGCAGATGGCGACATACAGCTGGAGCGGGCTGGCAAG
>CANCSY010000313.1 GCA_947380915.1 Beijerinckiaceae bacterium
CTGGCGGGCCTCTCCTTCAAGATGTCGGTGGTGCCGTTCCACATGTGGACGCCGGATGTCTATGAGGGCGCCCCGACGCCCGTGACCGCCTTCTTCGCGACGGCGGCCAAGATGGCGGCGGTGGCGATCACCGTGCGCGTGGTGATGACCGCTTTCCCCGGCGTCACCGACCAGTGGCGGCAGATCCTGATCTTCGTCGCCATTCTCTCCATGGCGCTGGGCGCTTTCGCGGCCATCGGGCAGACCAACATCAAGCGCCTGATGGCCTATTCCTCCATCGGCCACATGGGCTTTGCGCTGGTGGGTCTGGCGGCGGGCACGGAGCAGGGCGTGCAGGGCGTGCTCGTCTATCTCTCCATCTACCTGACCATGACGCTGGGGACCTTCGCGGCGATCCTCTCCATGCGCGTCGGCGACGTCTATGTGGAGAAGATCTCCGACCTCGCGGGCCTGTCGCGCACCAATGCGCCCATGGCCATTTTCCTCTCGGCCATGATGCTGTCGCTGGCGGGCATTCCCCCGCTCGCTGGCTTCTTCGCCAAATGGTATGTCTTCAACGCGGCCATTCAGGCCCATCTCTATCCGCTCGCCGTCATCGGCGTGCTGATGAGCGTGGTGGCCTGTTTCTACTACCTGCGCATCGTGAAGGTGATCTACTTCGACGAGCCCGCGCCCGGATTCGAGCGCGCCAGCCCGGCGGTGACGGCGGTGCTGATCGTGGCGAGCCTGCTGGTGGTCGGCTTCTCCTTCTGGCCGGGGCCGCTTGATGTGGCGGCTGCGGCCGCCGCCAAGTCCCTGTTCTGAGCGTGAGCCTTCCCGCCTCCGTCAGTGGTCGCGGCTATCGGCTTGAGGTCTTTGACAGCCTTGGCTCCACCAATGACGAGGCCATGGCGCGCGCACGTGCAGGCGATCCCGGTCGGCTGTGGATCCGCGCCGCGCAGCAGAGTGGCGGCAAGGGTCGGTTGGGGCGCCAATGGGTCTCGCCCCCGGGCAATCTCTACGCGAGCCTTCTGCTGGTCGATGCGGCCAAACCTGATCGCGCGCCGCAGCTTGGCTTCGTGGCGGGGGTGGCGCTCGCCTCCACGCTGGCGCCTCTTCTGGGCAAGCGGGCGCTGCTCAAGTGGCCCAATGATATTGTCGTCAATGGCGCCAAGCTGGCGGGCATGCTGCTGGAGGCGACGCAGACGCAGGGCGGCGCTTTCGCCTGCTTCATAGGCGTCGGCGTCAATTGCGCCTCCCATCCGCAGGGGCTGCCCTATCCCGCGACCGATCTGGCGAGCCTTGGCGTGGCCATGGCTGCGGCGGATCTTTTGGATTCTTTTGCGGAAGAGCTTGCAGACCGGCTCGATCAGTGGGACGAGGGACGGGGCTTTGCGCAGATCCGCGCGGCCTGGCTCTCTTTCGCCGCAGGAATGGGCGAAACTGCTGAGGTCGCCATGGGCGACCAACGGATCAACGGTGTTTTGCGCGGGCTCGATGAACGCGGGCGGCTTCTGGTGGATACCGAAGCTGGCCTGCGGACCATTGACGCCGGTGATGTCTTTCTCCCGGGCCTCGTTGAGGCGGCCGGGCAACGATAGGGATGGGAATGAACGATTCCAGCGACGAACTCGTCTTCGCGCCGCTTGGCGGCCTCGGCGAGATCGGCATGAACGCCGCGCTTTACGGCTTCGGTCCCAAGGGCAAGCGCAAGTGGATCCTGGTGGATCTCGGCGTCGCCTTCGCGGGGCCGGACCTGCCGGGCATCGACCTGCTCATGCCCGACCTGACCTTCATCGAGCGCCACAAGAAGGACCTGCTGGGTCTGGTGATCACCCATGCCCATGAGGATCATGTGGGCGCCATCGCCGATCTCTGGCCCCGCCTCAAATGCCCGGTCTACGCCACGCGCTTCTCCGCCTCCCTGCTGGAGACGCGCCGCCTGTCGGAGCCGGGCGCGCCCGACATCCGCATCAATGTGGTGGCGCAGGGCGCGACCATTCAGCTGGGACCCTTCTCCATTGAATTCGTGCCCATGTCGCACTCGATCCCCGAGAGCAATGGCCTGGCCATCCGCACTCCGCTGGGCACGGTCATGCATACGGGCGACTGGAAGCGCGACCCGACCCCTGTGATAGGCCTGCCGACCGATGAAGCCCGACTGCGCGCCATTGGCGACGAGGGCGTGCTGGCGCTGATCTGCGATTCCACCAACATCATGCGCGAGGGCGAGAGCCCCTCCGAGGCCGATGTGGCCATCGCCCTGAAGGACGTAATCTCCCAGGCCACCGGCCGCGTGCTGGTGACGACCTTCGCCTCCAATGTGGCGCGCCTGCGCTCGGTGGCGGAAGCGGCTGTGGCCGCGGGCCGCCAGGTCGTCATCGCGGGCCGCGCCATGGAGCGCACCCTCTCGGTGGCGCGCGAATGCGGCTATCTGGAAGGTGTGCCGCCTTTCCTCTCCGCCCATGCCTACTCGAGCCTCACGCGCGACAAGGTGGTGCTGCTGGCCACCGGCAGCCAGGGCGAGTCCCGCGCCGCCGTGGCCCGCATCGCCGATGGCGAACATCCCGAGATCAAGCTCGACAGGGGCGATCTCGTGATCTTCTCCTCGCGCACCATTCCCGGCAACGAGCGGGAGGTGAACGGCATGATCAATGGCCTCGTCACCCAGGGCGTGAAGATCATCACCGACCGCGATGCGCCCATCCATGCCTCCGGCCATCCGCGCCGGGGCGAGGTGCAGCGCATGTATGAGTGGATCCGGCCCCAGATCGCGGTGCCCGCCCATGGCGAGCCGCTGCATCTGGCCGTCCACGCGGATTTCGCCCGCGCCCAGGGCGTGCCCCATGTGTTCACGCTGCGCAATGGCGCCATGCTAGCGCTGGCCCCCGGCAAACCCGGGGTCATCGACGAGGTCCCCCATGGGCGCCTGATGAAGGATGGCGACATTCTGCTGTCCCCTGACGATAACGCGGTGAAGGCTCGCACCAGCCTCGCCTTCGCGGGCGTTATCTCCATCGGCATCGCCATCACCGCCAAGGGCGACGTGGCGGGTGACCCTGACGTGGTGCTGGCGGGCCTGCCCGCGCGCACCAAGGACGGCAAGGGCATGGACCAGATCGTCGACGAGGTTGTCTTCTCGGTGCTCG
>CANCSY010000314.1 GCA_947380915.1 Beijerinckiaceae bacterium
CTGGCAGGCTGGGAGAGCTGTGGGGGCGTTCGGGTGGATTTTGATGTGGCGATTCTGGGCGGCGGGCCCACGGGGCTCTCGCTGGCCAATCTTCTGGGCGTCATGGGCGTGCGCACGGTTCTCATCGAGCGCAACGAATCCACGGTTCAGGCCCCCCGCGCGGTCTCCATCGACGACGAGTGCCTGCGCACCATGCAGGCCCTGGGCGCCGTCGATGCGGTGATCGAGGATGTGGCGCTGGATTATGGCGCCCATTATTTCACGCCCAAGGGCGTCTGCTTCGCCAAGGTGGAGCCGACCGGCCAGGAATTCGGCTATCCCCGTCGCAGCGCCTTCAACCAGCCGAAGTTCGAGGCGACCCTGCGCAAGGCGCTGGCCCGCTTCCCCCATGTGACCACCCTGTTCGGCGCCAATTGCGAGAGCTTTGCGGAGGACGCGCAGGGCGTCACCCTGCGCGTCGTGGAGGCCGGCGGCGACGCGCGCGAGATCCGCGTGCGCTATCTGGCGGGCTGCGACGGCGCCCGCAGCGCCACGCGCCGGGCCATCGGCGCGGAGTTGAAGGGCTCCACCTATCGCGAGCGCTGGCTGATCGTGGATCTGGCCGAAACCAATGAGCGCATGCGCCAGACGCGCGTGGGCTGCGATCCCGCCCGCGCCTATATCTGCCTGCCCGGCCCTGCGGGAACGCGGCGCTATGAGTTCATGCTGCGCGATGGCGAGGAGGACGCCACCGTCGAGTCCCCCGAATTCGTGCGCCAGTTGCTTGCGGCCTCCGGGCCTGACGCCGATGCAGCGGTGGTGCGCCGCCAAGTCTACGCCTTCCATGCGCGCATGGCCGACACGTGGAGCACCGCGCGGGTGTTCCTTGCGGGCGACGCCGCCCATCTCACGCCGCCCTTCGCCGGGCAGGGCATGAACAGCGGCGTGCGCGACGCGCACAACCTCGCGTGGAAACTGGCGGGCGTGATCCACGGCGCCTTCGGCCCCGCCTTGCTCAACACCTATCAGCAGGAGCGCGCGCCCCATGCCTGGTCGCTGATCCAGCTGGCGATGAACATCGGCAAGGTGATGATGCCGACATCGAAGATGCAGGCCTTCTTCGTGCACAGCTTCTTCCGCCTCGCCCGCTTCGTGCCGCCGGTGCACAGCTATTTCGCCATGATGAAATACAAGCCCAAGCCCTTTTATGGCGAGGGCTTCCTGCTGGCCGACACGGGCCTTGGCCTCACCGGCCGCATGGCGCCCCAGCCCACGATCGAGATGCTCGACCGCTCGCGCGTCAAGCTTGATGATCTGCTGGGCTCCGATTTCGCGCTGGTGGCCTATGGGGACGACGCCCAGCGCGTGATCGGCCAGACGCAGGATCTCGACTTCGGCTTTGCGGCCTTGCGGCGGGTTGCGGTGACGCCCATGCGCGTCAATCTGGTGCGCGACTTCACCAGCCCCATACCTGCAGGGCGTGACGTGAACGACATCATGGGCAAGCTTGAAAAACCCGGCCGCGAGTTGCTGCTGCTGGTGCGGCCAGATCGGTATATCGCCGCCGCCATCGACGCCAGCAATTCCGCAGAGATTGCAAAACTGGCCCAAGCCACGCGCGCGCTGGTCGCCAGTGTGCAGGCGGCCTGAACACAGGGAGCTTAAGATGAAACATCATGCGAGCATGCGGGCGCATCTCTCCTATATCGAGCTTGGCTCGCCTGATCCCGAAGCCCTCTCGCGGTTCTACCGTGACGCTTTCTCGGCCGAGGTCGAGGTGGTCGGCGACATGCGCATCTGCCATGGGCCCGAGCGCTGCGTGATGATTTCGCCGGGCGAGGCCAAGACGCTGAAGTCGGCGGGCTATGCGGTCTATGATCCGGCCTGGCTCGATGGATTGATGGAGCGCCTTGCCATGGCGGGCGTGGCCCATGAACGCACCTCCACGCCCGTCTTCGCCGATGCTGTGGGCTTCACTGATCTCAGCGGCAACAACATGTTTTTTGGCGTGCCGCGCGTCCGCGCGCCCGCCACCAAGGGCCTGCCGGGCCGCATCCAGCATGTGGTGGTCGCCACCCGCGACGCCGCGGGCATGGTGGATTTCTACACGCGCGTGGTGGGACTGACCGAGTCGGACCGTGTGCTGGATGACGAGGGCGTCATGCGCACCGCCTTCATGCGCTCGGACCACGAGCATCATAGTTTCGCGGTCTTTCAGGCTGGCGAAGATCGCTTCGACCATCATTGCTATGAAGCGACGGACTGGAACTCGATCCGCGATTGGGGCGATCATTTCGCTGATCTGCGCATCCCCGTGAAATGGGGACCGGGTCGCCATGGGCCCGGCAACAATCTCTTCCTCTTCGTCCACGATCCCGACGGGAACTGGGTGGAGCTGTCGGCGGAGATCGAAGTGGTGGCGCCTGACCGTCCACGCGGCGTCTGGCCCCATGAGGAGCGCACGTTGAATTCCTGGGGCTCGGCGCCGCTGCGCTCCTGAGCGTATCGGCCTTACGCCTTTGGAACTAACCCGGCTCCACCTGCATGGAGGCGACGACTTCCTGCTCGATCAGGGTCCAGATCTCGTCGACGATCCTGAGGAATTCGGGGCTGCGCTTGAGGGACAATTCGCGCGGGCGGGGAAAGGGAATGGCGATATCCGCCGCCAACCGTCCGGGACGCGAGGAGAAGACCAGCACGCGATCCGCCAGATAGACGGCCTCGTCGATCTGGTGGGTGATGAAGAGCACGGTCTTGCGCTTCTGCGCCCAGATTTTCAAAAGCTCCCGCTGCATGATTTCGCGCGTCTGCGCGTCAAGCGCCGCGAAGGGCTCGTCCATGAGCAGCACATCGGGGTCGATGGCGAGCGCGCGGGCCAGGTTGACGCGTTGGCGCATGCCGCCCGAGAGTTCGCTGGGATAGTGCTGGGCGAAGCCGGTGAGGCCCACCAGCTTCAGCAGGCTCTCGGCCAGGGGGTGGGACGCCGCAGGCTTCACGCCGCGCACCTCCAGCCCGAAAACCACATTGTCCAGCACCGTGCGCCAGGGCAGCAGGGAATCATGCTGGAACACGAAGCCCCGGTCGCCGCCCGGCCCCTCCACCAGCTTGCCGTCGATGCGCACCTCGCC
>CANCSY010000315.1 GCA_947380915.1 Beijerinckiaceae bacterium
TCGAAGACACGCCATCTGTTCGCGGGATGATCGCCAAGGTTGCGCATCTCATCCGCGTCGTCGATAGCCACTGAGGAGCGCACCATGAGACTCAATGGCATTAACGACAATCCCGGCTCCTCCAAGAAGCGCACCCGCATCGGGCGCGGCATTGGTTCGGGTTCCGGCAAGCAGTCCGGTCGCGGCGGCAAGGGCCAGACGGCTCGTTCCGGCGTGCGCATCAAGGGCTTCGAAGGCGGCCAGATGCCGCTTCATCGTCGTCTCCCCAAGCGCGGCTTCACCAATATCTTCAAGACCGACTACAACGAGGTGAACCTCGGCCGCGTGCAGCAGGCGCTTGACGCCGGCAAGCTCGACGGTTCGCAGGTCATCACCGTTGACGCTCTCGTGGCCGCTGGCGTCTGCGCCAAGGTGCGTGACGGCGTGAAGTTGCTTGGCCAGGGCGATTTCTCCGCCAAGGTCTCGTTCGAAGTGGCGCGCGCCTCGAAGACGGCTCTGGCCGCCATCGAGAAGGCTGGCGGATCGATCAAGCTTCTGGTGGTCGACGCTCCGGCTGAGGCCTGACGTTCCCGCGGTTTTGCCGCAGGGCCGGGCTGATCTTTCGGTTCGGCGAAATCCACATTGATCGGAACGGGGCCAGGGTTTTATAACCTTGAGCCCCGTTCTCGTTTTTCAGACCCTTTGGCGCCGCTGGCGTCAGTCCGGAGCGATACCATGGCATCCGCAGCCGAACAGCTTGCCGCCAACATCAATTTCTCCGCCATCGGCAAGTCCGAGGAACTCAAGAAGCGCATCTGGTTCACCCTGGGCGCGCTGATCGTCTATCGGCTTGGGACGTATATTCCGCTTCCCGGAATTGACCCTGCGGCCTTCGAGCAGAACTTCACCCGGGGCGGGCAGGGGGTTCTCGAACTTTTCAACATGTTTGCGGGCGGCGCCGTGCAGCGCATGGCCATCTTCGCCCTGAACATCATGCCCTATATCTCGGCCTCCATCATCATCCAGTTGCTGACCTCGGTCTTCCCGGCCCTGGAGGCCATCAAGAAGGATGGCGAGCAGGGCCGCAAGGTGCTGAATCAGTACACCCGCTATCTGACTGTGGTTCTGGCCATCTTCCAGGCCTATGGCATATCCGTGGGGCTTGAGGGGCAGGCTGGCATCGTGTCCGAGCCGGGGATCTTCTTCCGCATCTCCACCGTGATCACCCTGACCGGCGGCACCCTTTTCCTGATGTGGCTCGGCGAGCAGATCACTTCGCGCGGCATCGGCAACGGCTCGTCGCTGATCATCTTCGCGGGCATCGTGGCGGCCTTCCCCTCGGCCATCATCAACACCCTTGAGCTGGGCCGTCAGGGGGCCATCTCCACCGGGTTGATCCTGCTGGTCATCGTGATGTCCATCGCGGTCATCGCCTTCATCGTCTTCATGGAGCGCGCCCAGCGCCGCCTGCTGATCACCTATCCCAAGCGCCAGGTGGGCAACAAGGTCTATGAGGGGCAGACCTCCTTCCTGCCGCTCAAGCTGAACACTTCGGGCGTCATTCCCCCGATCTTCGCCTCCTCGTTGCTGCTGCTGCCCACCACGGTGGCGAATTTCGCCCAGGCCTCCGATGGCGGCGGGGTGCTCGCCACCATCGCCACCTATCTGGGTCACGGGCGTCCGCTCTACATGCTCATGTATATCGGGCTGATCGTGTTTTTCGCCTTCTTCTACACCGCCATCGTCTTCAACCCGACGGAGACCGCCGACAACCTGAAGAAGCATGGCGGCTTCCTGCCGGGCATCCGGCCGGGCGAGCGCACGGCCCAGTTCATCGATCAGGTGCTCACCCGCATCACGGTGCTGGGCGCTGCCTATCTGTCGATCATCTGCATCTTACCCGAAATGCTCATTTCCTACGCCGCGCTTCCGTTCTACTTTGGCGGCACGTCATTGCTGATCGTCGTGAGCGTCACGATGGACACCGTGGCTCAGGTGCATGGTCATCTTCAGGCGCAGCAATATGAAGGGCTCGTGAAGAAAGCCAAACTACGGGGGCGAAAGAGATGAGACTGATTCTGCTGGGACCTCCGGGCGCTGGCAAGGGCACGCAAGCGGCGCGCCTCACCGAGAAATTCAAGATCCCGCAACTCTCCACCGGCGACATGTTGCGCGCGGCGGTGAAGGCGGGCACGCCGGTCGGCCTGCAGGCCAAGGCGGTGATGGATGCGGGCGGCCTCGTGTCCGACGAGATCGTGTGCGGCATCATTTCCGACCGGATCGAGGAGGCAGACGCCTCCAACGGCTTCATCCTCGACGGTTTTCCGCGCACGGTCGCCCAGGCCAAAGCGCTGGACGAGTTGCTGGCGAAGAAGGCCATGGATCTCGACGCCATCGTCGAGCTTAAGGTGGATGAGAACGCCCTGCTGGCACGCATCGAGAAGCGCGCCGCCGAGACGCTTGCCGCTGGCGGCGCTGTGCGCGCCGATGACAATCCCGAGGCCTTCAAGGTGCGCCTGACCGCCTATCGCGACCAGACCGCCCCCGTGTCAGCCTATTACGCTTCCAGAGGCGTGCTGAAGACTGTGGATGGCATGGCCCCCATCGATCAGGTGACCGTGGCGCTGGACGCCATTCTGGGGTGAGGCGTTGCTGATTTGGTTTTGAAAAGGGCGGTCCGAAGGGGCCGCCTTTTTTGTGTCTGGGGTTGTGGGTTTTATTTTAGAGATCGGCATAGGTGTCTGAAATAAGGCGTTTTTTACCCTCCCCCTCGTGGGGAGGGTCGGCCCGCGAAGCGGGACGGGGTGGGGGTTGCGAGATGCTGATCGGGAGCGCGGTTGCTACGGGCGCTCATTTCGTAGATGCGTGGACCCCCACCCCGCACCCCTCCCCACAAGGGGGAGGGGAAGCGGCAGGCGTTTCACGTCGATAATTCAGATGGTTGGCGCCCATACCCTCCCCCCTGTGGGGAGGGTCGGCCGCGCCAGCGGACGGGGTGGGGGTCTACGCATGCTGATCGTTGGCGTTGACGAGGGTGCTGCAGATGATGGCCACTGTTCGCCTGCCTCGTGTGGGTGCTGACTTCGTAGGTTGAGTCTG
>CANCSY010000316.1 GCA_947380915.1 Beijerinckiaceae bacterium
CGCCGATGGCGAGATGATTTTCGCCACCGCCTTGTCCAAGCGCGTGGCCGAATGGATCAGCTCCGTCATGCCCGCAGGCGAAGTCACCACCACGCCGCGCCCAGCCGCGCTCATCGGCGAGCGCATCGCGGTGGATGGCGCCAAGCGCATCGGCCTTCTCGAACTCGATGATTTCCCCGCAGGCCCTGCGCAGGCGATTTTGCAGGCGGCGCCCGGCGTCGAGCTGGTGGATGTGACCCAGGCCTTCGCCCGCGCCCGCAATGCTTCCGACGCTGTGGAGCGTCTACTGCTCACGAAAGCCGATGCGCTCGCGCAGGCCGCCTGCAATGCGGTGGATGTGGCGCAGGCGCAGGCGCGCGACTTCATCGCCCCCGCCGAATCGGTGGCCCGTCTCGGCGGCGCCGAAGAGTGCTTTACTCTGGTGGCCTGCGATCTCGCCGCCCGCCGCGCCTTCGTGCGCACGGAGTCCAGGGGCGCGCTGGGCGATATCTTCGCCGCCCGCGTGTCGCTGGCCTACAAGGGCGCCTGGACGCGCCATGTGCGCAGCTTCTCCAAGACCGCTGCCGTGCAGCAAAGCTTCGATCAGGCCCATGCGGCTTTGATGGCCTTCGCGCCGCAGTCCGGCGAGACGCTGGGCGCCGCAGTGGCGCGCTCGTTTGGCGGCTTCGGCAAGATTGTGAATTGGGGCGCGGAGCAGCCGCGCGGGTCCTATCCGCTGGCGCCTGTGGCGAACCTTGCGGAAACGGCGCAGGGCTTCACGTCAGCCGCGCCCTTCGTGCTCGATGTGGAGCTGGAGATTGACGGGCGCCGGTGGATCGGCGCCCGCATGATCGGTCTTTGATCAGGCTGGCAGGGCGGCGCTGAGGGCGGCGAGGTCGAGGGCCTCGACCGGCCCTTGCAGCAGCCCCAGAAGGGCCTGCGCCTTGTCGGCGCCCAAATGGGCCGTCACCCGCAGGAACTTCGCGGCGACGGCGGCGGCGTCGAGCTGCGCGCCGGGATCGCCCAGCGACTCGGTCCCAATGCGCTCGATCACCGAACCATCGTCCAGAGTGATCTCGAGCCGCGCGGGCCATTGCGCGGGATAGAAGGCGTCAAGGCTGGCGTCCGCCACGATCTCCACCTTCTGCGCGAAGGCTTCCACCTGCGTGTCCTGCGGCGCGGGATCGCGGTCGAGGTCGAGCATGGCCTGCGGGTTGTGCGCCACGAGGCCCAGTTGCCAGCCCAGATGAATGATCCGCCCCAGCCGCCCCGGCGGCTTGCTGGAGATCATCGCGCGATAGGCGTTCGGCACATGGGCGCGGACGGAGGCCACGCGCGCGGCGCTGTTGCCCTCGGCGAGATAAAGCCGGAAAGCGTCCGTCCCCGAGATCGTCTGCTTGGCGGCGCACCAGGGCTTCATGCTCAGCTGGTTCAGCATGGGCTCATGGGCCATGAAAGGCGCGGGATCGAAGGCGAGGCCGTGGGTCCGCTGGAACCAGTCGGCGTCGAGCAGGCTGACATCGCCGATATAATCTTGCGCGGCCATCAGCGCCGAGGCGACACCGGAGCGCGCCGCAAGGCCTGACAACAGCCAGCGCGAGGAGCGCCCGGGCCCATGGCCCCCCGGCGCGCCGCTGGTCTGCGCCAGGGCGATGGCCATGGCATGGGCGGTCTGCGACGCGGTGAGGCCCAGCAGGGCGCTCGCCACAGCGGCGGCGCCCATGGGGGCCGCCAGATAGGTCGGCCAGACGCCGCGCGCCAGAACGCCCGGGCCATTCACCGCCATGCCCAGCCGCATCATGGTCTCGTAGCCATTGCGCAGGGCCTGAGCGAATTGGGCGGAGCTTGCGCCGAGCGCTCGCGCCATGATGACGGCCGTCGGGATCACCACGGCGCCAGCGGTGACGCAGGAGGCGCGATGGATGTCGTCGATCTCCGTCAGGCGCGTGGTCGCCACCGCCAGCGCCAGCCGGTCGAGCGGGCCATCGCCCAGAAGGGCGAGTTTGCCCTCCATGGACTGCGCGATCTCGCAACCCTCCCCGCAGGCGGCGCCTGCGATCCAGGCGCCCACGGTGTCGATGAGATGGAGCGACAGCCGCTCGTCATGGGCGGGCGCGGGCTGCGTCAGCGCCTGCGCCCAGTTTTCGAGGACGCTCATTTGGCGAAGGCCAGTTCGGGCGCCTTGGCGGGCGCGGGATCGCGCAGGTTCAGGATGCGCCTTGCGTTGTCATAGAAGAGCTTCTGCTTGTCGGTGTCCGTGAGGTCGATCTCCTCGATCAGCTTCAGGCAGGCGGCCGGATCCCAGCAGGGATAGTCTGTGCCATACATGACGCGGTCGATGCCGTAGTAGTCGATGGCGAATTTGATGCCGGCCGCGTGCGGGCTCACCGTGTCCGTATACATGCGCTTGAGATAGTCGCTCGTGGGGCGCGGCAGCTTGGCGTTTTTCGTATTCTTGTCCATGCGGCCGGACTGGTAGGGCAGAGCCCCGCCGGTGTGGGACATGATCAGCTTGAGATCGGGATGACGCTCCATGGTGCCCGAAAGCACGAGCCGCATGGCCGCCACGCTCACCTCGATCACCCGGCCCAGCGACAGATGCAACGCGCCGTCATAGCCATCGAGCATGTGGTTGAACACGGCGTCGGTGGGATGCATGAAGACCGGCAGGCCCAACTCCGCGCAGCGTCCGTAGAAGGCCTGCATGCGCTCGGCGTCGATGCGCGGATCAGCGCCGATGGAGCCCGGCAGGTTCACGCCCATGAGGCGGAGCCGCCCGATGGCGTCCTCCAGCACGTCCATGGCGATCTTTTCGTCCTGGAAGGGAATGGCGGCGCTGCCCCAGAAACGACCGGGATAGCGGCGCTGGGCGGAGGCCATTTCCTCATTCCACTGAATGGCGAGATCGCGGCCCTCTTCCTTCGGCAGGGCCGAAAAGAAAACCGAGAAGGGACCGATGGAGCCGACCGCATCCACCCGATGGCCCAGCTTGTCCATATGCTCGAACTGGTCGTCGAGGTCGAACCAGTCAGGCCAGCTGTTCAGCACATAGTCAGCGCCCTCTTCCAGCACGCAGGCGTAGCAGCCCTTCTCGTT
>CANCSY010000317.1 GCA_947380915.1 Beijerinckiaceae bacterium
GAGCGCAGGCCCGACGGGTCGCAGGTGGGCATCGTGGACGCCGGGGACTTCTGGCATTCGGATTCCTCCCACATGACCGACCCCTGCCGCATCACCATGCTCTATTCCGTGAAGAACCCCCTGCAGGGCGGCGATACGGAATTCATCAACACAACCCAGGTCTATGCGGCCCTGCCCGAGGCAATGAAGCGGCAGATCGAGGGCCGCAATGCGGTCCATCATGTGTCCAAGACCCTGAACCCGCGCGTGACGATTTCGGCCGAGCGCGAGGCGGCGGTCGATTATTACAAGCGCCGTGAGAAGGAGACCAAGCCCGTGGTGCAGCCCATGGTGCGCACCCATCCCGAGACCGGCGTTCCCACGCTCTATATCTCCCCGCGCTTCACTATCGCCATCGAGGATATGGACGACGCCCAGGCCCAGCCCCTGCTCGATGAGCTCTTCCGCTTCATGTTCTCGAATCCCGCCTGGCGCTACACGCACAAGTGGAAGGATGGGGATTTCGTGTTTTGGGACAACGCCTGCCTGAACCATATGGCGGGCGGCGGCTATCAATATCCCGACACGCGCCGCATGCACCGCACCACGGTGGCCGGTCACCGGCCCTTCTACCGCGCGGCCTGATCGTCCGTTTCGCGTCGGCTGCCGCCAAAGCCAATCCCTGCGGGGGTCGGCGAAAGCGCGGGCTCCAGCTGGGGAATGGGGCGCCGCGCCACCTTGCGCGCGCCGATGGGGCGATAGAGCTGCTTGGTCGCCTCGATCACATGCACGCCCCCGCCCGGCAGGCCGAAGCGTTCGCCCATACGCTCGAAGACGCCGGCCATGCGCAGCAGATAGGGCCGCGCGAAGGGCGGCACATAGAGCGCCTCGGCTTCATGGATCGGCGAGAAAAGGGTGTCGCGCAGCAATTCGCGCAGCTGTCCCCGCGAATAGGGGCGGCCCTGGCCGAAGGGGGTCGCCTCCAGCTGCGCCCAGACGCCGCGCCGGTTGGGCGCCACGATGAGTACCCGCCCGCCGGGGGTCAGGATGCGCCAGATTTCCGAGAGCAATTCGGTCGGCGACTCGCTCAGCTCCAGCGCATGCACCACAAGCACCCGGTCGATGCAGGCGTCGGGCAGGGGCATCATGGTGGCGTCGACGAGGGCCGAGGACGAGGCGCCATCCTCCGGCCAGTTCACCACCCCCTGCTCGGCGGGCATGAAGGCCAGCACCCGCACGGCGCTGTCGCAAAAGCCGCCCAGATAGGGCGTGGCGTAGCCGACGCCCAGCATGGACAGGCCCGTGCAATTCTCCCACCGCCGCCCGATGATCGCGCCCACGAAGCGATGTGCCACCCTGCCAAGGGCGGAGGCGTAGAAGGAGCGCAGATCAACGACGTCGAGGGACATGCGCTTCTCTTGGCATTAATCAGCGGGCGAGGCGAGGCCCCGCCCGCGAAAGGCTCCGATCACACGATGATTTCGGTGTCGATGCCTGCGGGGAAGCACTCTTCCACCTTGGCGTGACGGTGGGCGATGCCCTGCTGGTAGGTGTAGAGCAGCAGCTGCTCCCAGGTCGCCCGGTTCGCCTCCACGCCGAAGGGGAAGGTGTCGCCGTGCATGCGGTCGCGCATGCGCCTTGCATAGGTGGGCAACCAGGGCAGGGGATAGCGCGAGACGGCGGGATCGAACAGGCGCTCGAGCGAGCGGCGCTTCGATTCATTGAAAGCGTTCAGCAGGTTGCGGGCGACCCAGGGGTTCGCGTCCAGAATATGCTTCTGGATGGCGATGATATGCATGATCGGCCAGACGCTGGTGCGGTCGAAATACTCTTCCTCCATCTCCAGATAGTTGGGATAGAGGCGCACAACGTCCGGGTGATCTTCGAGGAAGCAGGTGGGCGGGCGGGCGATGATGGCGCAATCGATCTCGCCGGAGGCCAGCATTTCCGACAGGGACTTGTCGGAGACGCGGGTGAGCTGCACGCCCTCGGGCAGGGAGAGCTCCACCTTCTCGATGCGGCCCGGCGCATTCGCGCCCGCCTGATACCAATGCACATCCTGCAGCTTCACGCCGCAGTCATTGTGCATCCAGCCGCGCATGTAGACGGCGGCCGAATGGGCCCACTCAGGCGAGCCGACGCGCTTGCCCTTGAGGTCCTGCACCGTCTTGATGCCGCTGTTCTTGTTCACATAGAAGGACGAGAAGCGGAACAGACGCGAGCAGATGACCGGCAGGCCCACGATATCGGGATTGTCGCGCGTCACCTGGGCGGTGAACTTGGCGCAGGACAGTTCCGTCACATCCCATTCGCGGTTGAAGGTGAAGCGCGCGAAGACCTCGTGATGGCCGAGGTTGAGCCAGGTATGCTCGATGCCCTCGGCCTGCACGAGGCCGAAGCGGAAGTCGCGGAAATGATCGTAATCGGTCGTTGCGATCGAGAGCTTGAGCTTGTTCAACGGTGGTCCTCCTGGTGACTGTTTCGGGATTGGGTTCAGCGGCTGGGCAGTCGAACGCCAAAGGCCTTCGCCAGAAACAGGCCCCCATGAACGAGGCCCGCCTGATCGATGCTGTGGCCGAGCCCGGCGGAAATGTGCCACTGGGTCGGGATGTCGGCCTTGGCGAGATGTTCGGCGCTGTCGAAGAGGGCGTCGAAGGGGATGACCTCATCCTTCGTGCCGTGGATCAGCAGCACCGGCGGCGCCTCGCCCTTCGCGTTGCGGGCGGAGGCCTGCGCCATATGCTCAGGCCCCACCAACTCGCCGGAAAAGCCCAGCAGGGCGGCGGGCGCGCGCCGACGGCGCAGGCCCACATGCAGGGCCATCATGGTCCCCTGGCTGAAGCCGACCAGCGCCAGCTTGCTGTCGTCGAGACCGGCGGCCTCGAGTTCGGCGTCGAGAAAGGCGTCGAGGGTCGGCTGGGCCTGGGTCACGCCCCGCCAGCGCTCGTGGGGGTCCCGCATGGTGAGCGGAAACCACTGCCGCCCCGTGGGCGCCATGCCGCAGGGCTCGGGCGCATGGGGGGAGAGAAAGGCGGCTTCCGGCAGAATGCGCTGCCATTGCTTGCCAATATCAATCAAATCCCGCCCATCGGCGCC
>CANCSY010000318.1 GCA_947380915.1 Beijerinckiaceae bacterium
CGGGCGAAGCGGTTTGACGTCGTCTATCACCTGCTGTCGCCGCGCCTGAACCAGCGGGTGCGGATCAAGGCGGCGGTGGGTGAGGGGGAGACGATCCCCTCGGCCTGCACGGTCTTCCCGGCGGCCGATTGGTTCGAGCGCGAGACCTACGACATGTTCGGCGTGCTCTTTTCCGGCCATCCGGACCTGCGCCGCATCCTCACCGACTATGGGTTCGAGGGGCATCCGCTGCGCAAGGATTTCCCCATGACCGGCTTCGTGGAGGTTCGCTACGACGACATGGAGAAGCGCGTAGTCTATGAGCCCGTGCGCCTCAATCAGGAATTCCGCCAGTTCGATTTCCTCTCGCCATGGGAGGGCGCCATTCCGCAGGCTCTGCCGGGCGATGAAAAAGCAAGCTGAGGGCGCCGTTCAATGACCGAGCAACCCGCCGTCCGTAATTTCTCCATCAACTTCGGCCCGCAGCATCCGGCGGCCCATGGCGTGCTGCGCCTGGTGCTGGAGCTGGACGGCGAAGTGGTGGAGCGCGTCGATCCGCATATCGGCCTGCTGCATCGCGGCACCGAGAAGCTGATGGAGGCGCGCACCTATGCGCAGAACGTGCCTTACTTCGACCGGCTGGACTATTGCGCGCCGATGAATCAGGAGCACGCCTTCTGCCTGGCAATCGAGAAGCTGCTGGGCATGGATGTGCCCAAGCGCGGCCAGTTGATCCGCGTGCTCTATTCCGAAATCGGCCGCATTCTCTCGCATCTTCTCAATGTCACCACGCAGGCCATGGATGTGGGCGCGCTCACCCCGCCGCTCTGGGGCTTCGAGGAGCGCGAGAAGCTGATGGTCTTCTACGAGCGCGCCTCCGGCGCCCGCATGCACGCCAATTACTTCCGCCCGGGCGGCGTGCATCAGGATCTCCCCGAGAAACTGGTGGCGGACATCGGCGCCTGGTGCGACCCCTTCCTCAAAGTCTGCGACGATCTGGAAGAACTTTTCATCGAGAACCGCATCTTCAAGCAGCGCAATGTCGATATCGGCATCGTGACCCTGGAGCAGTGCTGGGCGCTCGGCTTCTCCGGCCCGGTGCTGCGTGGCTCTGGCGCCGCCTGGGACCTGCGTCGTTCGCAGCCCTATGAGTGCTACGAAGAGCTGGAATTCGACATTCCCGTGGGCAAGCATGGCGACTGCTACGCTCGTCAGGTCGTGCGCATGGAGGAGATGCGCCAGTCCGTGCGGATCATGAAGCAATGCGTCGAGCGGCTGATGGGTACGGAGCGTTTGGGCGCTGTTTCGTCCACGCAGGGCAAGGTGGTGCCGCCCAGCCGCGCAGACATGAAGCGCTCCATGGAAGCGCTGATCCATCACTTCAAGCTCTATACCGAGGGCTTCAAGGTCCCCGCTGGCGAGGTCTATGCGGCGGTTGAGGCGCCCAAGGGCGAGTTCGGCGTCTATCTCGTGGCCGACGGCACGGACAAGCCCTATCGCTGCAAGATCCGCGCGCCCGGCTTCGCCCATCTGCAGGCCATGGACTTCCTCTGCCGCAAGCACATGCTGGCGGATGTCTCCGCCATTCTGGGCTCCATCGACATCGTTTTTGGCGAGGTTGATCGATGAACATCACTGATCGTCTGCAAGAACTGGTCAGATTTCTGTTGGTTACGGCCGTATTTCTGGTCGTGAGCCGGATCTTCTTCGACCTTCTGGCAGCCAGGCCGATGTTTTGGACCTCCCAGGAGGGCATGGAAACGCTGCTCTGGCATTCGCTGGTTGGCGGCCCCTTCATTCTTTTTGCGCTGCTGGTCGCCGCCCAGCGCCATCGTTCCGGGAATACGCCTCCATGACGGTACGCCGCCTCGCCGACGAGCAACCCGCGAGCTTCGACTTCACGCCCGAGAACCGGGTCTGGTGCGATGCGCAGATCGCGAAATATCCGCAGGGCCGGCAGGCCTCGGCGGTGATCCCGCTGCTGTGGAAGGCGCAGGCCCAGCACGATTACTGGCTGCCCAAGCCCGCCATCGAGAAGGTCGCGCAGATCCTGGACATGCCCTATATCCGCGTGCTTGAGATCGCCACCTTCTATTCGATGTTCAATCTCGCGCCGGTTGGCACGCATTTCATCCAACTCTGCGGCACCACACCCTGCATGTTGCGCGGCGCCGAAGACATCAAAAAAGTCTGCGAAGAGAAAATCGGCCCGCAGCGCCATGTGCGCGCGGACGGCAAGTTCTCCTGGCTCGAGGTCGAATGCCTCGGCGCCTGCTGCAACGCGCCCATGGTGCAGATCAACGATGAATATTACGAGGATCTGACGCCCGAAAATTTCGCGAAACTGATCGATGATCTCACCGCTGGCCGTCCCGTGCATATCGGTTCGCAGAGCGGGCGCGTCGGCTCGGAGCCCATGGGTGGCCTGACATCGCTGACCGACCTCTATGGGGTGGACGGCGTGAGCGGCCCCGGCAGCATCGCTGCGAAGAATCAGGACTGAGGCCGCCATGCTGCAGGACAAGGACAGGATCTTCACAAACCTCTATGGCCTCGGCGACCGGGGCCTCAAGGGGGCCATGGCGCGCGGCGCCTGGGATGGCACCAAGGGCCTGCTCGAAAAGGGCAAGGACTGGATCATCAGCGAAATGAAGGCCTCGGGCCTTCGCGGTCGCGGCGGTGCGGGTTTCCCCACGGGCCTCAAATGGTCCTTCATGCCCAAGCCCGATCCCGCGCGTCCCTCCTATCTCGTGGTCAACGCCGACGAGTCGGAGCCGGGCACCTGCAAGGACCGCGAGATCATGCGCAATGATCCGCATCTCCTCGTCGAAGGCTGCATGATCGCGTCTTTCGCCATGGGCGCCCATGCGGCCTATATCTATATTCGCGGCGAATATATCGCCGAGCGCGACGCCCTGCAGGCGGCGGTGGATGAAGCCTATGCGGCGCGCCTCATCGGCAAGGACAATATCAACGGCTGGCCCTTCGACCTCTATGTGCATCATGGCGCGGGCGCCTATATCTGCGGCGAAGAGACCGCGCTGCTGGAAAGCCTCGAAGGCAAGAAGGGCATGCCGCGCATGAA
>CANCSY010000319.1 GCA_947380915.1 Beijerinckiaceae bacterium
ACGCCGCAGCCCATGGAGGCCGTGAAGACCGATAGCCCCGTGGCGGGCAAGACGGTGGTCTTCACCGGCGCGCTGGAAAAATTGACCCGCGACGAGGCCAAGGCGCAAGCCGAGCGGCTCGGCGCCAAGGTGGCGGGCAGCGTGTCGAAAAAGACCGATCTGGTGGTGGCGGGCCCGGGGGCGGGCTCCAAGCTCACCAAGGCGGCGGAGCTGGGCATCGAGGTCATCAGCGAGGACGACTGGCTGGCGCGGATCGGCGAGGGCGGCTGAGGGAAGGGTCAGGCGCCCAGCCGTGAACCGAGCCAATTGGATCACCTTGAGCATGGCGATACGGGTGTTTAAGCTGCACTGATTCGAGGCCTCGCCGATCTGGATGTTCTGATGCTTGAAAACCCGTTTCAGACCGTGATCCCGCAGTCGAGGCGCAGGTTCATGAAGCGGGGTCTTGGCATGGGGATCGGGGCCTTGACCGCTGGTTGCGGAACCCACATCCTGACCACCGCCCCCAATCAATCGCGGACTTCGCCGACCGACCAGAGTTCTTCGGATCCATCGACCGGATCGCTCCAAAACCGGCAACCGATGCCGTCGGGCGCTGTGACGCCTGCGACCGCCATTGTGACGTCCAATGAGGTTGGTTCCTTTGATTCGACTTTCGTCGGTTTCAGCTTTGAGAAAGGAGAACTTCTTTCGCGCATTTTTTCGACGACTGACCCGAATGTGCTCACCTTGTTCAAGGCGCTTGGTCCCGGGATCATCCGTATTGGAGGGAGTTCTGTAGACAACGTCATATGGGCGCCTGAGGAAAGGGGTCGGAATAAACATCCCGTTCCCGATCCCTATCCCGGGGTCCCCATTATCGCCAAGGCCGATATCGACAGCTTCGCGACCTTTATCAAGCGGTCGGGATGGCAGGTGATTTACGGGATCAATCTGGCCCAGAACACGGAAGCCGCCGCCGCCGATGAAGCCGTCTACGCCGCCAGTGCGCTTGGCGGTAGTCTCTACTGCTTTGAACTCGGTAACGAGCCTGCATCATATGCAAACAATGGTTCACCCTACCCGTTCCCTGCGGGTTACTCAAACTGGGGGTATGCTACGTTCAAGGACAGATGGGTTTCGCTCAGAGACGCCATTATTCAACGGGTTCCCAACGCAACCTTTTCAGGACCTGACGCCACTGGCGGGAGCGTTCAATACACGGTTGATTTTGCCAGAGATATCGGCGCCAATCGGCTGAAAGTGCTTGCGCAGCATCATTATCGATTGGGTGACACCGACACGCGAACATTGGCCAGGTTGCTGACACTCCCCGACGCGCTACTTGGCCGAATCCTCCCCCAAGTGAAAACAGCCGCTTCCACTATAAACGTGCCCTTCAGAATCACCGAGACGAATTCCGTCACGTTGGGCGGCGTTGATGGCGTCAGCAATGTCTATGGATCAGCGCTCTGGGCCCTCGACAATATTTTCACCATGGCGCTGGGCGGCGCCAGCGGCGTGCATTTTCACGGCGGCGACGCCGCGACATATTCGCCGTTCAACTTCGGTAGCGAAAGGGTGACGGATATAAGACCGCTATATTACGCGCTCCTGTTTTCCAAAATGATGGGGGAGGGCACGCTTCTGAGTTCGACGATTGATTCAGGCGGGTTTAACTTGACCGTTTACGCTATCAAAACCGCCTCTGGCTTCAGCATCCTGTTGGTCAACAAAGTAGAGAACCAATCGTTCAGGGTCGCCTTACAGCTTCCCGCCTCCGTCTCCAGAGCCACAGTTCAGCAACTTACGGGGCCGGGGCTGTCATCGACGACCGGGATCGCGATTCAGAACGCGCAGATAAGCTTGTCGTTTGGGCTGGGCGCTATGGATGCAGCCTATTCCGCTCCCGTCTCCGGGCAGAGTGCATCTGTCTATGTGCCTGCCCTGACAGCGATCCTCGTCAAGGCGTCCTGATCGCTTTCGTAGCTCCGGCAAGCCACTTGCGCGTGGCGGGCGTCACCAGCGGCGCCAGCGCCTTGCGCACCCTTGCGTGATAGGCGTTGAGCCAGGCCGCTTCCTCGCGCGTCAGCAGCTTCGGCTCGATCAGGGCGAGGTCGATGGGCGCGAGCGTCAGGGTGGAAAAGCCCAGCATCTCCCGCTCGCCGCCCTTGATGGCGCGGTGCTCCACGGTGATGAGATTCTCGATGCGGATTCCATAGGCGCCGGTCTTGTAATAACCCGGCTCGTTGGAGAGGATCATGCCCGGCTCCAGCGCCACGCCGCCCATTTTGGAAATGCGCTGCGGCCCCTCATGCACCGACAGGTAGGATCCCACCCCATGGCCCGTGCCATGGTCGAAATCGAGGCCCGCGTCCCAGAGCGCGCGGCGCGCGAAGCCATCGAGCTGCGCCCCTGACGCGCCCTTGGGGAAGACGCTGGTGGCGATGCCGATATGCCCCTTGAGCACGCGGGTGAAACGGTCGCGCATTTCAGCCGTCGGCTTGCCCACCGCCAGCGTGCGGGTGATGTCGGTGGTGCCATCCTCATATTGCGCGCCGGAATCGATGAGGAAGAGCCCGCGTTTGATTTTCGCGTTGGTGGCCTCCGTCACCCGGTAATGCACGATGGCGCCATTCGGCCCCATGCCGGAAATGGAGGGGAAGGAGACATCCTTCAGTTTCCTGGTCGCCCGGCGGAAGGTTTCCAGCGCCTTTGCGGCTTCGATCTCGGTGAGCTTGCCTGTGGGCGCGGCGCCTGCGAACCAGGCCAGAAACTCCACCATGGCCGCCCCATCGCGCAGATGTGCGGCCACGGCGCCGCGCAGCTCCGCCTTGTTCTTGTGCGCCTTCATCAGCGCAGTGGGGTCGGCGCCCACATCCGCCGTCCCGCCCGCCGCCTCCAGCGCCTTTACGAGGCGGACGGGGACAGTGGCGGCGTCGAAGCGCACCAGCTTTTTGGACGCGCCCAGCGCCGCTATGTCGACCAGCAGCGATTCTGGCGAGGCGAGCTTGAGGAAGGAGAGACCCGCGCGCACGGGTGCGTCCAGCTTGCGCGGATCCA
>CANCSY010000320.1 GCA_947380915.1 Beijerinckiaceae bacterium
CAGCGGTCCACATTGCCGGGCTTGCCGAGCTGCTTGCGCCAGAAAGGCGGCGCATCGATATCGACCATCCAGCGGCTGACGGTGGTGGTGCGATCCCCATGGGTCACATCGAAGGGCGCCTCGGCCACCGCGTCATTGCCGATGCTCGAGGAGTGGATGAAGGTCTCGTGGGTGAGGTCCATGAGATTGTCGACGATCAGCCGGTAATCGCAGGCGGCGTGAATGGTCTTGCCATCGCCCGCCCAGGCCGGGTCCTTGTTCCAGTGGAGGTCGGGCACCAGCGCGGGATCGGCCAGGGCCGGATCGCCGGGCCAGACCCAGACGAAGCGGTGCCGCTCCACCACAGGAAAGCTGCGCACGGCGGCGGAGGGGTTGATGGTCTCCTGCGAGGGCATGAAGACGCAGCGCCCCTGCGCATTGTAGCGAATGCCGTGATAGGCGCACTGGATGTTGTCGCCCAGCAGCTTGCCCATGGAGAGCGGCACCAGGCGATGCCAGCAGGCGTCCTGCAGGGCGACGGCGTCGCCATTCTGCGTGCGGTAGAGCACCATCTTGATCCCGGCGATGGTGCGCGCCAGCAACTCATGGCGCAGCTCGGCGTCCCAGGCGGCGGCGTACCAGGCGTTCAGGGGAAAGGTGCGCGGAGCGGACATGCGGGCCTCGACGGGTTCACATCGACAACTGATCGGGGGTTGCACTTACGCGCTTCCAGCTCCGGAGGAAAGCGAATTTCCATCGTAAAACCATACGAAAACGTGCGATTTTCAAACGTGAGCATGAAGTGGGATTCATCCTTTTTGATGGGCCGGCCAATGTGGGCCGCTGATATTCCCGATGGGATGCGGCTGCCCACCAAATACCCGTGGCCTCCCGACAAACCGCCCCTTGTGGACACACCCCCGACATGGCCCTACACAGGCGCATGGTATTTTTCGTCTTCATTCTCTGCGGTTTCGCAAGCGCGCTCTCCAATCGCTCGATGGACCCGCTGCTGACCATGATTGCGCGGGATTTTTCGGTTCCCATCACCACGGCCGCCCTGCTGACCTCGGTCTATGCCTTCCCCTATGCGCTGGGCCAGCCGGTGCTTGGCCCGATCGGCGACTTCTATGGCAAGACGCGCGTGCTGAAGACATGCCTCTGGGTGCTCGGCTTTTGCACCGTCGGCTGCATCTTCGCGCCCACTTTTGAAACTCTTCTCGGCTTCCGCCTTCTGGGCGGCGTGGCGGCGGGCGGCATCATGCCGGTCGCCATGGCGTCGATTGGCGACAAATATCCCCCCGCCACCCGGCAACTGGCCATCGGTCGTTTTCTCACGGCTGGCCTGACCGGCATGATTCTCGGCGCGAGCCTGGCGGGCATCATGGCCATGGCGCTGGGCTGGCGCAGCTTTCTCTATCTGACAGCGACCTTCGCCTTCACCGCCGCCATTGGCGCCACCCTGCTGCTGCATGAAACCGCAAGGCCCGTTGGCCACATCCGCATCTCCGACGCCATGACAAGCTATGGGAGCATCTTCGCCAATCCCAAGTCATGGCTATGCTTCGGCACGGTCTTCCTCGAGGCCCTCGCCCTCTATGGCTGCACGCCCTTCATCGGGGAACTGATCGAGACCAACGGACTGGGCACGGCGCGGGAGGCGGGCTTCGTGCTGGCGGGGATCGGGATCGGCGGGCTTACCTATTCGCTGACCCTACACATCACCCTGCGGCTGCTGCGGCGCACGCAGATGATGGCGCTGGGCGGGTGTCTGGCGGGGGCGGGACTGCTGGGCATGGCGCTGGTGCTGCCCTGGCCGCTCATGTGCCTCTGCTTCACCGTGACCGGCTTCGGTTTCATGATGCTGCACAACTCCGTGCAAGCCGAGGTGGCGGAACTGGCGCCCAGCGCCCGCGCATCCGCCTTCTCCATGCACTCCTGCTCGTTCTTTCTGGGGCAGGCCATCGGCCCCATCGTCTTCGGCTTCGGCCTGCATCACGTCGGCCGGGGATGGCTGATGCTCAATATGGCCCTGCTGGCGGCCACCGGCCTGATGGCGTCGCGGCTCTTCGCCCGCTTCCCCTCGGCGTCCGGACGCTTCTGACCCGCGACATGGTTGCGCTTGCCCAATCCACGCCAAGCATTAGGTTAGGCTTGCTTCCTCAAGAACGGTCCCATGGCTGACACTGACCTCACCATCCGCATGGCACGCTCCCTCGCCGAGGTCGATCCGGCGAGCTGGGACGCTTGCGCCAATCCGTCGGCACGGGCGGAGGCGGCTCCTGAAGACGCGCATTCAACCTATCAGGAAGAGCGGTTCAACCCCTTTATAACCCATGCTTTTCTCAGCGCCTGCGAGGCCTCGGGCTCGGCCATTCCCCGCACCGGCTGGGGCGGCTCTCACATACTGGTCGAGGATGGGCAAGGCAGCCTGTTGGCCGCCGCGCCCTGCTATCTGAAGTCCCACAGCATGGGCGAATATGTCTTCGACCAGGGCTGGGCGGACGCCTATGAGCGGGCGGGCGGGCGCTATTATCCCAAGTTGCAAATCAGCGTGCCCTTCACCCCCGCCCCGGGACGGCGCCTACTTGTCGCCGCTGGCCCTCGCGCCGAGGAGGCCCGGGCGGCGCTGATCTCGGGGCTGCGGGCCGTGATGGAGAAGACCGGCGCCTCCTCGACCCATGTGACCTTTCTGACCAAGGCCGAATGGGAGGCGCTGGGCGCCGAGGGCTTCCTGCAGCGCACCAACAAGCAGTTTCACTTCTTCGACAAGGGCTACGGCGACTTCGAGGGCTTCCTGAACTCCCTCGCCTCGCGCAAGCGCAAGGCCATCCGCCGGGAGCGCAAGGACGCCCTCAGCGCAGGCGTGGAGATCGAATGGGCGACGGGCAAGGATCTGACCAAGGCCCATTGGGACGCCTTCTACGCCTTCTACATGGACACGGGCTCGCGCAAATGGGGCACGCCCTATCTGACCCGCAAGTTCTTCACCCTGCTCAGCGAGACCATGGCGGAGCGCGTGCTGCTGATCATGGC